>DFGL01000039.1 GCA_002371215.1 Ruminococcaceae bacterium UBA3751 | reverse complement strand
GTATGCTTTTTGCAGGCGATTACCGACTGCGAGGTATACCTGAGCTTCGGCGTAATTTTTATCAGCCCTCGGAGTATGCTTTCAACCGAGGCGTTAATATCGTCCATTGAAACTTTTCCGAGCTTTAAATCAAGCGGAAGGGTTGCATAGTGCATAATCTGGGGCATTTCAATATCAAGCCCCGCCTTTAACGCTCTCGGCGCGTTTCTTACTCCCATTAAGAAATCGGAAATTGTAAAGCCCGTAAAGCCCCACTGCTCTCTTAAAACGTCTTTTAATAAATACTTACTCTCGCAGCAATGCTCTGAGCGGAATAAATTATACGCGCCCATAATTGACATTGCGCCCGCGTCAATACAGGCTTTGAAATGCGGAAGGTAAACTTCGTGGAGCGTTTTTTCGTCAGCGAGAACGTTAACGTCAAAACGGATATTTTCAATGCTGTTTACCGCATAGTGCTTCGGACAGGCGATAATCCCCTTATCCTGAACTGCCTTAGTAAGAGCGGCACCCATTCTGCCGAGCAAAAACGGGTCCTCTCCGTAGGTTTCCTGCGCTCTGCCCCAGCGGGGATTACGCAGAAGGTTAATGCATATGCCCGCAAAATAGTTACCGCCCTGAGCGGCAACCTCGTCCGCAATCGCAGAGCCTATCTCGTATTCAAGTTCCTCGTCAAACGCTGCGCCGCGAGCCATGGAAACGGGAAAGCAGGTACTGTTTCCCATAACGACGCCGCGCGGTCCGTCCGAAAACGCCACGGCGGGAATACCGAGCCGTTTAACCCCGCCGCTGAGACAAGGACGGCAGTTATATTTCTGCCCCTTCGTTATCAGGTCAAAGCCGTTGCGCATAAAAAAGCGCTGACCCGAAAGCATATGAAGCTTCTCGCTGAGCTTAAGCTCCCTGCAAAGCTCTGACGCCGCCTCATAAAGCGTTTCATCCGTCATATCGGCATAGTATTTTTTAACCGCATCGTTAAACGTCATAAATATCACTCCCTTTTTTATTGTAATAAATATATAATATAAAGTCAATTCAAAAAAATATCCCCCTACGGGGCTTGTTTGGGCTTTGTCGGTTTAATATAATAAAGTTATAAATATAAGGAGGAAATTATTATGGCATGTTTTATAGTTCCCGCTGTTGAGGCTGTCGTTGTTACCGCAGCTTACCTTGCAGCAAAAAAATCAGAGCAGAAAATTGAGGCTCCCAAGCTTGCAGACGGCAACAAGTTTGCTTCCGATGAGCCGAAAATCACCTGGTCAAAAAGACTCGGCTGGCTTTTAGGCCTTCTCTGGGGCGGAGTTCTTCTTCTCGCCTTTGAGCATTTCTGGCACGGGGAGGTAGTTCCGTTCGCACCCTTCCTGACGGCGATGGCTAATCCCGAGGATAAAGCCGAAATGCTTCACGAAATGGCAACCGTAGGCGTTTCGATGGCTGTTACGGTTACCGCTGTATGGGGCGTTATCTGCGCCGTTGCAGAGGCTAAGGTTAACAGCATTAAAAAAGCCCTTAAAAAGAGCGAGGCATAAGGAGGAAAAATGACTTTACTTATTACCATTATCGCAGCTCTCATTGCTACCATAGTATGGTACGTAAACGAGCAAAGGGATACGTATAAGCTCGGAACGCTCTCCCTTATTTACTGGGGCGCTTCACTTATGTGGCTTATGGACTTTGTGTTTGAATACGCAGAGCTTAAAACGGAATATTTTAATCAGGCATTTTCCGATATTCTCAACGATTCACTCCTCGGCGTTACGGTTACGGCGCTCGGGCTCGTTGCATGGCTTATCATCCTGCTGATAAAAGACCCGAAGGGCGTATTCAAAAAGAAATTCACTAAATAAAAATAGCGGTACAGTTTCCTGTACCGCTATTTTTTATGATAAAGACAGTCGTCTTGGATTAATACTCTATGACAAAAACATTAAACTCATTGTGTTATTTGTTTTTACTCTCAATTGTTATATGGTTAATATTTACCGGATACTTACCCTGCTCAACGGGATAAGTGAATTCGCTCTTCTTATTTGTTTTAACCCAGTTGCTTTTACGGTATTCTTTTTTGAAGGAATATCCTGCCTCATCGGGGTCTGCAGGGAAGGAAAAAACATACACATAATCATAATTCGGCGTATAATCAAGAACGTTGTTTTTGATTAAATATTTCAACTTCCCAATGTTTCCTTCTGACATATATGACGAAGTGCTTTTGCCGTTAACCGTATCAATATAGTTGTACTCATAATAGGGCTCAAGGTCATTTCGGGAATCAAAAATACTTAATAATAAAGTTTTGCCGTTTACGTCAAGTTTTGATTTATCTTCATACGCAATATCGCTTAACTTATCATTGGTTAATTCGTTTGAAAAATCAACAATTGTATCACTTTCAACGATTACGATTCTGTCCTGAGCTTTGTAACTGTCTTTTATTCCTTTAATTCCAAATATGCAGAAGAGCATAACTATTGTGCATATAAATAGCAATAGACCGATACACACTTTAAACGTATATTTCTTTATATGATTTTGCCGAAGCGTACGGTTAGTGACTTTTGCCTTACTCAAAAATAATAAAAAGTATACTACAACACCGCCAATTAAAGTATAAATAATTACTGAAATAATAAATAACAGGTTGGAAGGAATAAGTTGAGACGTTACTGAAATTACGGTTTTTACCGCCTGTATATCGCCTGTCATTAAGGAAGATATAAATATCAGAATAGGGCTTGTAAGCGCAGATTTAATACCCATATGAATAATCATTAATGCTTTGATTGCAATAACAAAAATATAATATATTAGCCCGCACTTAATAATCCTTTTATCAGAGTGTTTAACAGCGATAGCTATAGCATATAATACACCGAATATTCCGAAATACTCCATTCTCAAATAATCTCTGAAATCATAGCTCTCCCATAATGCTAAAGTTACAAGTAATATACAAACAACGTTAGAAAGTAAAATCCAGTACGCCGCGAATTTATCCCCGAAATTGTTTTTGTAAAGCCGTGACATACTTTGCGAAACCGCTTCGCTGTTGCCCATTTTCTCCAATGCCTGAGAGAGCGCATAGTCGTAATCGTAGCCCGCATCCGTATAAAACCGTATCCTGTCGTCAATATGGGCAGCTATCTCAGCTGCAATCTCTTCCCTTGTCTGTTTGTCATTAATATTTGCAACGACAGACTCAATGTATTCTTCTCTTGTCATAATCTCTTAAAACCTTAAATATGAAATATAATACTAAAACTATAATTGTTTATGAGAATTCCAATACCTTGTTAACATTGGAACTGAAGGATTTCCATTCCACAGTTTTTTCCCGAAGTTGCTTTTTTCCTTTTTTTGTAATGTGATAGTATTTTCTGTTTCTTCCGTCAAATTCTTCCCAGTAACTTTCAAGAAGCTTTTCTTTTTCAAGAGCATGAAGAATAGGATAAAGAGTACCCTCACTCATTTCAAATGCATTTTCACTTCTGATTTCAAGCTCTCTGATAATTTTGTAGCCGTATAAATCCCTGTTCTCAAGAACTGCAAGAACAAGGAGATGGGTACTGCCCTTCAATAATTCTTTTGAATATCTCATAATTATCTCCTTTAAAAGTATATGCCTTGTAATGCAATGTATATACATTGTAACACAAGGTGTTCTGTTTGTCAATAAATAAACTGCGTTTTATATTAGCACTGCAGTGTAGCGAACATAATATTATTCAGAAAAAAACAGACTGAAAGAGAATCAATCTCTTTCAGTCCGTAAAATACTGTACCGCTATTTTTATCCTAAAAGCTTTTCGTAAATTGCTTTGTCATTATCATTGAAAACGTTGAACAGCACCTTGATTTTGCTGTTCGTTTTTTCTTTATACTCCCTTACCGTTTTAACCGCAATTTCAGCCGCGCGCTCGTTAGGAAAATGGAATTCCCCCGTTGAGATACAGCAGAAAGCTATGCTCGTTATACCGTTTTCGTCTGCGGCTTTAAGACATTCGTTGTAACACGAGGCGAGCAGCCTTTCGTGCTCCTCATTAAGAGCGCCGAAAACGATAGGTCCAACCGTGTGGATAACGTATTTACTCGGGAGATTATAGGCGGGAGTAACCTTTGCCCTGCCCGTCGGCTCTTCAAAGCCCTGCGCCCTCATAATTTCTCCGCATTTTGAACGAAGGCGTACGCCCGAAAAGGTGTGAATACAGTTATCAATACACGCGTGGCACGGGGCAAAGCAGCCGAGCAGCTGTGAATTGGCGGCGTTAACAATCGCCTGAGTATCAATAGTGGTTATATCCCCCTGCCAAAGGTAAATATCCTTTTCAACGGGCGTTAAATCAGCAAGGTGAGTAACGCCCTTGCGCTCGGTTTCCTCCTTTAAGAAGGCGTCCTCAATTTCAAGGAATTTCTCACTTACGGGAGCGGGCATACGGACGTTTACAAGAGAGCGGTAAAGGTTAAACTGCTCCGTCTTATCGCTCGGAATCTCAACGTTCTTATACCTCGGGTTTTCGTTTAAAAGGTATTTAATCAGCCGTATTCTTCTTTCAGCCTGGTTCATATTATCGCCTCTTTAGTTGAAGGACAGTTCCGTTCTGCGGATTAAATCCATCTGGAGCGGAACGCCGAGCTCAACGAAATATGCGCTGTAGCCCGCAACCCTTACGAGCATATCCTTATGCCTTTCGGGGTGCGCCATAGCGTCTCTCATCATAGCGGAGCTCATAATGTTGAACTGGCAGTGCATTGCCTTTTTTTCAAAATAGGTATTGATAAAGTTAACAAGATTATCCCTGCCCTCAATTCCTTCAACGCATTCGGGCGGAAATTTCCAGTTGAGGAGCGTTCCGTTGGTTGCCTTTGAATGGTCAACCTTGGTAACGGAGTTTGCAATCGCCGTGGGACCCAAAATATCGTGGGAGCCTGCGAGAGTGTGAACGGGACCGAGGTTGTCGGAAATAGGCTCGTAATCCTTTCTTCCGTCAAGCGAAGCCTTTAAATCCATACCGAGACCGACGTTGGCATTAACCGTATAAACGCCCGGGCAGAACTCTCCGCCGCGCTCGTTTTTCCTGCCTTTTATATTGTCGCAATAAACATTGAAAACCTTTTCAAAAAGGTCGTCCGCATAGTCGTCGTCGTTTCCGTAATGGTGGACCTTTTCGCTGTTAACAAGAGCATAAAGAGCGTCGTAGCCCTCCCAGTTCTTCTCAACGGCGTCAAGAAGCTGCGCGCCCGTATACTTTTTCTCTTCAAAAACGAGCTGCTTTACCGTACTGAGTATATCCGCGCAGGTTGCAATACCGCTTGCCTGAGGACCTGAGAAATTATACTTTGCGCCGCCTGCATTGAGCTCCGTTGCGCTTTTAACGCAGTCCTCAAAAAATGCGGAGGCAAACGGAAGCGGCTTGACGTCGCGCTGCGCCCTGTCCGTAATGTTAATAGATGAACACATTTTATCGGACCAGTAGGCAACCTGCTTATTAAATGCGTCAAGGATTTCGTCTATGCTCTTATATGTGGTTAAATCGCCGTAATTCGGGGAGAGAGTTTCGCCCTTGCCCATACAACGGTCGTAAACCCTGCAATCCTTATTACAACCGATACACTTACCGCCGTTAAGAGTAAGCTCCATTACCTTGGCAATATTCATATACGCTGCGTCGTGATAGCCGTATTCCTTTCCGGGAAGGTCAGGCTCAACGCAGCCTACAACCTCGTAATTTCTTGCCTCTTCAAGAGTCATACCCTTATTGAGCATAACCTGAACGGCAGCTCTGTCGTTAAAGAGTTTGGGATGACCGTATCCCGCTCTTATACATTCAACTGTTTTAACCATAAGCTCGTACGGCGTTTTTTCGTGGAGCCTTACGCAGAGCCACGGGTCCATCATACGGGTGTGGACTGAAGCTTCAAGGAGCATAAAGGTAAGGTCGTTCGTAGCGTCGTTTCCGTCCTTATCAACGCCGCCTACCGTAAGGCTTTCACCGCCCCAGCCTCTGCCGTTGCGCACCTTCGTGCTGCCCTTATCCCTTAGCTTTGACGGATTGCCGCACTTAATAAACGCACATTCAAGAAGCTCCTGAGCGAAGTCCTTCGTAATGGTTTTATTCTTCATATCCCTTTCATAAAAAGGATTGAGCCACTGGTCCATTCTTCCGTAGGATACGGAGTGGCCGTTGCTTTCAATAAGCGCAATAGTTGTTGCAAAATTCCAGAGCTGAAGCGCCTGCCACATTGTTTTGGGCGTACCTCCTGCAATAACCTTGCAGTTTTCGCCGATTGTTTTAAGCTCGGCGCTACGCTTTTCGTCCGCTTCCTTTTCAGCCATTTCAAAGGCAAGAGCAGAATAGCGGAGAATATAGCTTTTAGCGGCCTTAAGAGTTATAGCCATCGCGGTATAAAACTCTGCTTTTTCTGCAGAATCGGCATTTTTAAGTCCCTCCTCAGCCTCGCTTAGCATACCGTCAAAGCCGAGGCTCATAAGCCTTTCATAATCCATTACGTAATGCCCTACGCCCGCGTAGTGATAAAGGTTTGTCATATAAACCTTCTTGCCCATTTCGCCGCCCTTGAGCTGTTCGGCGTCAAACTCCTTTTCAACGCTGTCCGCAACGGTTTTTCCAACCCAGAACGGGAGCACCTCAAGCAGTCTTTTTTTATCCTCGGGAGTTATAAAAAACTTATCGTGCTCTCTGTCCGCAAAGGTACCGTCGCCGTCAAGCTCCTCAAGGAGCCAGCTTACGGAAAATTCTGGATAAATCGGCGCAGCTTTGGGAGGCGCGGCAATATCGCCGATAATAAGCTCGTCATCGTGGATATAAAGCGGAATTTCGCCGAGTATTTTTTTCATAAACTCAGCGGTTTTCATAATAGGAGAGAGCCCGGGGTTATTTTTATAAACCTCGGTAATTATCAGCGCTCTTTCAACGTCTATATTAAATTCGCGCTCAAGAAATACCTTTCTTAAGCGGTTAACTCTTTCATAAGGTGAAAAATCATCGTGTCCTACCCTGTAGCCGACTCCGTAATTTTTATCAAACGGCTCCGTTCCGCAGGGTCTTATCCGTTCTGTCATTTATCTGTCTCCTTTGTAGTAGTCCCTATTATACAATTAATGCCGCGGCTGACGAAATATTTCTGTATGCCGATAAGTCTTTTATCAAACGCGTCCTTATTATATACCTTATCGCTCATAGGATAATCTATATCAAGCGAACGGTACTTTTCCTCACCGAGCGGCATATATTTAAGCAGCTGCAGCACTCTGATATTATTATCAAGCTCGTTTAGAATAAAGTCAGCCGTCTGCTCTGCATTTTTTATATTGTCGTTTACCTTCGGGATAACGGGGATTCTCACAATTACAGGGACGGCATCGCTTTTACACAGCCATCTGAAATTCTCAAGAATTCTCTCGTTCCCGTTGCCCGTATATTTTGAATGAAGCGCGCTGTCCATCATTTTAATATCAGCAATCATAAGGTCCGTATAGGGCAATATCCGCTCAATTTCCTCCCTGTCAACGCAGAGGGCGGATTCAACGCAGGTATCTATCCCGAAATGCTTGCACTCCTTGAGAAGCTCAAGCAGAAATCCGCTTTGAATTAACGGCTCGCCTCCCGAAAAAGTAACGCCGCCCGAGGATTTTTTGTAATACGGAATATCCTTTTTAATAACGTCCATTACCTCGCTTACGCTCATCTTTTGACCCCATTCCTTTATAGCTACGGAGGGGCAGACTTCGGCGCATTTCATGCACGAGGTGCAGCGCTCTCTGTTAACGGAAGCTATTATATTATCCTTAAAGCTTATGCAATTTTCAGCGCACACGTCGGCGCAGTAGCCGCATTTATCAAAGCCTATACACTTTGACAGATAAACGCCCACCTCCCGAAATTCCTTCTGACTCTCGGGATTACTGCACCAGAGACAGCCGAGCGGACAGCCCTTTAAAAACACCTCTGTTCTTATACCGGGGCCGTCGTTAATCGTATATCTCTGAATATTAAAAACCGTACCGTGATTTGGCATAAGCTAAATAATTCCTTTTAAAATTACGCACTTAAGCTTTGTCAGCTCGTTAAAGGTTGAATATACTCCCTCGGTTCCTATGCCCGATTTTTTGTATCCGCCGAAAGGCATTTCAAAGCTTCTGAAATAGCTCGAGCCGTTAATTACAACCGAGCCCGCCTCAAAATGCTTTGAGAAATAAACAGCCTTTTTCATATCGTTTGTAAATACGCTTGCGCCGAGCCCGAACTTTGTATCGTTGGCAAGGGCGAGCGCCTCTTCGTCGTCTTCAAATGAACAGCAGGCAATAACGGGACCGAACACCTCAACGTCGTGCATAATGTCTGCGCTGTAAGGAACGTCAATAAGAACTGTGGGCTCAATAACCGTTTTGTCCCTCTTACCGCCGCAGGCGATTTTACCGCCCTGCTCTACCGTCATATTAATCTGCTTTTCAACCTCAATCGCAGCGTCCTCGTTAATCAGAGTACCTATATCGGTTGTATCGTCAAGCGGAGCGCCTATTTTAAACTTTTTAACCTCGCTGACAACTCTTTCAACAAAATCGTTATAAAGCGATTTGTGGATAATAAAGCGCTTCGGCGCGCAGCAAATCTGACCCGCGTTGAAAAATCTTGTGTTTACAGCCTCTTTTACAGCGGTATAAAGCGTTGCGTCCTTAAGAACAATGAACGCGTCGTTTCCGCCGAGCTCAAGCGCTACGGTTTTGAGCGTTCCCGCAGCTGATTTTGCAACGTTTACGCCCACTGCGGTTGAACCCGTTAAGGTAAGCGCTTCAATATCGGGATTTTCGGAAATAAATCTTCCGATTTCAGAGCCCTTTCCCGTAACGTACTGAACAACTCCGTCAGGCACGCCCGCCTCTTTAAGATAGCCGACAAGCTTTCCGACTGTAAGCGGGTTTTCCATAGAGGGCTTAACTATGGCAGCGTTTCCCGAAAGAATTGCGGGAGCAACCTTCTGATTAAAAAGATTGCAGGGGAAGTTAAACGGAATAACGCAGGCAACAACGCCTATCGGCTCTCTCGTTGTAATAACTATATCGCCGTCGTGATTTTCCTCCTGTCCTTCGGGGATTACGGAGCCGTAAATATGCTTTGCCTTTTCGCAAAAGGCTCTCCATGAGATAAAAATATTATTAATTTCAATGCGGGACTGACGTATCGGCTTACCCGATTCCTCAGTAAGAAGAACGGCAAGCTCCTCCTTATGTTCCTTAACTATTTCAAGAAATCTGTACGCAAGGTCCACCCTTTTATGAACGGGTACGTCGCGCCATTTTTTCTGCGCCTTTACCGCAAACCGAGCGGCATAATCTATATCCTCTTGTGTTGCGGCAGGCACCGTATCAACAACCTCGCCCGTATAGGGATTGTAAACGGGAAGCTCCTTATTGTCCTTAGATGCAACGTATTCGCCCGCAATAATCATTTTCATTTCGGTTTCCCCCAATTTAAAATAATCCATTTTTAATTATATAGCATTATTAAAAAAATACAATACCCAAAATTCAACATTTTTTGTGCTAAGGCGATTTCGGTTGACAATTTATGCTACATATTTTATAATAATCTATCATTAAGTATTAAAGGCAGGTTGATTATGGTCAATTCTACAACCCCTGAAAACAAACATAAAACGCTGAAATTCTTTTTAAGCGCAATAGGATTGCTCTTGTGCTTCGTATTGATATTCAGCTGTTTTTCGCGCCTGCTCGTTCATCCTGAGGATGACAGAAGCTATTCAATGATAAAAGGCTTTTACGAAGAGGAAAAAGGCTCGCTCGACGCGGTATTCATCGGTTCAAGCACCTCCTATGCAGACTGGAATCAGCTTGTGGCGTGGCACGAATACGGCATTACCGCCTACACCTTCACCTCCCCTGCTCAGCCGCTTTTCGCCGCTGAATATATGTGTAAGGAAGCGAGAAAAACTCAGCCTGACGCGCTTTATATTTTTAACCTTATGACAATGGTTGAATATTTTGAAAAGGACCAGTTTTTCGGCTTTCACGCGTTAGTTGACTATATGCCGCTATCGCTCAACCGCCTTCAGCTTTCAAAGGCGCTTTGCGATAATATGGGATACGATTACAGCGAAAACCTTGAGTATTTCATTCCCCTCGTCCGTTACCACGACCAATGGGAAAACTTTGACGGCGCTCAGTTTCATAAAAAAACTGACGGTGTTAAAGGCACGGCGCATTACGGTAAGTTTTTAAGGAACACGAGAGACCTTAGCGGAACTTTCTACTCAACGGATAAAACGCTCGCCTTTAAGGACGAAAATAAGGTTATTGAAAAATGCGTTAACAGCCTGCTTGACTATCTGAAAAAGGAAAACGTCAACGCGCTTTTCTTAACAGCGCCTACAACGGGTAAGGACAAAAAAATATACCAGTATATCAACACCGCCGAGGAAATGGCAAAAGAAGCGGGATTCCCCGTTCTTGATTTTCAGAATCAGAGTTTCCTTGAAAACGAAATGGGAATTGATATCAGGCGGGATTTTTATAACACAAGCCACTTTAATATCCACGGAAATCTTAAATCAACAAAATATTTAAGCGAATACCTTATTAAAAACTACGGTTTTAAGAATAAGCGAAACGATAAATCATATAAAGCCGGCAAAAGCTGGGATAAGGCTTATACGAATTATATTAAGTATCTGCGACCCTTTGCGCTTGAGCCTGAATACACATTAAAAACCGAAAAAGGCTTTTTCTGCCCCAAAATCTATTCACAGACAGCGCCCGACGGCAGCGTTACGCTGAGATGGGGAGAAGCCGAAGGAGCAGACGGCTACGCTGTTTACAGAAAGGACGGGGACAAAGTTCCCTACCAAAAAATTGCCGAGGGAGAAATGCCCTCCTGCAGCTACGCCGAAAAGCCCGAAAAAGGCAAAACCTACACCTACCTTGTAATTGCATACAAGGGCGAGGGAGAAAACAGAACCTGGAGTTCCTATTATTCCTACGGCGCTTCAGTAAAACTATAACGGAGAATTTATATGAGTTATCAGACCGCAGGGTTTATATTGTTTTCGCTTGCCGTTCTTATTCCGTACTATATCTGCGGAGCAAAAAACGGCAGGCTGCAAAAGTACATATTGCTTATAGGCAGTATAGTTTTTTACTGCATTGCGGGAATTAAATATCTCCCGTTTCTTATCGCAACGCTTGTTGCTACCTTCGTAGGCGCTCTGCTTATTGACAGGGTATATAAGGAAACCGATGAGAAGCTGAAAGGCTGCAGTGAGCTTGCTGAAAAGAAGGCAGTACGCGCCGAATCAAAGAAAAAGGGCAAGCTTATCCTGAACCTTTCAATGCTTATTCCTATCGCTCTGCTTGTAATTTGCAAGTACACGGGCTTTATGATAAAAAACGTCAACGGCGTTCTGTCGGTTTTAGGAACGGGAAAGCATCTTGACGCTGTTAGAATTATCCTTCCCATAGGTATCTCGTTTTACACCTTTATGGCGCTGAGCTATATCCTTGATATCTATTGGAAAAGATACCCCGCTGAAAAGAACTTTATTAATTACGCAGCCTATCTTACCTATTTTCCCCACGTTGTTCAGGGACCGATTGACAGGTTTGACAAATTCAACAATCAGATTAAGGACGGCATTAAGTTTGACCCCGATTTTATCCGAAGCGGAATTATGCTCGTCGTATGGGGCTTCTTCAAAAAGCTTGTAATCGCTGACAGGCTCGCCCTTTTTGTTGATAAGATTTTTGACAATTACAGCGATTATCACGGCTTGATTATCGTTCTTGCAACGATGGCATATTCTATTCAGATTTACGCTGACTTTTCGGGCTGTATCGATATCGTTTCGGGCGTTTCGGAATGCTTTGGAATCAAACTCGCCGAAAACTTCAACCACCCGTATTTTTCAAGAAATATGATGGAATTCTGGAGAAGATGGCACATCTCGCTCCAGGAGTGGTTTAAGGATTATATCTACTTCCCCGTTTCAATGAGCTCCTTTGTAAAAAACGTTAAGAAAAACGCCAAAAAGCGCGATAAAAAGAAACAGGGCGAGCTTTTTGCAACCTGCTTCCCGATTTTCGTCGTTTGGGTTGTTACGGGAATTTGGCACGGCTCAAGCTGGAAATTCGTCGCCTGGGGTATGTTCCACGCATTTCTTCTGATTTCAAGCAGGATTTTTGAAGAAACGAACGCAAAAATTACAGAAAAACTCAAAATCAAAACCGAATCCTGGGGCTTTGCGTTTTTCCAGATGGCAAGAACCTTTATGTTCTGCTGTATAGGCAGAATTTTCTTCAGAGCCCCGCGCCTTTCCGCTTCGCTCGGAATATTCAAGCATATTGTTGATAAAGGCTTAGGTCTTAAATACCTCGGTATGGAAAAGCTTATGACCTACGGTCTTGACGTGCATAACTTTTACCTTGCAATCATTGCAATAATCGTTCTGTTAGTCGGCGACATTCTTCAGGAAAAGATGAACGTTCGCGAAAAACTAATTCAGGAAAACGGCTTTCTTCTTCGCTGGGCGCTCCTTCTGATAGGAGTATTCGCCGTAATAATTTTCGGCGTTTACGGTCCGGGTTATGACGCAGGCAGTTTTATATATCAGGAATTTTAAAAAGGAGAATTAAAAATGGAAGAATTAATGGAAATGCTTAAGGACAAATTCCCGAATATCGACTTTGAAAACGAGGACAGACTCTATGAAAAGGGACTTCTTGACTCCGTTGCAGTAGTTGAGATTGTATCCGAAATAGAGGATATGTTTGATATTTCGGTTTCAATGGAATACATTCAGCCCAAATACTTTGAATCCGTTGAGGCTATGTGGGAAATGATTGAGGAATTATCATAATGGCAAAATCCGTTGTTGAAGCGGTATTTACCCACGCAAAAACGCAGGGGGATAAGTTCTGCCTTGCGGACGATGAGTACAGCGTTACTTATTCCCAATATACCGAAAAAATAAAAAAAGCAGCCGCTTATCTCAGCTCAATAGGAGTTGAAAGCGGCAAAAAGGTTGTAATCGAAGCGTGTCAGACGGTAGATTATCTCGCCCTGCAGCTTGCGCTGCAGCTTATCGGCGGAATATTCGTTCCGCTTGAGCATAACTGCGCTGATGAAAAAATCAAAGAAATAGCAGACAGAGTTGACGCCGCCGCTGTTATCAGCGTAAACGGCGGTATTGACGCGCCCTGCAGCCTTACCTTTGAGGAATATATTAACGGCGCAGAGGCTTCTGCTCCGCTTAAGGATTACACCTTCCCTGAAGGCAAAGAAATCAGCGAAATCCTTTTCAGCACAGGTACTACGGGTAAGGAAAAGGGCATCGTTTTAACCCACGAAAACGATATTGCGCTGGCTGAAAACGTTATGTACGGCGTAGGGATTGAAGAGGACAACGTTGAGCTCATTCCCTCTCCGCTGAACCATTCCCACGGACTGCGCAGATACTATGCAAATATGATAAAGGGCGCGTCCGTAATAGTTCTTGCAAGCGTGCTTAACCTCGTTAAGTTTTTTAACGTTATTGAGGAGTACGGCGTTACCGCAATTGACCTTGTGCCGACTGCGCTTACGGTTATTCTCAAGCTTTCAAAAACGAAGCTCGGCGATTACGGAAAACAGCTCCGCTATATCCAGTTCGGCGCGGCTCCGCTTATGGACAGCGACAAGGAAAAAATCTGCGCCCTGCTCCCTGATACCCGCCTTTATAATTTTTACGGCAGTACCGAAAGCGGCTGCATAGTTATTTATAATTTCAACGTTGAAAACTCAAAGAAAAACTGTATCGGCAAGCCTGCCTGCAACGCTGAAATAATCATCGTTGACGAAAACGGAAATGAAATTCAGTCCTCGGCTGAAAACACGGGACTTCTCGCCGCAAAGGGCTCAATGAATATGAGCGGCTATTACGAGGACGAGGAGGAAACCGCCGCCGTTCTAAGAAACGGAATTATTTATACAAACGACGTTGCGTACTTTGATGAGGACGGCGATATTATCCTGCTCGGCAGACAGGGCTCGGTTATAAACGTCGGCGGCAAAAAGGTATCTCCCGATGAGATTGAGAATGCTGCAAAGCAGATTAAGGGCGTTATTGACTGCGGCTGTATACCCGTTGAGGACGCGATGTACGGCTCCGTACCGAAGCTTTTCGTTCAGACAAGGAACGAGGCAAAGTTTGACGCCGTTGCCATAAGAAACGAGCTTCAGGCAAGGCTTGAGCCGTTCAAGGTACCGAAATATATAGTATGGATTGAAAAAATCCCCCGCACCTTCAACGGAAAGCTGATTCGCAGAGAACTAAAATAAACGACGGATGCAAAAACCCACCACTGCAAAATAAAAAGCTATCTCAAAAACGTGAGATAGCTTTATTTTTTTATAATTTTCCGCTGCCCATATTCTGAGCCGCTTCAGCCTGTCCCTCGGGGGTATCGCGCCAGTACTGGGTAAAGGGCTTGAAGCGCTCCTTTTCCTCCCAGATTTCC
The DNA here is from genome assembly GCA_002371215.1 of Ruminococcaceae bacterium UBA3751. Classification (GTDB taxonomy): domain Bacteria; phylum Bacillota; class Clostridia; order Oscillospirales; family Acutalibacteraceae; genus Eubacterium_R. The sequence continues at coordinate 63,430 of DFGL01000039.1, read as the reverse complement.
TTTGCCTTAGGCGCCCAGTGCTCAGCGTATTTTTCACACTTTGCGCAGAGCGTTTCCGCACTTTCGGCGCAGTGAAGGTTAGTTGACTTAGCGCCCGTTTTGTTTACTATATCAACAAGCGCCTGAGGATTTTCAAGCATCGGGCAGGGGCGCAGCATATTATCGTTGAACGGCTGGCCCTTATAGTATTCGCGGAAAAGCGGAGAGGTTAAGCACTCATATACGCTCTTTTCGCGGATATTGCAGTCGCTGTAATGGATAAACACGCATGGCTCAACGTCGCCCTCGGAATTAACGTGGAAATAGTTTCTTCCGCCCGCAATACAGCCGCCTACAAATTCGCCGTCGTTCTGGAAATCAACGGTGAAGATAGGCTTACCCGTTTTGCTGTTTCTTTTTTCACGGATTGTACGGTAAACGTGCTCGCGCTGTTCGGGGGTAAGAAGGAGGCTTGTATCAGCGTCGCTTCCTACGGGCATATAGTGGAAATACCACGCGAACTTTGCGCCGTTTTCAATTTCCATATCATAAAATTCGTCGCTCGTTACCGCCTCATAGTTACGGCTTGTATAACAAACCGAGGTTCCGAAAAGGCATTTATGCTTTTTAAGAAGGCGCATTGCCTCCATAACCTTATCATAGGTACCCTCGCCGCGGCGTTCGTCCGTAGTTTCTTTCGTTCCCTCAATGGAGAGCGCGAGAGTAAGATTACCCGCCTTTTTCATATCCTCACAAAACGCGTCGTCAATCAGCGTTCCGTTTGTAAAGCAGAGGAAAAGACAATCGCGGTTTTCGGATACGAGGGTGAGCAAATCCTTTTTTCTTACAAGCGGCTCGCCGCCCGTAAACATAAAGAAATGCGTTCCGAGAGCCTTCGCTTCGCTGACTAATTTTCTCATCTCGTCAAGCGTAAGGTTTGACTGATGCCCGTACTCCGCCGCCCAGCAGCCCTTACACTTAAGGTTGCAGGCGCTCGTAGGGTCAAGAAGAATTACCCACGGAATATTGCAGTGCAGCTCCTCGCGCTTTTTGCGCAGAGTTGAGGTGCCCACGTATCCCGCGTCAATAGCGAAGGTAAGCGCAATGTTTTTAAATTGTTCCCTGTCAATATCCTCAAGCCCGTCAAAGAGATAACGGTGCCAGATATTGGTTTCATCGGATATAATTTCAACAGGCTTTGTAAAGGTTGTTGAGGGATACATTCCCCCGACAGCCGCTTTAACGACCTTCATAATCCTGAGCATATTGCGCCTCGGATTTTTATAGGTATAATCAAGCAGCTTTCCGCCTATCCGATGTAACAGCTTAGGGCTGATTTTAGCCATAGCAAACTCCTATAGTTTTTATTACATCTTTTCGGGTGCTTCAATTTTAAGCATTTCCAAGATGTTTTTAATAGTATTTTTAACAGCGGTGCAAAGATAAAGCCTTGCGTTCATAAGCGCTTCGTCCTCGCACATAACACGCTGCGCGTTATAGAATTTATGGAACAGCGTTGCAAGCTCAACGACATAGTGAGTAATCTTTGCGGGGTCGTACTGCTTCGCCGCCGCAACAATCTCGTCGGTGAGCGCGCTGAGGTGAGAAATAAGCTCTCTTTCCTCGTCGCTTTCAAGAAGGTTAAGCGTTTCAACAGTCGGCTCGCCGAGCTTTGCTCCGCTCTCCTCAGCCTTGCGGAGAATTGAGCATATTCTCGCGTGGGCGTACTGTACGTAGTAAACGGGGTTTTCACTGCTCTGCTTAGCCGCAAGTTCAAGGTCAAAATCAAAATGGGAGTTGGGCTCGCGCAGATTGAAGAAGAATCTTGCCGCGTCAATCGGTATTTCCTCAAGCAGAGTATTGAGCGTTATTGCCTTACCGCTGCGCTTTGAAAGCTTAATCGTTTCACCATCGCGCACAAGACGTACCATCTGCATAATAACAGCATCAAGCCTGTCAGCGTCAATTCCGAGAGCGGTGAGCGCCGCCTTCATTCGCGGAACATAACCGTGGTGGTCCGCGCCGAGAACGTCAATCGCCTTATCGAAGCCGCGCGTTACGAGCTTATTATAGTGGTAAGCAATATCGGGTACTATATAAGTCGGCAGCCCGTTATTGCGGATAAGAACTATATCCTTATCGTTTCCGTATTCGCTCGCCTTAAACCAGAGAGCGCCGTCCTTTTCATAGGTAACTCCCTTAGCCTTGAGCTCCTCGATTATTCTGTTAACGGAGCCGTCAGCGTGTACGCTGCTCTCCTTAAACCAGTTATCGTAAACAATTCTGTATTTCTTAAGGTCTCTTTCAAGCCCCGCAATATTCTTAGGCAGAGCAAAATCAACGAGCGCCTTTCTTCTCTCTGCGCTTTCTGTTTCAACGTACTTTTCGCCGTATTCAGCCTTGAACGCTTCTGCGTGCTCGGTTATATCAGCGCCGTGGTACGCGTCCTCGGGCATTTCCACATCCTGTTTGCAAGCCTGAAGGTATCTCACTTCAAGCGAGGTAGCGAACTTTTCAATCTGATTACCCGCGTCGTTAACGTAGAATTCGCGCCAGACGTCGTAGCCCGCCGCGTCAAGAACCGAGGCAAGACAGTCGCCGATAGCGCCGCCCCTCGCGTTGCCTATATGCATAGGTCCCGTCGGGTTTGCGGAAACGAATTCAACTATAATTTTCTTTCCCTTTCCGTAATCGCTTCTTCCGTAACTATCTCCGCAGTCAATTACGTCCTTTACTATGCTTGAATAGTATTCCTGAGAGAGATAGAAATTGATAAAGCCCGGGCCCGCAACCTCTGCTCTCTCAAACAGTGTGCCCGATAAATCAATATTTGATACAATTGAGTCCGCAATCATTTTAGGCGCTTTGCGAAAAACTCTCGCTCCCGCCATTGCAATATTCGTTGAAAAATCGCCGTTTTTCTTATCAGCGGGCTTTTCAATAATGAAATCGGGAATTTCCCCGCCCGAAAACTCGCCTTTTTCCGTTGCGGCATTTACGGCTGAAATTATCAGCTCCTTTAACTGCTTTTCTGTTTCTTTAACTATTTTTGACATCTGTTTCTCCAAACCTTAATTTAATCTGAAGGTAACCGTAACCTCATTTTGCGAGGTTATGGCGCCGTTAATATCTATATCGTACCCGAAGGCAATTCTGCCCTCTTTTTCCTCAACGCTGTGCTCAATGCTTCTTCCGTAAATGCCCATAAGCAAATCGCCGTATTCCGTAGCATAATTACAGAGATTGCGCTTTGCGCGCTCAATAATCAGCAGTGAGCCGTGCTTTCCCGAGCGCATAAGCTCAACGCGTTCTCTGTTTTTCTGAACGCTGAGCTGGGTTTTAATCGGAGCGCTCTGAGGCTCGAGCTCCTCGTTGTAACGCAGAATATAACTTTCCTCGGTCTCCTCAAGGGTACCGATAGTAGTAAGCTCAATTACGTCGTTATCGTCGCCGAAATTCTGCTCTCCGACAACCTTAATAAGTGCTTTTCTTTCATCCATAATTCTAAATATACTTAAATATATCAACAAATTCACATTCGTTTCTGATATCCTCGCCCAGCAGGGTGTTTGCCGCGGTATAAAAATTCTGCGGCTTATCGGAAACGAAATATTTATATTCACCTTTGCGTTCGCTGTCGTTTTCAAGATTGTTTTCTTTAAGAAGCTTCTTTATGTATTTAGCTTCCTCATAACCCGAATCAATAAGGGTAACGCCCTCTCCGGCAACGTTCTTTATTATAGGGGAGAGAAGCGGAAAATGCGTACAGCCGAGAATAATCGTATCGCAGCCTGCGCTGATTATCGGCTCTAAATAGCGCTTAACCGCAGCGTTTGTAACCTCATCGTCAACAGCAATCCAGTTGTTTTCAACGAGTGAAACAAGCAGCGGGCACGAAACGGAAATTATCTCCGCCTTTGGATAACGGCTGTGAATTTCACGGTCAAACGCGCCGCTGTTTATAGTTGCGCTCGTTCCCATAATTCCTATTTTTCCGTTTTTTGTAGCTTTAGCTGCGGCAATGGCGCTCGGAATAGCAATTCCCGTCGCGGGCTTGTTCAGATTTTTAATAAGCTCCGCTGAAACGGTTGAAACCGTACCGCACGCAACGGCGATAAGCTTACACGAATGGCGCTCAAGAAATTTAATATCCTGCGCTGTATAGGTTTCTATCGTTTCATTTGAGCGGGTTCCGTACGGAACTCTGCCCGTATCGCCGAAATATATTATATCCTCGTTAGGTAATATTTTCTTAATTGCGCGGACAGTTGACAGCCCGCCGAGCCCGGAATCAAAAACTCCAATCGGCCTTTTATCCATTTAATCAGTTCCCTCGTTGGTTTTTATTCTAAATATTTTAACATATATTGTATTCAATATCAATATTATTTTTATTAAAATTAGGTAGTGACAAAATATAAATTTTGTTGTATAATATATCGGATTATATATCAAGTTTTAAACGAAAGGAAATTTTTTATGGAATTAACTAATATTTTCAACGCTATAGAAAATCACCTTAAAAATACAAACGAGGAGCTTGGTTTCAAAAAAACCGACGCCACGGACAGCTCTCTCGCCTTTAAATCCGACAGCGGAAGCTACCGCCTTGTCTACGACGATGACAGCAACATTTTAGCTTTTGAATGCGCTTATGACGTTGACGGAAGCACAAGCGAATTCAACACGGTTTCGCGCCTTCTTCTTGAGCCCGAAAACGTTGACGACCGCGAGGTACGCTCCCTCTCAAATGAGATAATCGAGGAGGTTGAACGCCTTTTCAAAACGAACAAAAAGGTAAATCTTGAAAAGGTTAAAATGCCAAAGGCGGTATCAAGAACAAAGGCTAAAAACGGCCTTATCAGCTACGACGTTGATTCTCTGGCGAACCGCTTCGGCGCGCTTTATCCCGATTTTAAAGATACTATTAAGCAGAATATCGTTGATTACGGCGAATTCCTCCCCGAAACATTTTTTGCCGAATACGGCAACGAAAGAGTTTTAAGCGTAATAAAAAACGGCTCAGACGCAGAGCGCAAAAAGCTCTTTAAGCTTCTGAATGAAATCTTTGAGGACGGAACGAACGAGGTTCAGGACATAATCGCCGTTACTATTCTCGGCGAAATGAAAAACGACCCCGATTTGATGGCTGTTGCAGATAAATATATGATTGAATATATGGCGGGCCCCGTTCACGAGGTTAATAAAATCACGGGCAAAAACAACCGCTTAACTAAAAAGCTTAAAAATCCGCCCGCATATAAGCCAAAGAAGAAAAAAAGCTTTTCACTCGCAAACACACTTTCCGAAGGAGCAAACCAAGGGCAGAGATAATCTATGAGCAAAAATTTCATTTTAAAAGGCATTGTGCTGCCGATTTGTACGGCAATAGCAGTTTCCCTTGCTTTCGTTTTATTTTTCAGAGCGGACGGCGACAGACTCGTTCCGCTGAATAACGGAGTAAGACTTTCTTATCACGATGAACTTAACCCCTCTGACGAGGCTCCGCCGAACGAAAAGCCCGTTAAAAACGAGCTTCTCGGAACTATCAGCTGCGACGGAGAGCTGAAGCTCAGATACAACGCTGATTATTCGCTGCTTGCCGACTCCGCTTCCCTTTCGGAAAAGAGCGCCAAAATAGGCGAAACGGGCTGCATTTATGTTGAACTTACGGCAAACAACGTAGCAAAATTCATAACCAACGCACCCGTTACAGTTTCAACTGCAAGTGGCGAGTACACTTACAAATTTGATAAGGAGCAGCTTGTTAAAAGTGAAAACGAGGCGCTCAGCCTCTCCCCTTCGGGCAGGCGCAACCTTATTATTTACTACAGAGTTTCCAAGGGCTTAGGCCTGACCACCGATTATTACGCACTGTTGTATAAGGAGGTGGAATAATGGAGTTTTCAGCTACAAGAAAAATACTCGTTGTAATATTTTCTGTAATTATTGCGTTTTCAACTGCTATAACTATAACCGCGCTGATTACCAATTCAACCATTGCCTCTGATAGCTATATAGTTAAAAATATGGTTACTTCTGCTGTTACTGCAGAGTGTGAGGCGCAGTTAAGTGCAAAATTCACCGTTCTTGAGGCTCAGAGCGGAATTCCCAAATCCGTTTTTGAAACGGTTAAAAACGAATACCCGATAAGCGATTCGCTTACAAAGGCGTTTCAGAACGTTTCCGGCAGCGAAAGCTCCGAGCTCTATACGGACGACCTTGTTGATTATTTTGACACGCTCTGTACGGAGTACCTTGACGGAAACTCAATGAAATACCAAAAGGAATATATCCATAACACCTCTGAAAAAGCCGCTGAAATCTTCAGCGAAACCGTTGGCGTTCGCAATCTTCAAACCCTCAGGGACAGAGTAAACGAGGTTAAAGACTTTACGCTAACGCTCATAGTGATAGCAATGCTTTCGGCAATAGTTGCCGGACTTACTATGTCCTTTATGTTTTCAAACAAGCAAAGAGCATACGTTTGTATTTTAAGCGGAATTTCAGGCGGCGCTGCAGGTACGGCGCTCGGCGCTTTAATATGCAGGCTTATCCATCCGTTCGCTTCGTTTATAATCCTTCCCGAAATATATAAATCCGCCTTCAATTCAATGACGGATAAGTACTTCTTATTTGTTGCGGCGGCTTCTGCAGTAATTTCAGTTGCAGCATGGCTATCAATGTTTTTAACAAACAAAAGAATAAGAAAAAAGGATTAAAAACCATATTATTCATTAACCGCAGGGTATATACTCTGCGGTTTTTTGTTACTATAAGCAACGAAAATGATAAGCATTTGCCTTATATTGTTAATTTTTTATCAATCTATTGTCAATTATTACAAAGATTATCCCCATACATTGACAAAAAATTGAATATCTCTATAATAGTTTTTAGCATTTTTAATAAAAGCAATAAATTCAGAAATGAGGTAACAAACTATGGCAAGAGTTTACAATTTCAGTGCGGGTCCGTCCACCCTTCCCGAGAAGGTATTAGAGCGCGCAGGCGCAGAGATTATGGACTACCACGGTTCAGGACAGTCAGTAATGGAAATGAGCCACCGTTCAAAGTGGTTTGACGATATTATCAAAGAGGCTGAAGTTCTTATGAGAGAGCTTTATAAAATTCCCGATAATTACAAAGTGCTTTTCCTTCAGGGCGGCGCTTCGGCTCAATTCTCCGCAATTCCGCTTAACTTTATGAACGGCAGCGGCAAAGCTGATTATATTATTACGGGTCAGTGGGCTAAGAAGGCTTATCAGGAAGCTCAGAAATACGGCGACGTCAAGGCTGTTGCTTCTTCAGCAGACAAAACCTTCTCCTATATTCCCAAGACAAAGCCCGAGGATTTCCGCGAGGACGCAGACTACGTTTATATCTGTATGAACAACACTATTTACGGAACGGTTTACAAAGAGCTCCCTCCCGTTGGCGACAAGGTTCTTATTGCGGACGTTTCCTCCTGCGCTCTTTCGGAGCCGCTTGATATCAGTAAGTTCGGCGTTGTTTACTTCGGCGCTCAGAAGAACGTTGCCCCCGCAGGTCTCGTTGTTGCAATCATCCGCGAGGATTTACTCGGCAATGCAAGAGATATCACTCCCGTTATGATGAATTACAAAATTCAGGCGGACGCTGATTCTCTTTACAACACTCCCCCGTGCTGGACAATTTATATCTGCAAGCTCGTGCTTGACTGGATAAAAGAGGAATTCGGCTCGCTCGACGCTATGAAGGCTCATAACGAAAAGAAGGCAAAGATTCTCTACGATTTCCTTGACAGCTCCGAGATGTTCCGCGGTACAGTCGTTCCCGAGGACAGAAGCCTTATGAACGTTCCCTTCGTAACGGACAGCGACGAGCTCAACGCTAAGTTCATCAAGGAAGCTACCGAGGCAGGCTTTGTTAACCTTAAAGGCCACAGAACCGTAGGCGGTATGAGAGCTTCTATCTACAACGCAATGCCGATTGAGGGCGTTGAAAAGCTTGTTGAGTTTATGAAGGCGTTTGAGGAAGCTAATAAATAATTCGGAATTATCACTTATATTTAATATCAGGAGATAAAGATATGTATAATATTAAAACATTAAATAAGATTTCCAACGTAGGACTTTCAAAGTTTGATAAATCAAAGTACGCTTACGGCGACGATATTGAAAATCCGGACGCTATTATGGTACGCTCCGCTTCAATGCACGATATGGAGATGCCCGGCTCCCTTCTTGCAATAGCAAGAGCGGGCGCGGGAACTAACAATATCCCCGTTGCCGACTGCGCTGAAAAGGGCATAGTTGTTTTCAATACGCCCGGCGCAAACGCAAACGCCGTTAAAGAGCTTGTAATTCTCGGCTTACTCATCTCCTCCCGTAAGGTTACAAAGGCTATCGACTGGTGCAAAACCATCAAGGGCGAAGGCGATAACGTAGGCAAAACGGTTGAAAAGGGCAAGAGCGCATTCGCAGGCCCCGAAATCAAAGGCAAAACCCTCGGCGTAATCGGTCTCGGCGCTATCGGCAGACTCGTTGCAGAGGCTGCGGTTGACCTCGGAATGAAGGTTATCGGCTACGACCCGTTCCTTCCCGAAGGCACTGCGCTTAAAGCAGGTATCACCCTTAACAATAATCTTGACGAGATTTTCCCCGTTGCGGATTATATCACTCTCCACGTTCCGCTTAATGACGAAACAAAGGACCTTATCAATAAGGAAACAATTGACACAATGAAAAACACCGTTCGCGTTATGAACTTTGCGCGCGGCGCACTCGCTAACAGCGCAGACGTTATTGACGCGCTTGAGGACGGCAGAATGGCTGCTTACGTTACCGACTTCCCGGACGCCGCTCTTATCGGCGTTGACGGCGTTGTTGCCCTCCCGCATCTCGGCGCTTCTACCCCCGAGAGCGAGGAAAACTGCGCGGCTATGGGCGCTCTTGAGCTCATTGATTTCCTTGAAAACGGCAACATCAAGAATTCCGTTAATATGCCCGCGGTAAGCGTTGAAAAATCAGGCTCGGTAAGAATTACTGTAATTCATAAAAATCAGCCGAATATGATTTCAACAATTACCGATACAATCTCAAAGGACGGAGTTAACATCGCCTCCTTTGAGGATAAAAACAGAGGCGCAATCGCTTATTCAATTATTGACTGCGATACAAACGTTTCAGGAGGCGTCGTTTCCGATATAGAAAGCATTGACGGCGTTATCAAGGTAAGAGTTATTAAATAACAAACAGATAAAGGGCAGTTCGTACTGAACTGCCCTTTTATTTTATTCACTATTCAATATTTGTTAGGTGCTGTTCCTTATCGCCCTTTACGAACTGGGAATAGCCGTATTTTTTCTTAACCGCCTTGATATTCGGCTTAACTCTGCCTACGCTCAGGTTTGCTATAAACTTAGCTGCGTCGCTGTCGTACTTATACATACCGTGGATAATACCTTTAATAAAGAAGGTATTATTAGGAAGCAGGCAGGTTTTTGCATTAATTACCCTGTCGGGAGAAACGTACTTGCCCTTGGCATTTTTGCCCTTGAGCTTTTTACCGTACTTTGCAACCGTTGCGCCAACGGAAGCGTATTTTGTATCGATAAGAAGGTCGGTATGGTTGCTGTACTTAGAGGTAAGCGGAAGTCCGCCCGTTCCGTAGTTTGCAATAATTGCAACCTCTGTACCGTGCTTTTTAACGTATTTAAGGTTTTTCTTGAATCTGCCCTGAACCTTATGGTACCTCTTAATCTTCTTATAAAGTCCGCTCTTTTTATCAAGATAGCCTATTTTGCTCATCCTTTTAACGCACTTATTAAACTCGGAATAAGGTATTACCTCCCAGAAGGCGGGGATATTTCCTATCCACGGCTTAACAACCTCAAGGAAGAATTTTTTTCTCATTTTCTTGCTGCTGAGAATATCGTTTTGCAGATTGTCGAGCGCGTTTTCTATTCTGTCGTCTCCGAGGGCGGTAACCGCCTTGAATATCGTTTCCTTATCGCCGCCCTGGAAATCCTGTTCCATATTGTGAAGATAGGGAATTACCTTCTTTTTATCGGTCTTTAAGTCGAATTCAAATGCTCTTGCAACGTCCGCTCCCATATATGCGGGGTTAAGAAGAATAAGGCGCTTAAGGTCCTTTTTATCCTTGTACTTGTCTATATATGCGGACATAACCGCTCCGCCGAGCGAAAGCGCAACGATAGTTACCTTTTTAGCGCCCGTGCGTTTTTTAACTGCTTTAACGAACTTTCTGAGCTTAACCGCAGTCTGACACATATCAACGCGCCAGTCGTAGTTAAAGGCATAAACGTTCTTGGCGCCGATAATATCGGAAACCTGTCTTGCAATAACGGGAATTGAGAAATCGCGCATTGTAAGATAGTCTTTATGCTTTGAGAGAGGCTCCTCCCAATAGGTCTTGATTCCCTGCCCCTTTTTGGGAGTACCGTTATTTCTGAAATTGATATTCGTACCCTCAAAATAGTTTCCGAGCGCTTCAAAAAGCGCATAGTAATCGGGAGTCTGGTCCTCTGTAAAGAGCTTGAGCGCATTATCAAGAATATCGTTATTCTTAGCCATAGCCGAAACGTCAAGTCCGAACTGAGCTATTTTAGCCTCATTATCAGTACCGATATTCTGGTAAATATCGCTTCCGCCGAGGCCGTGAAGAACAATTACGGGCGTAACGTCCTTCTTTGTTTTTGCAAATGCAACGCTGCCGCTTGAAATAACAAGCACGAAGGCAAGAAATACGCTGAGCAGCTTAACGATTTTTTTCATAAATATTACTCCTCTCCTGAAATTAATCTTTATATCTCTGATTTCTTACGTCAAGGTGGCGTATATCAATGTAATCAGGCAATCCGCCCCTGAACGGCGTTTGCGCAACGCCCCTTATAAGCGGTTTAAGATAGGTTACCATTTCTTCGGTAACGTCGTTACCCCTCTCGTTTATCCATTCGCGCGGAACGGTTTTTTCCTGATTGGCAACCTTTGCAACGTCCTCCGTTGAATACTCAACGCAGTACGGCTTATTTGAGGTTCTGCGAAGGGTTGAGAAAACTCCCGTCTGCCCCTCCTCGGCAGCCCTTACGGCAACCGAACCGAGATTGAACGCCTCGTTAACGTCGCAAAGCGAAACTATATGCCCTGCGCTTCTCTGCAAAACGCTCGGTTCAAGAGCTCTTACCTTACAGCCGATTTCCTTTTCAACAACGGCTTTAAGATAAGCTCCCGTTCCGCTGAGGCGGGCGTGGCCGAATTTATCGGCTCCCGAATCCTGCGCCGCGGATATATAGTTTCCGTCCTTATCCTTAACGCCTTCGGAAACGACTACTATAACCGAGTTGTATTCCTCAAGCTTTTTCTTAACGTCCTCAACAAAATTCTCAACCGAGAACGGAACCTCGGGCAGATAAACAAGGTGCGGAGCGGGCATATCGTCCTGCCTTGCAAGAACGGAGGAAGCGGTAAGCCAGCCTGCGTCGCGCCCCATTGCCTCAATAATGTGGACTGATTTAATAGAGTAAATACTCGTGTCAAACGCAACCTCGCGAACGCAGGTTGCAATATATTTTGCCGCTGAGCCGAAGCCGGGCGAATGGTCAATTCCCACCAAATCGTTATCAATGGTCTTGGGAATTCCCGTAATCTTAACGTCTATATTTTTTTTCTTTGCGTAGTCGGACAGCTTTTTAACAGTGTCCATTGAATCGTTGCCGCCGATATATACGAAATAGCCAATTTCGTACATCTCAAGAATTTCAAAAATTCTGTTAAACTCCTCTCTGTCGCCCGAAAGCTTGTAGCGGCAGGAGCCGAGGAACATAGCGGGAGAATGCTTAAGGCGGTTTAATTCGTGGGGCATACTGCGAAACATCGCCGAAAGGCTGATAATATTTTCTTCAAGCAGCCCCTCAATTCCGTTAATCATTCCGTAGATATTGCCGATTGCGTCGCTCTGCAGACCGTATTCAATAGCGCCCGCAAGGCTTGAATTGATTACTGCAGTCGGTCCTCCCGACTGGCCGATAATAAGGTTTTTTGCCATATACTCTCCAAACATTATTTAAACTTATATTATAGATAAAATCTGTATATATCGTAACATAATTATAAATATTATTCAATAGCGAAAATGTAACTAAAAAATGAAAAACGCACTGAGTTTTCAACTTAAACCGCACAGTTTATCCTATAATGGACTTATTTTTAAGTTAGCTATTGCTTTTTACTGTTATAAAGTGGTAAAATGAAAAAGTAGATTTACTTTGGAGGTAATATTTATGAAAGAAGAAAACAGAAAATATGCCGAAGAAGCGTATGAAATAGTAAGCGACGCGGCATTAAAAATCGGCTCAAGGCTTCCGGGCTCTGAGGGTGAAACAAAATTTCACCGCTATATGCAGGATAAGCTGAAGGCTATCGGAATTACTCCTAAGGAAGAGGAATTCGCAGTTTCTCCCCGTTCGGGAATCGGCGGACTTCCATACGCAGGCATTGCGGGAACCATTGTTAGTATAGGCGCCGTTATTGCGTTTGAAATCGAGAGTCTCTGGTACGTTCTCGGCGCATTCTCACTGCTTGCAATAATCTGGCTTATTACAAGCTGTTTCCTTTATAAAACCTGGTTTGATATGTTCTTCCCTCAGGAGATTTCGCGCAATTCCTACGGCGTTCTTGAGCCTGAGGACGGAAAGTACGATTATACAATTATCCTTTCGGGCCATACCGATACAAGCTGGTGCTGGCGCCATTCCGAGCACGCTTACAAATATAAGGATAAGCCGATTTTAGGTATAATTGCCACCTACGGCAAGGTAGGCTTCGGCGCGGTTTGCTTCTTCCTTATGACGCTGTTTTCAATCTTCAAGGGCGCTGTAAAATGCCTTGAAGACCTCGCAGCTTCGGGTGCTTTCTCAGTAGAAGGAACGCTCAATCCGCTTTCATCAAAGCTTACAACAATGACCAACCACCCCGTATATCTTCGCATTATGTTCATTATGCATATTGTTGCTGTTATCGCCGCTTTCGGCTGCTTCTTCGTTACAATGTGGAACGACCCTCACGGCAAAAACGCTTCAAGAGGCGCTATGGACAACGCAACGGGTATCGCCCTTTCGTACGAGGTTATCAAGTACTTTAAGGAAAACCCCGAAAAGATGCCCAAAAACTGCCGTATAGTTGACCTCAATGTAGGATCAGAGGAGAGCGGACTCCGCGGCTCAATGGCATTTGCGGCAGAGCATAAGAACGACGACCTTACTAAGAACGCATGGAACATCAATATTGACTCCGTTGCGGATAAGGATTACTTTGAGGTTGTTATTAAGGACGACTGGCAGGGCTGCCGCTTTGATACAGACCTTGAAAAGATGTTTAAGGAAACCTTCAACGAGCTTGATATTCCGAGCAAAACAAACCACTGTATCCACAACCCCGTTGGCGGCTGCGACAGTACGCCGATGACAAGAGCAGGCATTAAATCAGTTACCTTTGCCGCTCAGAATCCCGTACTTACTTATTACTACCACACCTGGCGCGATATGCCTGACAGATTTGAGATGGAAACTGTAGGCGACGGCTTTGACGTTGTACTCGGCGTTATTGATAAAATCGCTAAGTTCCAGGAGGAAAAAGGCTTCAACGGCCCTCAGAAAAAATAATACACAACAAAAAAGCTGTCCGTTGGGACAGCTTTTTTCGTTGCAGGGGTATGTAGGGGCGAGCATTGCTCGTCCTGAATCCGACACTGAATTTATTCAGCCGAAAATCTGAATTCGGTTACTGTTTTGAATTCCTCGTTTGCTTTAACAAAGCGGGCGGGGAAATTTTTATGGTTAACCGTATCGGGATAGAACTGGGTTTCAAGCGCAACGCCGCGGCGGTAGGTTACCTTACTGTCGCCCTTACCGTCGGTATAATCCTTTGAAAGCCAGCCGCCGCAATAGAGCTGAATACCGGGCAAATCCGTATAAACAGCCATTTTTCTTCCGCTTTCCTTATCGTAAAGAACAGCCGCCTCCTCGAGTTTTCCGCTGTAATTATTAAGGCAATAGTTATTATCGTAGCCAATGCCCTCAATTATAGCCCTGAACGGCTCGTCAATCTTATCGCCGATTTTATGAAGGGAGGTGAAATCCATCATCGTTCCTTTAACCTCGCCGAGCTCGCCCGTAGGAAGCTGGCTTTCGTCGGTTTCCGTAAAATAATCCGCGTTGATTTTAAGGAAGTGATTTTCAATAGTTTCACCGCTTTTGCCCGAAAGGTTAAAATATGCGTGGTTGGTCGGGTTAGCGACTGTATTCACGTCGCTCAAAACGGTATATTCAAGCCTGAGGGTGTTATCCTCGGTAAGGGTATACTTAACCTTCATTGTAAAATTGCCGGGAAAACCGTCCTCACCGTCGGGAGAAAAGCGTTTGAACACAACAAAATCGTCGCCCGTTTCCTCAACCTCCCACGGAGTAAACGAAAAGCGTCCGCCGCCGTGAAGAGTCCAGGTTCCCTGATTTTTCGGGGTGTTATACTCCTTACCCTCAAAGGTAAACTTACCGTCGCGGATACGGTTTGCCCATCTGCCTACGACGAGCCCCTGATAGCCGTAATCGGGGTCGACATAGTGCCGAATCTCATCAAAGCCGAGAACGACGTCGGCAAATTCACCGTTTCTGTCGGGCATACACAGGGAATGAATTCCCGCGCCGAGAGTCTGCAGCGTTACCGAAGCGCCGTTCTTATTTGTGATTTTATAAAAATATACGGGAGTGTTTTCGCCGAGGTTTGCAAAAAACGATTTTTCAACAGCCATAATTATGCTCCTTTTCTTTATTCTATCTTAATTATATATTAAAAATAAATTAATTTCAATACTATTGACTTTTAACGCGCTAATGATTAATATATAATAAATATTACAAATCTGTTACATTTTATCAATAAATGAGGTAATTATGGACTTTCTTATTTCAATTATGCGCTATATTGCGCCCGTTGCCGCAGTAATAATAATCGGCTCAGGCGTTATTTCGCTTTTCAGGAACAGACCGCGGACTCACAGGCTTGCAAGGCTTGTTGACCAGAACGACGGTACGATAATCAACATTGACCACTGGGAGACCTCTATCGGAAAAAGCCGTTCAAACGATATCGTTCTCGCCTTTCCCGCCGTTGCGCGTTTTCACGCTGTTATAGCCAAAAAAAGGCGCGACTGGATTATTGCCGATACCTCGGCAGGCGCAGGAAAAATCACCGTAAACGGAAAGGACGTTGAAGGAAACTGCATCCTTGAAAACGGCGATATTATTAAAATCGGCGATATTGTTCTTAAATTTGAATGCGACGAGGCTCTCAGTCAGGTAACAAAGCAGCAGATAAGAACTGCTGCAAGAAGCGCTGCGCCTAAAACCGTTGCTTACGGCGTTCTCGTTGATATTAAAACGAAGCGCCCCGTATACATCAAAAAGCGCGACGTGCTTATAGGCAGAGGAAACGACTGCGATATTCAGATTCTCAGCGATACCGTAAGCTCGCGCCATGCGCGAATTCACCAGACCTCAAGGGGCTGGGCGCTTTCAGACCTTGACAGCCACAACGGAACCAAGCTCAACGGCAGATACATAGGTCAGCCGCAGCTTATATTTGACGAGGATATGCTCACCTTCGGCGATAAGGTGTTCATTTTCTACGAAAAGTAAAGGGGGAATTATATGGCTTCCAAAACAAACAAACCGCCAAAAGTAAAGCCGATAAATAATTTCCTTATGCTTATTATTTTATCGGTTTTCCAGCTTGCTACAGGCTATATAGGCGCTTCCTGCGGAGAGGCTTTTGAAAGCAAGGCGTTCCTTGCCCTGCTCTGCCTTGTAGTTACGGAATGGGTGTATTTTATCTTTTTCTACGCTGCGTTCCACAGAAGAAATTTTGAGCTTGAGCTTATAGCCTTCTTCCTTTCGGGAGTAGGGCTTGTAACCATAGGCAGCGTACATCCCGACGCTGCGTTCAAACAGTACTTCACGGTGCTTGCAGGAATTATAGGATATATTATTCTCGTTTTCCTTTTAGGCCACGTTGATTTATGTATGAAGCTGCGCCCGTTCGTTGCAGGAGCGGCAATACTGCTTCTTATCGTTAACCTTGCAATTGCAGGAACAACAAACGGCGCAAGAAACTGGATAGAGCTTTTCGGAATAACGTTCCAGCCCTCCGAATTCGTTAAGGTTGCGTTCATCTTTGTAGGCGCTGCAACGCTTGAAAAAATCCAGACCTCAAAAAACATTATCGCGTTTATCGTATTTTCGGTAATATGCGTTGGCTCGCTGATTCTTATGCGCGATTTCGGCACGGCGCTTATATTCTTCATAACCTTCCTTATTATCGCTTTTATGACCTCGGGCGATATTAAAACGATTATTCTCGCCATTGCTTCCGCTGTAATGGGCGGCGCAATCGTACTGAAATACAAGGCGTACGTACTCAGGCGCTTTTCCGTTTACCGCCACGTTTGGGACGACCCGTTCGGCTGGGGTATGCAGCAAACGCGAGTTCTCGTAGGTATAGCTAGCGGAGGTCTTTTCGGCGTCGGTATAGGCAACGGCTACGTAAGAACCTATTACGCTCCCGTATCGGACAGTATTTTCGGCGTTATCTGCGAGGAATGGGGACTCATTTTCGGAGTTATCCTCGTTCTCTCCTTCGTTGCTATTGCAATTTCCGCGCTGCTTAACTCCATAGCTTCGCGCTCCGCTTTCTATTCAATAGCGGCTATTGCCGGCGCAGGGCTTCTCCTCTTCCAGTGCGGACTTAACGTTTTCGGAATTACCGATATTCTTCCGCTTACGGGCGTTACTATTCCGTTCATTTCCCTCGGCGGTACGTCAATGATGAGCTGCTGGGCAATACTCGCCTTCATAAAGGCGGCGGACGTAAGAACGTATAACTATCTCGGCTCTGCCAAAAAGAATAAAAAGGAGGGCGCAAGATAATGAAAATGATAACTAAAAGAGGAATCTTCCTCTGGATATTAAGCGCCCTTTTCATTGCGGGAATGGTTGTTCTTATCGTTTCCTTCGTCAATAACGGAAGCGATTGGGCAATGAAGCGCTACAACAAGCATATGTACCACAACGGTGAGCTTATCGGCGCGGGTACTATTTACGATTCAAACAACGTTCCGCTCGCTCAGACCGTTGACGGAGAGAGAGTTTACAACGAGAACAGAACTATCAGAAAAGCCACAATGCATATTGTAGGCGATAAAAAGAACTTTATTTCAACGGGCGTTCAGTCTGTTTATGACAGCCGTCTGACCGGCTATAACCTTATGTTCGGCGTTTACAACCTCAAACGCTACGGCAAAGGCAACGACCTTAAGCTGACAATTGACAGCGAAATCTGTGAAAGAGCATATAACGCTCTTGACGGAAGAAAGGGCACCGTAGGAGTTGTTAACTACAAAACCGGCGATATAATCTGCTGCGTTTCAAACCCGACTTTTGACGTTAACAACCCGCCCGACGACATTGATAACGATGAGGACTATGCGGGCGTTTATATTAACCGTCTCCTTTCGGCACACTACGTTCCCGGTTCAACCTTTAAGATTGTAACGGCAATCTGCGCTATCGAGAATATGCCCGACGTTTTTGAAAGAACGTGGGATTGCGACGGCGGTTTCCAGCCTGACGAAGGCGTTGAAATCAAATGTAATGCGGACCACGGCCATAAGGTGACCTTCAAAAAGGCGCTTGCTAAAAGCTGTAACTCCGTTTTTGCTCAGATTGCCATTGAACTCGGTGAGGAAAAGCTCAACGCAACCGCTAAGGAGCTCGGCATCGGCTCAACAATAAAAATCAGCGGAGAAATACAGACCTACCCGGGTAAATTTACAATAAACAAAAACACCTCCGACGATAAAATCGGCTGGACGGGTATAGGTCAGGGCGATACAAGAATTGCGCCTATCGCAATGCTGAGGGTTGTAAGCGCTATAGCAAACGGCGGTAACGCGCCCTCGTTCAACGTTGTTAAAAGCCTGGCAAGCCAGGCGGGCGAAGCGCTTAATATTACCCTTCCCTCAAATCAGTCACAGATGATGAGCCCCGAAACAGCTTCTGCTATAAAGGGTATGCTCCGCTACAATGTTGAGGAGCAGTACGGTGATTACAACTACGATGGGCTAAACCTCTGCGCAAAGAGCGGTACCGCCCAGATTGATAACGACGACGACCATAATATCGCGTGGTTTACGGGCTTTATGGACGACGACTCCTGTCCCTACGCCTTCGTCGTTGCCATAGAAAACGGTAATTCGGGAAGCCGTACGGCAGGTCCCGTTGCCAATAAGGTAATGCAGAAGGTTAAGGACAAATACGGAAAATAAAATAATAAAAGCAAGTTTACCTGCATATTAATTACTATAAATAACTATAGGTGATAATATGCAGGTTGTAACTATCAAGGCAAAACCAAAAACAATTTTCGGAGCAATTCTCGCGCTGACGGGAATTATTGTAATTATACTTACCTTTACCGTTAACCACCCTGAAAAAGCGGAAAGCGTCAGCAAAAGCATCAGCTGTAAAACCTCGGACGAGCGCAGGGATTTTATCTCCTCCCTCGGTTACAATACCGATATTATTGAGGAGCAAAAGGATATAATCATCCCAAAACAGTTTAACGAGGTTTACACAAAATATAATGAAATTCAGAAAAAGCAGGGCTTTGACCTTGAGCCGTATAAGGGTAAGGCGGCTGTTTTATATACGTACAAAATAACCAATTATAAGGATAACGATAACGTTATCGCAAATCTTCTTGTATATGAGGATAAGCTGATTGGCGCGGATTTATGCGACCCGTCCGCCGATAACGGCTTTCTTGTTGAACTGATTAATGGAACGGCTTGATAAAATTCTTTCAAGACAACTGAATATTGCAAGAAGCGAGGCTAAAACGCTTATAAAAAAAGGCTCCGTTACGGTTAACGGGGCTTTAGCTGCTTCGGGCGATAAAAAATGCAGCGAAACCGACGCAATATCAGTTAACGGCAAAGCGCTGAAAGCAGAAAAATACGTTTATATAATGATGAATAAGCCGAAGGGCGTAGTGAGCGCAACAGAGGATAAAAGCGAAAAAACGGTTATTGACCTTCTTCCCGATAATATGAAAAGGCGGGGACTGTTCCCTGCAGGGCGGCTTGACAAGGATACAACGGGTTTTATGCTGATTACCGATGACGGCGAATTCGCTCATAATATACTAAGCCCGCGCCACCACGTTGATAAAACATATATTGCAAAGCTCGACAAGCCCTTTTCCGACGAGGTTAAAGCGGACTTTGAAAGCGGTATGAATTTAGGAGAGGAAAAGCTTCTCCCCGCTGAGCTTAAGGCTATCTGCAACGATAACACAAAGGCAGAGATTATTCTGCGCGAAGGGATTTACCACCAGATTAAGCGTATGTTCAAAAAGCACGGTATAACCGTTCTTGAACTGAAAAGAATTGCCCTCGGTGAGCTTCATCTTGATAAAAATCTTAAAGATGGAGAATGCCGATATCTCACTAATGAGGATTTGACAAAAATTACCAAAACAAAATAGGCGGCGGCGCCATTACATTGCCACTATATATTGTGGTTATTGTAGGATTTATGCAATATTGACAAAAAAATTAAATAAAATTTGTTAAAAAGGTTGCAAAAGCATCAGGTTGATTGTATAATATATACAAATGACTTGATGTTTTTTTGTGCATAATTATTCTAAAATCCTATATTGAGGGGGGTATATATGCCTAACAGACTTTTTCAAAGCGTAATTAATCAAATGAAAGAAGCTATAAACAGCGTTATAGGCGTTGTTGATGAGAGCGGTACAATTATCGCTTCAAGCGAGCTTCAGTTAATAGGTGAATCCCGCAAGGGCATTATCTCAGCGGGAGTATTTAACGGTCCGCTTATCTGCGTTGACCAGAGCAGCTATAAGGCTTTCGGCGATACGGCGCATCCCGAATACGCGGTTTTTGTTGACGGCACTGACGAAAGCAGTAGAACCTACGCGGGAATTATTGCTATCGCTCTTGAGCAGATTAAGAAAAACAACGATGAAAAGTTTGACCGTTCAAACTTTGTTAAGAACGTAATTCTTGATAATATTCTCCCCGGAGATATTTATATCAAATCGCGCGAGCTTCATTTTAATAATGATGCAACAAGGGTTGTATTTCTTATCAGAATTACCCAGAGCAACGACGTTTCCGTTTTTGATATTATCCAGAATTTCTTCCCCGATAAATCAAAGGACTTTGTAATCAATATCAACGAAACCGATATCGCGCTCATCAAAGAGGTTCGCCCGAATATTGAAACCAAGGACCTTGAAAAGCTTGCGCAGTCTATCTGCGACACGCTTTCAACGGAATTCTACTGTACCGCAATAGTCGGTATAGGCGTTTGCGTAACGGGTATCAAAGAGCTTGCTAAATCCTTTAAGGAAGCTCAGGTTGCGCTTGAGGTAGGCAAGGTATTTGATAACGAGCGTTCAATCATCAGCTATGAAAACCTCGGTATAGCAAGGCTTATCTATCAGCTTCCGACCACTCTTTGCGATATGTTCTTAAAAGAGGTATTCAAGAAGGGCTCAATTGAAAGTCTTGATAAAGAAACTCTCTTTACTATTCAGAAATTCTTTGAGAACAACCTCAACGTTTCCGAAACCTCAAGAAAGCTTTTCGTACACAGAAACACTCTTGTTTACCGTCTTGAAAAAATTAAGAAGCTCACGGGACTTGACCTGAGGGAATTTGACGACGCTATCGTTTTCAAGGTAGCGCTTATGGTAAATAAATACCTTTCCTCAGCACCTGTAAAATACTAAAAAAACGGGCTTTCCGCCCGTTTTTTAGTTTATGGAATAAGAATCTTGTTAACGCCCGCGAAGCGTGCACCCGAAATTATCAATTACCAAGCAGAGCTTTACTAAGCTCTGACAGCGCCTCAATATGCCCGTCCGCCGTATTTGAAGCAATAAGATAAACGCTGTTGCCGTCTTTTGTTTTCATATAGGCTACGGACGGCTTAATAACGGCTTTACTCCTTGCGTGAGGAACATAAACGTTAGGCGCAAGCTCTGTTGAAAACTCAGCCTCCCGGGCTGTTACCGCTTTTTTAAACGCCGATAAATCCGAAATCCTGCCGCTGCCGTAAAGTCTGTTGCAAAGTCTGTCAATAGCTTCCTCCTTGTTATCGGCGAGCTCCCTTTCATAAATAATCTCCTCAAAAAACAAACAAACCACCGATATTAGTATTATCAGCGGTTTGCTTTTTTATTTATCATATCTGCAGTATTCCGAGTGCAACGCGCGCTCCGTCTTTACTGCTTATAATTTTCCGTTTATCCCTGACCTTAACGCGTTCTCCGGTTTTGGTAATAATTGTATAATCAACCTCAACTGAATTTGAAAGCGCGCTTTTATCGCGGATTTCCTTTTCCGCTCTGTTAGCGTCCTCGGGAACAATCAGTTTTTTAAAATCCCCGCCGAGCGTTTCAAAAAGCTCCGTTCTCGTATATCCGATAAGTCCCATAAAATCGCGGGAAACGATATTGAGCCTGAAAGGATTGTTTAAATCCGTACTGAACTGCGGACCCGGAAGATTTTTGAAAAGGTCAACCAGCATATCTCTGTCCTTATCAGCCTCACGCTCCGCCTCCTTTATCTTTGAAATATCCGTAAAGACAGCGTGAAAAACAGGCAGCCCGTCAGTATCGTACCGCTGGATTGCAGAATTGATTTTACACCAGGTGTATTTATTTCTGTGGGTTATAACCCTGATTTCAAGGTCAATCGGCTTCTGGGTTGCCATCGTTGTTCCGATAGCCTGATACACCGTACTTTTATCGTCGTTATAAATCAGCTCGTCAAGCTTATATTCCCTGTTGAGATACGCGCCCTTTGCCGTTCCGAAAAGACGGCAGCAGGCTGAATTCATATATGTAACGGTAAATTGCATATCCTGATTAACCTTAAATACGCAAACTCCGCCCTCAACCATCTCAACAAGGTCAACCATACTTCTGTTCTGAACTCTGAGCTGCTCGGTTTTTTTAGCGCTCTGAGAGATATCTGCCATTGCAAGACGGCTGAGCGTTGTGCCCTGAACGCTTTGCGCTATACAGTGCATAAAAACGTAATCGCCTTTTTTGTTTTTAATATAAAAATCAAGGTAAACATA
Source organism: Ruminococcaceae bacterium UBA3751 (assembly GCA_002371215.1). Taxonomy (GTDB): domain Bacteria; phylum Bacillota; class Clostridia; order Oscillospirales; family Acutalibacteraceae; genus Eubacterium_R. The sequence continues at coordinate 41,223 of DFGL01000039.1, read as the reverse complement.
GGGAGAGTTCTTTTTACAGAGCTGTTTCATAACAGTTTCCCTGTCCTTGGATATAATCAAATCGAGAAAGTTCAGCTTTCCCTGTTTTATTTTACTTGTGTGAACGCCGGTAAAATCAGAAAAATGACTGTCGCTTTCCGTAACCTTGAGGTCCGCCGCTTTATCAATCACGCAGGACATAAATTCAACCTCAAAAGCCGTTTCGTCAAAGCTGTTCGTTTTAGTCGCCTCCAGTCTTTCCACTCCTTACGCTGTCATTATACCATATTTTTATGCCGTAGTCACCTTAAATATATCAGATTTAACAATAAATTAATATTGTAATTAACACCGTATTATGCTATTATAAATAATTAATAAATAACAAATTGGGAGAAAGCATATGTCAAGGGTTTACCGAATTTTTGTTGAAAAGAAAAAAGGAAATGATATTGAAGCGGGAAATATTCTCAAGGATTTACGCGATAACGTAGGAATTACCGCGCTTGAGGATTTAAGAATAATTAACCGCTACGATGCAGAGGGACTTACCGAGGAGGAGTTTGCACAGGCGGTTCGTCAGGTTTTTTCGGAGGCTAATCTTGATAACACGAGCAGCTCTGTTCAGTTTGAAGAAGGCTGGAAATACTTTGCAACCGAATACCTTCCCGGTCAGTACGACCAGAGAGCGGACAGCGCAGCGCAGTGCATTCAGCTCCTTACAGCAGGTGAAAGACCCGCCGTTGCCTACGCAAAAATCATTGCCGTTAAGGGAAATATTACAGACGCTGAATTCAATAAAATCAAAGCGTATATTATCAATCCCGTTGAAAGCCGCGAGGCCTCAATGGAGCTTCCCGAAACACTTGACATCAAGAGCGATATTCCTGAAAATATTGTCAGAATTGAAGGCTTCACCGCAATGAGCGATGAGGAAATTGCCGCATACCATAAGAGTATGGGCTTTGCAATGAGCGTTGCAGACCTCTGCTGGGTACGCGATTATTTCAAAAATGATGAAAACAGAGAGCCTTCTCTGACGGAGCTGAAGGTTATAGATACCTATTGGAGCGACCATTGCCGCCACACCACCTTTGCAACTCAGCTTGACGAGATTAAAATTGACGAAGGACGTTATTCCGCCGCTGTTGAAAAAGCGCTTAAAGAATACCTTGCTGTTCGAAAAGAGGTTTACGGCGACAGAAAGGACAAGCTCGTATGCCTTATGGATATGGCGTGCATAGGCACAAAGGTTCTCAAAAAGCGCGGCCTTGTTGACGACCTTGACGAGAGCGAGGAAATAAACGCCTGCTCAATCAACGTTGAGGTTGAAATTGACGGCAAAAAAGAACCGTGGCTTGTTCAGTTTAAAAACGAAACCCATAACCATCCTACGGAAATCGAACCCTTCGGCGGCGCGGCAACCTGCCTCGGCGGTGCAATCCGCGACCCACTTTCAGGGCGCGCATACGTTTACCAGGCAATGCGTATAACCGGCTCGGGCGACCCTACCGTTGCATTTGAAAAAACTCTCACCGCAAAGCTTCCTCAGAGCAAAATCACAACGGGCGCGGCGCAGGGCTACTCCTCTTACGGAAACCAGATAGGTCTTGCAACGGGTCAGGTTGTTGAGCTTTACGATGAGGGCTACATAGCTAAGAGAATGGAAATCGGCGCGGTAATAGGCGCTTCTCCGAAAAAGAACGTTATCCGCGAAACTCCTCAGGAGGGCGACGTTATCGTACTCCTCGGCGGACGCACGGGGCGTGACGGCTGCGGCGGCGCGACCGGTTCCTCCAAGGCGCACAACTCAATGTCAATTGAAACCTGCGGCGCAGAGGTACAAAAGGGTAATCCGCCTACCGAGCGTAAAATCCAGCGTCTTTTCAGGCGCGAAGAGGTTGCAACGCTTATTAAACGCTGCAACGATTTCGGTGCAGGCGGCGTTTCCGTTGCTATCGGCGAGCTTGCCGACGGACTAAAAATAGACCTTGATAAAGTACCGAAAAAATATGACGGCCTTGACGGCACGGAGCTTGCAATCTCCGAAAGCCAGGAGAGAATGGCTGTCGTTATAGATAAAAACGACGTTGAAAAATTCGCAGCGCTTGCGCTTGAGGAAAACCTTGAGGCAACCGTTGTTGCAGAGGTTACCTCAAACAACAGACTTGAGATGACCTGGCGCGGCGACAAAATTGTTGACCTCAGCCGCGATTTCTTAAATACAAACGGCGTTGTTCAGCACGCAAAGGCTGAAATCACTGCCGCTGACAGCACAAGCTACAGAACAGAGGTTCCCGCTGCACTAAAAGGTATGAGCAGCGCGGACGCGCTCAAGGCTAACCTTTCCCGCCTTGAGGTATGCTCTCAAAAAGGACTCGTTGAGCGTTTTGACTCATCAATCGGCGCGGCGACGGTTCTTATGCCCTACGCGGGTAAATACCAGCTTACTCCCGAAGAGGCTATGGCGGCTAAAATCCCGCTTCTCGAAGGCGAAACGGATACCGCGAGCGTTATGTCCTACGGGTTTATTCCGAAGCTCAGTTCATGGTCTCCGTTCCACAGCGCGGCGTTTGCAGTTACGGAAAGCCTTTCAAAGCTCGCAGCAGTAGGCTGCGACCCTTCAAAGGCGCGCCTTACCTTCCAGGAGTATTTTGAAAGACTCGGAGATAACCCGAAGCGCTGGGGCAAGCCCACTGCGGCACTGCTCGGTGCGCTCTCAGCTCAGCTCGGCTATAAAACTCCGTCTATCGGCGGTAAGGACAGTATGAGCGGCTCGTTCAACGAGCTTGACGTACCGCCTACCCTCGTTTCCTTTGCGGTAGGAATGAGCGAGGCTTCAAAGACGGTTTCCGCAAAATTCAAAAATATCGGCTCAACGGTCAAGCTCCTTGAAATCCCCGTTGACGAAAAGAGCGGTCTCCCCGATTACGAGGCGGCAATGGACCTTATGATGAGCGTTTACTCAGGCATCCGCGACGGTTCAATTCTTTCCGCTTCCGTAGTTAAAGAGGGCGGCGCCGCAGCCTGCGTTTGTAAGATGGCATTCGGCGACAAGCTCGGCTTCACCTTTGCTCAGGGACTCAGCAAGGAAACCCTTTTCGCTCCGCTTCAGGGCTCGTTCGTAATTGAGATTGCAAACGAAAAGGAATATGACGGAACCGTTCTCGGTACTACGAACGATAACTCCGTATTCATTCTTGACGGCGCTGTTTTGACTACCGACGATTTGGTTGACGAATGGACGGGCAAGCTTGAAAGAGTATTCCCTACTGATTCGGGCAAAAACGCAAAAATGCCTTATGACGTTCCTCTTTATAAAGAACGCTCAATCTTTATAAACAAAAACGCGGTTGCAAAGCCGAGAGTGTTCATTCCCGCATTCCCCGGCACTAACTGTGAGATTGATACAGCGCGTGCTTTTGAAAAAGCAGGCGCAGAGGCTTCAATCCTCGTTGTTAAGAACCTTACCTCTGCAGATATCAACGATACGATAGATAAAATGGTTGAGGAGATTAACAAGGCGCAGATTGTTATGCTTCCCGGCGGTTTTTCGGGCGGCGACGAGCCTGAGGGCTCGGGTAAATTCATTGCAACGACCTTCCGCAACCCGAGAGTAAGCGAGGCTGTTTCAAGACTTCTCAACGTACGCGACGGCTTAATGCTCGGTATATGCAACGGCTTCCAGGCGCTTATTAAACTCGGTCTTGTGCCGTACGGCGAAATAGTTGAAACAAAGGAAACTGACCCGACTCTTACCTTTAACACCATCGGCAGACATATTTCCCAGATGGCGTATACGAGGGTTACGAGCGTTAAATCACCGTGGTTCAGCTCAGTTAATGCGGGCGACGTTTTTGCCGTGCCGATTTCTCACGGCGAGGGCAGATTCGTAGCAAACGACGAGGTTATGAAGAAGCTCATAGAGGGCGGTCAGGTTGCAACTCAGTATGTTGATTTAAACGGCGACGTAACGGCTGATATGCCGTTTAACCCCAACGGCTCGGTTTGCGCCGTTGAGGGCATTACCTCACCCGACGGACGCGTTCTCGGCAAAATGGGTCACTGCGAGCGTAAGGGAGATAATCTCTATTCCAACACCCCGTTTGAAAAGGATATGAAAATCTTTGAAAGCGGCGTAAATTATTTTAAGTAAGGAAAGAATATGGAACACAATCATAACCATCACCATTCAAAAGAACATATAAAAGAGGTTTCAAACCGTCTTGCGCGCGCTATCGGCCACCTTCAGAAGGTTAAACAGATGGTTGAAAACGACGACGACTGCAGCGAGGTGCTTATTCAGCTTGCCGCGGTTAAGTCCGCTATAAACAACACGGGTAAGGTAATTCTGAAGGACCATATGGAGCACTGTATAGTTCACGCGGTTGAGGATGGCGATATGAAAATGATTGACGAGCTCTCCGCAGCAGTTGATAAATTTATGAAGTAAAGCTTAAGCAGAGCGAGACGAATCCGAACCGCTAAAAACACTGTATTTAAGCGAACTTTGCCGTTTTCGTTCTTGCTTTGCGTCAGCAAAGCTTCGACCTCAAAAGCCAAATTTCATCCTAACTTCAAGCGTTTTTAGTGCTTTGCAGTTTAAAATGAGCAGATTTGGTTTAGGTCAAGGCAAAAAACGCAGGAATACTTAATGTATTCCGAGTATTTTTAACGCAGAGATAAGGCAAATCCGCCATTTTAAACCGTGTTCGGATTCGTTTCGCTCTGCTTAAAGAGGCGTGCTTAAATTGCACGCCTCTTTTTTATAAGCCAAATTAAAAGCGCAGGACTTTCGTCCTGCGCCTTATTCGTTTAGAATTCGCCCGTTACCGAAATTTCCTCGCCGCCATCAATAATACCCTGCTTGGTAGTTACCTCGGGAGACATTGTAACAACGTCGGTAAACGTGAACATTTCTATTTCAGCCTTGGGAGCTGCATAATTCTTTTTCATATTGATACCCTCCTAAGACTATTACTGAGCAATTGCAATATTGCCTGAATATTCAGTTACGTTAAGGTCAGCCTCAACATCGCTTACCGAAGTATTGCTTGTATGAGTAAAGTCATACGGGAAGAGGTAAGCCATATATCCTCTGAAGGTTACAGCGGTAAACGCTGACGACGGTCTGTTGATTGTAAATACGTACTGACCGCTTGAAAGGATTGTTGAAGTCCTGAACTTAGACGCGCTGCCTTCAACCATATAAGCCTTATTGGCAGACTTGCTTGTTGCGAGAGTACCGAATTCCGAAGGAGTAACCGAGCTGCCCTGTGTAATACGGAAGTAACCCGTAGCCTTCTTCTTGCCCTCGGCAAGCTCTGCGTTAATCAGTGATACGAACGGAAGCTTTTTATCAAGCTTGCTCTTAAGAACTGCCTCAGCGTCATAGTTGATATTAAATACCGTATCAACCTTATTTGCCTTGAGCTCCGTTTTTCCGTCAGGCTCATAATACCTGCCGTCAATCTTCCTGATAGCAACAAACTGTTCGCCGTTGATTTCATCGGACTTATTGTTGCCGTATACAGCATAGAACTTGTAGCTCGGGCTGTAGGAAGCTATCTGATAGAGATTATCGCCTGAAATTGTTGCCCAAGCCCAGAAGTCTTCAACCTCGCTTGCGTCAAGAGTTACCTCGGTATCAAACGCCGTGCTGTAGGTCGTTGAGCCGGCTTCTTTAAGAGCTGCGCCTGAAGCAACGCCGCCCTGAGCAACGGTAAAGTTAACCGTAACGCCCGCGTTATACTGCGGAGTGAATACAACTACCTTTTCTTCATCATCGGTAGACTTCTGCCATGCAGAGAAGGTGTAGTACGGAACTAACGGAGCGGTAAAGCTCTTGCTGCCGATTGTAATCGTTTCGGTTTCAATCTTCTGAGCAATATCCTTAACGTCAGCCTCTGCTGCGGTAAAGATATCTGTTACAGTGCCGTAAACGTTACAGATTTTAACTGTATAAGCTCCTTCGCCGCCATTGTTTTGGGTAATTGCAAGAGTAATATCCATATTGCTCTTTGCAATTCTTGAGAAGGTAGTACCGTTTTGAGTCTTTTCCTTAACGCTGCCGAGAGCATTTCCGTCAAGGTCTGTATAGGTAATTGAAATCTTGGACTGACCCTGAGCCTCCTCGGGTACTGCAAAGTCCTTGGTAGCCTCGCCGTAGAACTTTGAATCGCTGTCCTCAGCAACTACCGTGTCGCCGTTCTTAACGGTATAGGTAATATTAAACTTCTTAACGTAGTTTTCTTTATCACCCTCAACAGTGTTGAATACTGTAAGGAGAGCCGCTGTAATCGGGTCTGTTCCCGTGTGCAGCGTATTCTTGTAATCCTTACCTGTTTCAAGGATTTCAGCGCCCATACGCTCGTTATAAGCTGCTACCTGGTCGCTTGTAAGAGTTACGTAAACCGTTTCAGCTCTTGTTTCAGCCTCAGGATTGTACTCAGAAGTCTTCTTTGCAAGCTCTGCGTTAACGAGAGCCTCGGCACCGTCTGAGCCGTCCTTAGCAGTTGCGAGATACTTATCAAAGTTTACGCTTTCAACCGCGCTGTAAGCCGCGTCATAAGCAGCATACGCGTCGGCGGTATCGCAATCCTCAAGCGTTGTTGCCGCAAGAGTTGCGCTTTCATCGTAAACGGTATCCTGCATTTCAGAGCAGTTTTCAGCTTCGTCATACTTGGTTGACGAGCCCTCGCCGTCCTCAGTGAATTCGTCAGTGCTGAAGGACTGAGCATAGTAGGTGTAATCGTCAAATTCGTACGCCTTAACGTCCGTTACCTTGTAGCGTCCGTTAGTGAAGTAAACCGTAGTACCGTCTTCAACCTCATAAGCGGTCTTGTTAGGACCGTCCTGAGTAAGGTCGTCGTCCTTATTGGCAGCCGCTGTAAGAAGCTCATTAGCCTTATTTGCCTCTGTATTCATATTGTACCAGGAATCAAAGGTCTTAACCTGAACGCTCTGGTCGTTATAAATACCGTCTGTAAGCTTATCGCCGCCGTAAGTCGGGTCAGCGCCCGTCTTATCGTCATAGGTATCTGAGAGCGACTGAGTATCAAGCTGCTCCATAAGTCCTGACTGAGCGTGCTTAATGATGTCAAGGAGGTTGTTATAAGCCTCACCCGTCATAGTTACGTAACGCCAGGAGCTGATATCGGTATCAACTCTGTCGTAGCCCTCTTCGCCGATATTACCGTTTGTGTAATAATCAAAGAATGCACCGGAATTTCTTACGAGAGCAACAAACTGATCCCATGAGTCGTCTGTAAAGTTATCCTTGGTTATACGGTAATCAACGTCTGTCTTCGTCTTATCGGTATAGAAGGTAATTACGCCGTCGGTAATTGTTTCGCCTTCACCGTCAACACCGTCGGAAATTTCAATTGAGTTATAGAAGTCCTCAGCCGCTGTGTAGTTAGATACAGCGTAGAGGTTCTTGTAAGCGATGATAACGTCAGCAATAATATCTGCCTGTACCTCATCGGTATGAGGCTTGTTGTCGCCGCCGTCTCTTGCTTCGTATGAGCCTGCGGTTGCTGTAGTTTCATTAAAGATGTTGTGCTCAGCAGCGTCTGCCTGATAGATAGCAGCGTGTTCTTCGCCGTAGAAATTATCATAACCTACCGAATACTCATATGTCTTTCCGTCAACGGAGGACTGATAGGTTGTATTTCTCGGGTTGTTAACGAACCAGTAAGCCTCGCCGAGAGCGTCAAGGTACTCGTTAAAGGAAGCAACTGTGTAATCAGCAGCCTTAAGACCTGATGTTACGCGGATATCCTGAATATCACCCTGCTGAGTAGCAGTACCGCGAATCTGGTCGTTAGTGAACTCGGAAACAGCTGTTCCGTTATTAACGGTGAATTCCTTATTCGCAAAAGTATCAACGAATTCACGAACGGCACCCTTATCGCAGGTAGCAACACCGATATTGTAGTAGTTATACGTTTCGTGAGGAATGAAGCATCCGCCCTTAACAAGTCCGCCGAGCTTATGATAAGCACCGAACTCAAGGATGTAGTTCGCATATGCCTCAGCAGAAACGTTGAGCTTACCGTAATAATACTGTGTTTTGCCGTTTCCGTCTGTATAGGTTCCTGACTTAGCGTTAGCTCTTGCTGTTGCTTCGCTGTCAGTATAGTGATACTGGAGAACGCCGTCGTCAACCTCTGTCATATAATACCAGCCGTCATAAACTTCCTGATATTCATTCTGCTTAACAGCATTTTTACCGCTGAAGGTTGCCGTACCCTTCCAAGCGTGGGTATCGTTTTTACCGTTTGAATACGAATCAAATGCACGCTTTGAGGTGTTGGCGCCTGACCAGTAATCGTGGATAGTCGGTCCTGTCGCACCGTTACTGCCGTCAAGATACTTATCAGCGCCGCCCATATCCGTAAAGGTATAGGTATTGTCGCCGAGTGCGAACAGCTCTAAGTATTTCTTTCTGTAAGAATAATCAAAGTGCTGGTCGTTATAAGTTCTGAGGTCGGTATAGAACATCATTTCGGGCTCATACCAATATTTGTGGTTAATATTCGTAGGCCATGTTACGGAAGCCGTTCTGAAACCGTTTCTGTTAGATTTAAGGTTCTGAGGATTCTTTGCGTCGTCCTTTGCGTCATCATCATATCTTAAATCAGTATATGCCTCGTGAGTCTGATAGGTAATATCAAGTCCCGTTGTGTTTCTCTCGTACGATGTAACGTCGTGAATTGCGGCAACGTCCGTTGTATCCCAAAGGAAGTTTGACGCCTTCATCTTGAACTGATAGCCGAACGGAACGCCGTTCTTTGTTTTGATTAAGCCGTTCTTATTACCTGAAACGTAGGTGTTATCGCTTGTTCCTGCAACCTCCTGATACTGTGATTTATCAGAATAGTCAATGTAGTAATTAACCTTAACTACGTCGGGAACTGCAGTATAAGCGCTCGGACCCTTATCCTGATGCTCCTGAACTGAATAGGTACCGGAGTTGATACCAACGCTCGGGTCATCATAGAAATCAAACAGCGTGTTAATCTTATCAACTGTTGATAAATCAGTTCTTCCGAATGACTTCTCATCGAAGTCTGCAAGTACGTTTGCAACGCCGCTGCCGTACTTTGACGCATCCTCTTTAATAGTGAAAGCGTTGTAATCGTACAGCACGTGCGAATAGGTCGGAGTAGCTTCACCGTAGGAATCAATGAAACGGTTAAAGATACCAACCGATGACTGACGGTCGTTACCAATCCAGTCGGACTGAGCGTTTCTCGTAGCCGCCATCGTATGAGCCCATGCGGGGTTAGGCATAACGAACGGGAATTCGTATTCGCCGTAGAGCGTACCTGTTGAATCTGTTACGTTTGTATACATAATCAGCAGCTCAAGACCCTTTTCGGGGTAACCTGTAATGCGCTGACCGTCTAAATCCTTCTCGTTCTTGAAGTAATGGAAGTAGTTGGAAACCGTACCCTTAAGAACATAGTAACGGTAGTATTCCGCCTTATCCTCTTCTGAGAGATTCTTAAACTGAGCGGGTGTTTTTGTTGTTACGGTGCCGTCGCCGTTGTCCTTGTACCATAAATCCTGGCCTGCTGCGTATTCAACCCAGTATTCGCCTGCGGTATAGCCCGCTGCAACGAAGTCTGCATCGTTAACGCAAACGACTGCGGATTTATCGTTAACGGCGATTTCCGAAGGATAGTTAACCTTAAGAGTTGTAACTCTCTCACCTGCTGATGTATCGGTAAGGTAATTAAGGTCGTCGGAAATTTCCTGGCCGTATACGGTATACTTATCGCTTGCCTTATGAGTATAAACTACGCCGTCAACCTCAACCTGATTTTTACCCTCATAGTTTTCAGCGTCGCGTACGATAGTTTCGTACTTATAGCCCCAAACGTGCTGTCCTGTTGAATTGATTACATAGGAGAATTCAGGGATTGCGCTGCCCTCTGCACCCTGGTTGGCGATAACGCCGTGAGCGTATTCGGTAGTTCCGCTGTAAAGGGTGATATAGGTCTTGGTCGGGTTTTCGGGGTCATCATATGTGAGCTTGAAGCTGTAGCCGTCGTTACTCTTCATATTGACGATAACGCCCGCGTCTGTATCGGTAGCGATAATTTCAGTATCGTAAGAAGCAGCATATGCGCAGTAATTACCCGAGCAGTAGCCCGCATACTTGGAATCGTCGTCGCCTACGTTGAGAAGAGTATTTGAATCGTAAACGCCCTGAATATCAAACGCGTTGAAGCCTCTGCTCTTTCTCGCCGTTGAACCGTCGCCTCTGTACTGAAGAGTAAAGCTCTCGTCATAGTTGAGCGGGAAGGCTGTCGGCCAGCCGTTGTCCGTATAAGCAACGGGGTTATGGATAGCAACGTTACCGATGAGCCAAATCTGGCGGGTTGTAAGCTGTCCGTCCTCTGTTGCAATACCGCTGTGAGAATACTCTCTTGCGTGAGCTGCGTTAATTTCAACAGTTTCGCCGTAGGTGTTGTAAGCCTTGTACAGCGAGCTGTGGCCTACAGATGTGTAGATATAATCGTTAGTCTTTAAATCGTAAGCGGAAACGATACCGTTACCGTGAGGCTTGGAGGAAGCGTTTGTTGCAAGGCTTCCCGTTACGTCAACGAAACCGCTTGTCGGGTTTTCGGAGCGGAATACACGCTGTCTGTAAGCGCCGCCGCTTGTTCCCCAGCCGTTAGCGCCGGCTGAAATCCAGTAGTAATAATAACCGTTTTCATAGGTTACGTAACCGCCTTCGCCGCCGCCGGGGCCGCCGTTGTTGTTTGCTCTTGCAAGAAGGTCGCCGAGCGTTCTGTCGGTATCCGTTCTTGTACCGTTCGGATTAAGTGTTTTAACATAGATGTCGCCCCATGAGCCGTAAAGCATATAGAGCGCGTTCGGATTAATCTTACCCTCTGAGTCTCTGCCATAGTAAGCGCAGGCGTCAATAGCGTTGGTTGAATCGCCGCTCTGAGTTTTAACAACGATTTCCTGATAGGTATAGTTGTTGGCAACCTCATCAGAGGTAAATACGAATACAGCGCTGTAATTTGACTGCCACGCAGAGGTTGAACCGTAGTACATCCACTTATCCTGCTTGAGGTTATACATAACGTGCGGTGCCCAAAGCAGATGTCCGGAAGCTCTTGCTCTTACCTCGCCGTGGTCTATGGATTCACCCTGGGAAGCCCAGCCGAGCGGCGTGTCTGCTGTACCTCCCTGGTCAATACGGTAACCGAGAACAGAGCGATATTCACCGTTGAATAATTCTTCGTTCTGGTAGCCCGTTCTGCCCTTGCTGTCGCCGATAACCGTCCAGTTTACGTTATCGTCAGACTTGTAAATTGTCATACCTGTTCCGAAGGAATAATAGCTGATATCTACAAGGCTGAGGTCAACATTGTAATAATCAATGAATTCCTGACCAACCTGTGCGCCGGCGGGCTTTGTTGCAGAGACGCCGTCAACATTCGTATAATTATACGCGTTCTTGAAGGTATAAACTGTAACGTTTGTCGGGTCGTGAGAGGTTGAACTCTGGTGTCCCGGCTGCGCGTCGGCAGCAGAATCGGTATACATATTATTAATTTCAGCCTGAGTAAGCGCCTTGGTGTACATTCTTACGTCGTCAATGTACAAATCCTTATTGCTTCTGTAGCCAACCTGGTCATCCCAAGCACCGTAACCGAAAAGAACGTTTGTATCTTCATCGGTAAGGTAGTCGAGCAATTCATCCACAACCTCTTTATCGGTCATAGATGCAAAATTGCGATTTTTGGATTTTACAACCGGTGTATCCACCTTGGTTTCGGTATTGCTGACATCAATATCGTGCGGTTCGCCATTGATATATACTGTGATACCCGTATCAAGTCTTGTATCGCCCGAATCCTCGGTTGTTGCCGCGGTGGTCGGGTCAACGGTCAGCGCAATATGCGTCCAATAGCCGTGGTTTGCGTCGGTTGAATGGTTCGTAATGTCGCAGGATGCCGGATAATAATCCAGATACGGTCCGCCGTTTGCGCCGTTCTCAGAGAAAGAGAATGTGCCGTTTGCTGTCAATACAGCATACTGATAGTGATTAGCACTGGTTGCATCCGTGTAATCATCCTTGTTGGCCTTGGTGAAGTTCAGAACATTCAGCCATCTAAGGTCATCTGTATTAATAGCCGTATCGCCGCTCGGAGTAACGTAGCGCCAGAAGGAAATCGTAACGCCGCTTTCCTTGGCAAACGCTGCATTTGTTGAATTTGCAAGCGGGTTTTCGTTGAGCTGAAGAACGTTGCCGTAGGTTGCGCTGTTAGCGGCAATCTTAAGAACGTTCTTTCTCTGGTCATAGGTATCAAGGCCGTACGTGCCCTGCTTAACGCGGATTGTGTCATCCGCTTCGGGAACGTTGAGTACGCCGTCAACACCCGTTGAGGAGCCGAGGAAATCGTAATATGCCGTAGTTCCGTTAAAGCTCTCCTGATAAATCATCGGGTCAAACTTATCAACGTTGTAGAAGGTAGCTTCAACGCCGTCCTCCTCTGCGCCGTCAACATAGGCAACAACTGAAATGCCCTTGTAGTTCATAAATGCGCTCGTTGAGGTAGTTGCGCCGTCGGTTGCAAGAGTTTTAACAACTGCGTGGTCCTCATCACCGTCGGGAATAATCTTATATTTAACGTTGCTGAAAGTACCCTTTGTATTATCAACGGAAACTCTTACAGCACTGCCCGCATCATAGAATAACGGAGATTTTGCGTTCGGGTTATCAAGGGTGATAGTAAACGCGCCCGCACGGGTAAAGGTTACCGTTGAAACAGCGGATTCAACGCCGTCAACAACGCTGTATGCAGAAATTGTCTGAGCGGAGCTGTCGTCGGTGAAGAGCGAAACTGCGCTGCTGTAAGTCTGATAAGCACCGTCATTTATTTTATACATTATATTACCGCTGCCTGTAATAGCAACCGTATCTCCCTGGTCCTTGCCCTTAACGGCGCCGCTGTTTTTGCCGTCAATAAGCGGAGCGGCAAGAAGGTTATAGGTTACGGTTTCGTTAGCGGAAACCTGAAGGTTCGTGTCGCCCGCGTTTTCATAAGCGTAAATGTATGCCTTAACTGTTACGGTTGAAGCAGTTGCGGGAACGTCGGTAAACGGAGTAACTGTTGCAGAAGCGTCCTTAGCAGCCGTTACGGTCATGGGCTCGCTCTCTGCGCCGCCGTCAACCTTAACTGTATAATAAATCGTGCCGTCCTGCGCCTTTGTGTCGGCATTGTAGGAATCGGTGTTATTAGTAATTGTAAGCTGAGTGTTTTTACCTACCGTTGCGCCCGTTGCGGGAGTAATAGTCGGCTTAACAACTGAGCTGTGTGCAAGAGCGGCAAATGCGTCAAGCAAATCCTGAGCCTCGGTGCCGAGCGCTGCGGAGTAATTAGCTGAACCGCTCGTGCTGTAAAGAGCCGCCATCTTTGCCTTAGCAGCTTCGTAAGCAGTCTTGAACGCTGTATAGGTTGCAGTGGTATAGCCGTCAGGGTTTACGCCGTTATTATAAGCAGCGGGAACGGAGGTGGAGGTGCCGTCCGAAATCGCGCCCTGATATTCCATAGCGTCGCGAAGCGTTTTATACTGACCGTCAGCAGTAGAATTACCTAACGCAGTAATTAAATCGTTAATTGTGCTGATTGCAGAGTTAGCGCCTGTTGCAACGTTGCTGTAATCTTTGGTAGTAAGGTCAAGCTCAGTTGTATTATCAAGCGCTGTTAAAACAGCATTGTATCCGCCCTCTTTGTAGGAATCATCGAAGCTTGTTGCAGCCGCTCTTGCAGCGGAAATCAGTGCCGTTGCATCAACAACATAAACGTTCGTACCGTTCACAGAGGTTGTAGTACCTTTGGCATCATCCTTCACATACATTGTATACGTCGGGGTGCCGTTGTAAAGCTTGTTAGTAAAGGTCGGATTTGAAACTACAACATAGTTTACACCGTAAAATTCTTGCGTTTTATAGACAACTTCATTTGTGTTTGAGGATGAGTAACCGGTATAAGCGCTGCCATTAATCAGCGTATCATAATTAAGAGCGTAAGTATTGCTTTCATCAGCAATATTACCTTTCCACCAGCTTTCGTGCGAAAACGGTGCTGCAGTAGGATAAATATATGTGGTTCTTCCGTTCTTTGACCATGTACCGGTTTTATACGGATGCGCCCAAACGCCTACCGGGAAGGTCATCTTTGTTTTGCCGTCATATAATAACACGGGACTCGGCTGATAAATACGAGTATTAACACCGTCTGAACCGGTCCAGCTACTGTTCACTTGAACATCGCCCGTCGTATTGGTTGCATTGTCACTACTTGCAGGTGACGGAATAGTGGGACTGTAAATCGCACTACTGTAACCGCTTCCGTTTATAGTTGTAAACGTTTCATTCCAGCCATACATTGTTGTAATCTTATCAACAAGCTGGTTGGCGTTTGTCTGAGCGTACTGCTCTGCCTCTGCCTTGCCGCCGTAGTTAAAGGCGTCAAGCTGAGTTGAGGTTGCAATATAGCTCTGATAAGCGGACTTGGTATTCTGATAAACACCTGACTTCATCTTTGTTTCAAAGAGGTCCATAGCGTCCTCGGGCTTCATCTTTGAGGGATAAATAAATACCTCGTCAATAGAGCCCGTTGCAGAGGTCCAGCTGTGTACGCCGAGAGAGGAAGCAAGGCGAACCTTACCGCTGTAATTTGCAAAGAAATCGCAGACGCCTCTGCCGTCAGCCTGAACGTTGGTTCCGGTTGAATCGTCAAGAGTGTAGGTAAGCGTATCGTCAACGTAGAAGCTCAGCGTATCGTAGTAATCGCCGTTGGGGTCAATGATAATAGTAATATACTGCCATTTATTTGCAGTTACTTTATTATTCCATATACCGCCGCTTGCAACGTCAACGTCAATATATGACGTGCCGTTGTAGCAATAACGGAGAGTACCGCTTTCAAATACCTCAAAGTATTTCTTGTTATTCGACTCATCGCTCGGAAGACCCATAGCGAACATACACTCCGAGCCCCAGGTACCTACTGTTGCGCCGGGATTGTACCAGAAGCTGATAACAAAGCCCGTCGTTCTGTCGCCGTTAGGAGTCCAGTCTTTGTCAGCCGTAACGTAGTTAGTACCGCCGTTATTGGCAATATAGTTTGTTCCGTTAATCTTATCTGTTCCCGTTGAAGCTGAATAGCCCTCGGCGTTATCGTAAAAATACGCCTCGGTATCCTTTGCGCTTGCTAAAGCGAGAATACCGCCGAAGGGAAGCATGGTAACAACCATCAGCAGCGAGAGAAATACAGATAATATTCTCTTACTCATTTTCTTCATAGTTTTTCCTCCTTATAACTTCGTTTTTAGCGAAGCAACAGTCAAAATTGCTTACTGACTACGCGTTTTTGACAAGCATTGCGCTTACTCGCGAAATTATGAACATTTTATGAACACAGTGGATATAATAGGCACATAAATCCCTATGTGTTCACAGACTTTTATATTATATATATACTATATTCCGGTGTCAAGTATTTTTTTAACAAATTGTGAATTGATAGACGACAGGTGTATAAATCAAAATAAAAGCTCCTTCCGGCACGCACGCGGGCACCGAAACAGTCCGCCGGACTGTTTCTATTTCTTCGAAATTGCCCTGTTCGAGTCTCTATCCGCTGAGCCAAAAAATTAAGCACCCTTATGGGTGCTTATTTTTTGGAGCGGATTACGAGACTCGAACTCGCTACCTTCACCTTGGCAAGGTGACGCTCTACCGGATGAGCTAAATCCGCATTTAGTTTGCATATGTAATTATACATATCAAAGCCCCGTTTGTCAAGAATTATTTTATTTATTTTCTTATTTACATAAGCAGATTTTTTTGTTACAATGTAATTTACACCGAAAGAAAGGAGACTGCTATGACCTACCATATTATTCCAAGCGGCGAATACTGGAAAAACGGGGTTTTCTGCGTTCCCGTTTCGCTTATTGAAAAGAGTCTGAAGTTTTCTAACGAGCTTCAAATCAAGGCTTTGCTCATTCTCCTTTCACGCTCGGGAACGGCTGATGAAAAGGCTGTCGCGGAGGCGTTAGGCTGCAGCGAACAGGCGGCGTCAGAATGCCTTGATTACTGGTGTTACGAGGGATTTTTAACAAAAGACGGCGAAAAAATTGAGCAGAGAACCGAAGTTCCCGCAGAGCCTGAAACGCAGAAAAAGTCTGCCTTTGAAAGCCTGCCCGTGCCTAATCTCACCCCGAGCGATATAGTTAATATCTGCTTTGATAACCCCGAGCTTAAAGACCTTTTAAGAACTGCCGAAAGAATCCTCGGCACCTCTCTGAGCAACGCTTTTAAAAGCAATTTAGTTAATATGGTAACCTATTACGGGCTCCCCGCTTCCGTTGTTGTAACCCTGCTTGAATACTACAAAGCAGAGCGCGACGCAGGCAGGAATATTACCACCCGCAAGCTTCAGAACATCGCCAGGGAATGGGCGGGAGAAGAGGTTTCTTCAATAGAAGAGGCTTCAAAAAAGCTCCTTGAAATGACGGAAATTGACGCCCTCTGGCTCAAGGTACTTGACCTCTGCGGCTTTGAATACAGACAGCCGACCTCCGCGCAGAAAAAAATGCTCTCCCGCTGGAGGACGGATTTCAGCGACGAAATGATTGCTTTTGCCTGCAACACAATGAAAAAATACACCGATGAGGACAGACAAAGCGTTAAGGCTATAGATAACGTTCTCAAGGACTGGAAGCGCAAAAAGTTCACGACCCCGGACGAGGTTAAGGCTCAGCCCGAAAATGAAAAGAAAAATCCCGCGGGCAAAGGAAAACTCAAAACCAAGCCGTCGTTTGATATAGAAGAGATTAAAAAGCGTTCAGCTTTAAACGATGATTTTGATATATAGGAGAAACGTATGCCGTATTCAAACGAAATGTACCGAAACGCCGAAAAAATAATTAAACAGCGCCGCGATAACGCTATTATGATTGCAGAAAACAGAAGCGAAAAAATCCGTAAAGAGCTGCCTGAAATTAATGAAATTCAGATTCAGCTCTCAAATATCGGAATGGAGGTTTCAAGGCTGTTTTTCTGTAAGGACGACGTTCAGAGCAAGGTTAAGGAATTAAAGGAAAAAAGCACCGCGCTGATAGAAAAAAGAAGCGCGATACTTGAAAAAAACGGCTATAATAAAAACGATATGTCGCCCGATTTCAGCTGCCCCGTATGCGAGGACAGAGGCTTTATCGGTGGCAGACTCTGCGCCTGCCACAAGGAGCTTTTAAAGGAGCTTATGAAAAAAGAGGTAAGCACCTTTGCTCCGCTTGAAAAATGCACGTTTGATACTTTTAAGACGGAGTATTACTCAACAGCTCCGCTAAATAATTCCGTTATTCCGCGCGAGCGTGCCGAAAAGATATATGACGCCACAATGAGATATGCTCAGAATTTTGGCAAAAACAGTAAAAATCTGATTTTTCTCGGAGCAACAGGACTCGGGAAAACCCATCTTTCCCTTGCTATAGCCAACGTTGTAATCAACCGCGGCTTCAGCGTTTGCTACGGAACAAGCCAGAATATCTGCGAGGACTTAAGAACGGAGATGCTCTCCTTCGAGGCAAAGCCCAATTATACTAAAGAAAAGGTTCTTGAATGCGACCTTTTGATTCTTGATGACCTCGGAACCGAAATTGAAGGTAAATACAGCGTTGCTGTTATTTATAACATTATTAATACGCGCGTTCTCTCCGGAAAACCTACTATTATCAGCACTAACTATGAATGGGACGAGCTTCTTGATAAATACGACCAGAGAATAACAAGCCGCCTTAACGGGGAATACACGGTAATGCAGTTTTTCGGAAAGGATATAAGAAACAATAAATAAAGGGAGGGCGCAAAGACCCTCCCCTACAGCAAAAAACGCTTTCTTTGGAGCACACCAAAGAAAGCGTTTTTATTATGTATTAAAGATAATTGTTGGGGTTAACCCTCGTACCGTTTACACGAACCTCAAAATGACAGTGCGGGCCCGTTGAATTACCCGTTGAGCCGCTTTCCGCAATCTGCTGACCCTTTGATACGTGGTCGCCAACGCCTACAAGGAGCGTTGTGTTGTGTGCATAAAGGGTTGAAAGACCGTTGCCGTGGTCGATAATCAGGTAATGACCGTAGCTGTAATTAAGGTTTCTTGCAAGGATAACCGTTCCCGATTCAGCAGCACAAACCGCAGTTCCCACTGGACACGGGAAGTCAATACCGCCGTGATAACGACCGCTTGAATAGTTCGGATAACCCGCTGAAATTCTGCGGTAAGCGGTGGGATAACCGAGCGTTCCGCTGTGAGAGCCGTCGCCCGAGGAACCACTTATGGTTCCCGTACCGCTGCTCGACGCCCTTGCATAAGCCGCCTGAATTTCACGTTCAATTTTTTCCATTTCCTCTTTATTATCGCTGATAGCCTCCTGGTACTCGGCTGTCTCGTTAGCAAGCTTACGCATAAGCGAATTAGCCTTGCTTACCTCTGAGCTTAAATCATCCTTTGAGGTTTTGATATTAGCGATATTTGCTTCAAGGTCCTGCTTGCTCTTTTCAAGCTTTTCCTTATCGTCATTGAGCTGGTTAATCTTTTTTTCAAGTTCTGCCTTTGCGCGCTCAATCTCCTGCATTTTCTTGATAAGCCCGTCAAGAATTGCGCTGTCCTGTTCTGATACGGAGCGTATCATCTGAGAACGGGTAAGCATTGAGCTTACGTCCTTACTTGTAAGCAGAACCTCAAGATTGCTCGCGTGGCCAGAAACGTACATTGCCCTCAGGCGCTGGCAGTATTCTTCAAACGTTTTGTCAAATTCAGCCTGCTTCCGGTCAATTTCCTCCTGAGCCTGCTTTATTGCCGCCTCAGTCTGAACAATATTGTCCTCAATTATGTCTATCTGGCGCTGAAGCTCGTCTGCGCTCTCCTGAAGAACGTCGATTTTATCCTGAAGGAGCTTTATTTTTTTATCAAGCGCAGCAATAGTACCCTGGGTTTCTTCTTTCTGTTCTGCAAGCTTGTCAATCTCGTCCTGAGCCTTGTCAATTTCCTGCTGGATTTTTTCTTTCTTTTCCTTCAGCTTACCCGTATCCTCCGCATAGGCTGAAGCGGAAGCGCAAAGAGCAAAGCAAAGTGCGAGAACAAGAGAGAGAATTCTTTTTAAATTTTTAGATAGCACTTATCTCACTGCCTTCCTTATTTAAATATCTTCTCATCGTTATTACTGAACCGCCTACGCCGCTGACGATACCGATTGCAATAAAGATACCGAGCATCTGCCAAGCATAATTTGTAAAATTAAGCGGAGTAATCTGAATTGCCTTAAACAAATCATTGAATTGCTGTATGGCAAAATCGTACGCAAGCCATACAACGCCGAGCGACAGCGCGCCCGAAAGCACGCCTATAAGACATCCTTCAACAACGAACGGAAGTCTTACAAAGGAGTTGGTTGCGCCGACTGATTTCATAATGCTGATTTCAAGACGGCGTGAATAAACCGTAAGTTTTATAGTATTAGAGATAATAAACAGCGAAATTGCAAACAGTACGGCAATAATAACAATTGCAATAACGCTTATTCCGCGGCTGATTGTATCAAGTTTCTTCGCAAGGTCGGTATTCTGACGGATAGTGTAAATATGGTCAAGCTTTTTAATTTCTTTAACGGTTTTTGAAAAGCCCGTTAAATCCTTAACCGTAACCTTGTATGCGTCGGGAAGCGGAATATCGGAGCTTACCTCGGTAAAGAACTGAGCCTGAGCGTCCTCCATAGTTTTAAGCTGGTCAGCCCACGCTTTTTCTTTCGGAACAAATTCAACGCTGTCTATGTTGTTCATTCCCTTGAGCTTTGCGCCCATTTCTTCAATTTGAGCGTCCGTTGTTTCATCGGCAACGAAAACCATAATAACGTTTTCATCCTCAATCCTGTCAATAACCGAATTGATATTCAGGAAAATCATTGAAGCGGAACCGATTAGAACAAGGCAACACAGGAGAACGGCGATAGAAGCGAATGACATCATCCTGTTTGTCCATGTATTTTTCAGTCCCTCTTTAATAAGGTATCTTAAACTTGACGCTGTCATTATTCCTCACCTCCGTCTTTGTTTTCCCCGGCAGCTTCTTCGGCTTCGGAAATCTCTTCTTCCTTTAAGATTTCCCCATCCTCAGCGCTCTCCTCCTCGTCGGAGGAAGAAACGATATTTTCAAATACGTCGGCAACCTGTTCATTCTGTACGCTTTCTTCAAAGTAGTACATATCGGTTACCTCTTCCGTTTTCTCGGTTTTAAACTGAGCATAGGTCGGGTCGGGAGTATCGGAAACAACCTCGCCGTTTTGAATAACGATAACTCTTCTCTGGAAGGAACGAACAAGCTCATGCTCATGAGTTACCATTACAACGGTAGTTCCGTTATTATTAATCTTTGTAAGAAGGTCAACTATTTCGTGGCTCATCTCAGGGTCAACGTTACCCGTAGGCTCGTCCGCAATAATAAGGGCGGGATTATTGACAAGAGCTCTTGCGAGGGAAACACGCTGAGCCTCGCCGCCCGATAACTCGTTCGGCATAGAGCGCGCTTTCTTGGATAAACCTACAAGGTTTAATATATACGGAACTCTTTTTCTTATATCCTTTTCCTTTGCGCCTATAACACGCATTGCAAACGCAACGTTATCGTAAACCGTCATTTTGGGAATAATCCTGAAATCCTGGAAAACTATTCCCATAGTTCTTCTGTAATACGGAACCTTTCTCTTTTTAAGAGTTTTTGAGGAATAACCGTTAACGATAACCTCGCCCTCGGTAGGCTTTTCCTCATGCATAATGAGTTTTAAAAAGGTACTCTTACCCGCGCCTGAGGAACCTACAACGAATACAAATTCGCCGTCGTCAATCTTGATATTAACGTTGTCAAGCGCTTTAGTGCCGTTACTTTCGTAAACCTTTGTAACATCTTTAAACTCTATCACGGCTTTTCTCCTATCCTGCAATAATAATTTATTAAAGGGGCTGCTCGCCCTAATTATATATATAATATATCAAACAAAACCGATATGCAAGTATTTTTTGTAGTTTTTTTGTAAATTTTGTAACTTTTATGTAAACTTCACAAAATACACTGTCGGTTTCGCTGTGATTTTTAAATAAGAATCTGAATTGCTCGCGCAAGTCGTAGCCTTTTTGGCGTCAACGGTTAGCGCCAATAAAAAACAGCTGTCTCGGGTATTATTCCCGAAACAGCCTTTTTTAATTATTCAGCTGAAAAGTCATCCTTACCTACGCCGCAGAGAGGGCAAACCCAATCCTCAGGTAAATCTTCAAACTTTGTGCCTTCAGCTTCCTCATCGTACACGTAGCCGCATACATTACAAACGTATTTCATAAATATTACCTCCATATTATTAGTAAACTGATTATAGCATAAAACAAACAGTTTTTCAACAGAATATAATTACATCTTCGTTTTCATAGCCATATTGAGAACGTTCTTTGCCGTTCGCTGAAGCTCGCCTAAGGTAATTCCATCAACCTCGCCGTAGGTTTTTAGAAGAGTACCGTCGGGCTTGCCGTTATTAACGCGTTTTCCGCCGGGCATAAACACGTCAACCTGCGCCCTTACGCGGTAAGCCTGGTCGCGAAGCTTCGGAAATTCAGGGCTTTTTGAGGATTGCATCCACCAGTCCGTCATAACGTTGCCCTCGTAGCCCCACTCGCCGCGGAGAATGGTAGTACAGGTATCGTAATTATAATGTCCCCATACGCCGTTGATTTTATTATAAGAGGTCATAATATTTTTCGGTTTTGAGCGGCGTATACAGATTTCAAAGCCCTTGAGATAAATCTCTCTTAAAGCGCGTTCCGAAAGTCTTGAATCGCATACCGTACGCTTAAATTCCTGACTGTTAACAGCAAAGTGCTTCGGGCAGGCGGACGCGCCCTCGCTCTGAATACCGTCAACCGCTGCAGAGGCCATCATTCCGGTAAGGAACGGGTCCTCGCTGTAGTATTCAAAATTTCTTCCGCAAAGCGGGCTGCGGTGGATGTTAATACCGGGAGCGAGAAGAATATCGCTGCCGCGGTCCTTCATTTCCTTTGCAATTACGGAGTAAAGCGCCTCAACGAGAGGGGTGTTGAACGTGCAGGCAAGGAGAGTTCCGATAGGAATGAGCGAGCACGATGCCTGAAGCCTTATTCCCGAGGGACCGTCCGTTGTAATTACGGCGGGGACTCCCTTATCTCTGAGCGACTGAAGAACGCCGCCGATAGCGCCTGCGTTACCCTTAGCGCCGAGAGGACTGTCCATATTATAGTCGCCGCGGCTTATTGCCTCAAGCTCAGTCGGGCTGAGCTGAGCAACAAATTCATCAAGCGTTGCCTTACCGTCTTTCACATCGGAAAGCTTAATGCCCTTATCCCCCGTCAGAGGAGTTTCATCGGGAAGATTATGAATAATTCTTGCGCCGAGGTCATATTTCTGAACGGAGGAATTCTTAATTTTTAGTGCCCTTTCGCCGTTTTCTATGCGGCAGCATATAATCTCAAGGCTCTGCTGAGGCGCTGCAGCCTGCTTATGCTGTGAGAAAAGTTCCGTTTTCTCCTGATAATATGAAAATACCTTCTCTGCGTCGCGGACGTTGCTTCCGAGGTAGAATTTATACTCTCCCTCCTCAAGCACATAGGCAAACAGGTATCCCGTTTCTCCGCAGTCATCATAAGAGGTGAGCTGATAAGTTTCAACAAACAGCCGAATTTCTTCCTTTTCGCCCGCCGCAAGTTCCTTCGTTTTACCGAAAGCAACAAGCTCTCTTGACGGATTTCCGAGCGCACCTACGGGTTTTTCAAGATAGAGCTGAACAACCTCTTTAGCTGCGCAGTCGCCCGTATTCTCAACGTTTACCGTAAACTCAATTCCGTCCTCTGCCGCCTCCGCCTTAACGAGTTTAATATCAAAGCTGCTGTATGAAAGTCCAAAGCCGAAGGGATACAAAACCTTATCCTTTGCAAAGGTTTCAAAATAGCGGTAGCCAACGTAAATATCCTCTTTGTAGTTGTTATAATCCTTATTTCCGAAGTTTTCAGAGGAAGGGTAATCCTCGTATTTTCCTGCAACGGTATCGGTAAGCCTTCCGCTCGGGCTTACCTTACCGCAAAGTAAATCGGCAACAGCGTTTCCGCTTTCCATTCCGCCCTGCCAAACGTACATAAGCGCGTCGGGCTCATAGCCTTTAAGCTCTGCCATATCCATAATTCCGCCGACGTTCAGGAGAATTACAACCTTGTTGAAATGCTTTTTAACAAGCTCGATAATACATTTTTCCTCGGGATGAAGATAATAGCTTTCATCGCTCAGTTCGTTGTCCCTGTCCTCTCCCGCGCTTCTGCCGATAGTTATAACAGCCGCGTCGCTGTGTTCGGAGGAAGCCTTAATAATATCCTCGTGTTCACTAAAGTCAATATCGTGGTATCTGAGCGGCCAGTGCCCCCAAACTCCGTGGTTAATAATATGCTCCGCGCTCCAGTTTGTATAGTAATCTGCAAGCTCCTTGTCAAGTTCAAGCGAGTCGCAGTTGTCAATACCGTCGGCAAGGCTTACCTCATAAGGTCGGTTAACGTCTCCTCCCGAGCCGTAGCCAACGTAAAAATAGTCATAACAGTTTCTGCCGAAAAGCGCGAGCTTAGTTCCCTTTTTAAAGGGAAGAACGCCGTTATTTTCAAGAAGAACCGCGCCCTCCGCCGCAGCCTGACGCGCAACGGGAGCCATTCCCTCGGTTATTATTTTAGGAACGTTTTCTCTGTTTGTTTCGCCCTGAGCAACGCCGCTTACAGCGTTAACGATATTTGAAAGCGTATTGTCAAATAAAACTTTAAAATCCATAATCATCACCCCCAAAAAAGTATACCATACTCATATAGAAAAGTAAATGTTCATATTTTTTATTTTGCTCCACAATAAGACATATTCTGCGCTTTATATTGTATATAATTTCCTTTGCTGACTAACAACAAAACTACGGAGAATAAAAAATGGCGCTGAAAGAAAAAATTAAAACGACAAAACACGCAGCCTTCAGCAAAAGAAACAGCCACCTGCTGAAAGCGGCGGCATATCTTGCTTTGGGCTTTATGATGAGTACGGGGAGCGTACTCGGCGAACTGCACCCCTTCGGAATTTCAATAACTGCCGTGTGCAAAAAGAGATACTTCGGCTACACGGCGCTCGGGGCGGTTTTCGGCTGTCTTGCCTCCGGAATTGACGAAAACACAGCCCGTTACATAAGCGCAGTAACCATAGCCGCAATAGGAGCGCTTGCCTCAGCCGCCTTTGAGCTCGGCTTCCGCCCCGCCTTTTCGGTTGGAGTTGCTTTTTCCGCCTGCTTTATTACGGGCGTTGCGCTCAACATAAAAACGGGAGTCGTGTTTTCGGCATACGTGCTTACCCTCGGCGAAGCAATACTATCGGGCGGAGGTGCGTATTTCTTTTACAGGGCTCTTCATTCGGATTACAGACGGCTGCGTTTCAGGGCGCTTCCCGTTTCGGATTTAACCTGCATCACCCTTTCCCTTTCAATACTGATGATGAATTTATCCGCACTGAAAATCAGCTTTATATCCCCTGCCGTTACGGTTTCGGCTTTACTGATTCTCTGCGGAATAAGATTTCTCGGCGAGCGCTGGGGAATTATCCTTGCGCTCTCCTTCGGCTTTGCTATAGGTTTAAGTAACAGCGAAGCATTCTTTACGGTTGGCGCGCTTGCGTTTTCTTCAGCGGTAGGGGCGTTATTTATTCCGCTGTCACGCGCGGGAATAGGTATGTCGTTTACAATAAGCGCCGCATTTTTCTCAATAGTTGCAAATAACGGTTTTTCACTCCCGTTTTTTATCGGCTGCGCTGTGGCGGCGGCGATTTTTATTCTTTTGCCGCAACCTGTTATTTCAAAACTGGACAGGCTGAGCGACTCAGGACGCGACGCCTCGCCGGACGGAGCACTGAGGCAGAGCCTTGTTCTCAAGCTCCGCTTTGCGTCAACCGCAATGGCGGCTATAAGCGAAAGCGTTGAACAGGTAAGGGAAAAAATCAACGATATGACCCGCCGCGAAAACGAGCTGAAGAAAAACGAAATCAGTGAAAGCGAGTACATCCGTCGGGAAATAATTCTTGAAAAAACGAACCAGATAAGGCGCGTTGCCTCTGACCAGTTTTCCTCAATTTCAGGAATGCTGGAGGATTTGGCGTTTGAATTTGACGAGGCGGAAATTTTTGATTCCTCCGCCTCGGTTAAAATTCGCCGCGTTCTCGGAGAATACGAAATATATCCTCTGAACATCTCCGCGATTGAGGATAAATTCGGCAGAATGAGGGTTGAAATTCTTACCGACGGAATGTCCGCAGGGCTGAACAACCCAAAACTGACGGCGGAGATAGGAAAAGCCTGTAACAGATACTTTGATAAGGGTAAAATTACCAATTTCAAAGAGGAGACGATGCTCTCCTTTTCCGAAAAACCGAATTACAGGCTGAGCGTCGGCTTTGCTCAGCACAGCGCAGAGGGCAGGTTATGCGGCGATACGGTAAAAATACTAAATGACAACAAAGGCCATTCAATCCTGATTATCAGCGACGGAATGGGAAAGGGCTCGCGGGCAGCGCTTGACGGAGCAATGGGAGCGGGGCTTCTCTCAAAGCTCCTTAACGCAGGCTTCGGCTTTGACAGCGCACTGAAGGTAGTTAATTCGGCTCTGCTTGTTAAAAGCAACGACGAAAGTCTTGCAACGCTCGACATAGCAAACATTGACCTTTTTACGGGTAAATGCGAGCTGTTCAAGGCGGGCGCCCCCGCGAGTTATATTATCAGGGGAGAAAACCTTACCCGCTGTGAACTCAGTTCAATGCCTGCGGGGATACTGCGCGGAATTGAATTCGCACGCCGCACCGCAGTTTTAAGGCTTGACGATACCGTTGTTCTTATGAGCGACGGCATTACCGATATAGGCGACGAAAGACTTGAAACGCTGCTTAAAGCCGCAAACGATTTTGAGCCGCAGTACCTTGCTGAATACATAGTTAGCAAGGCGCTTGAAATCTGCGACGGTAATAAAATTGACGATATGAGCATAATAACAGCAAAGCTTGAAAGGAATGTTTAGCAATGAGCGGAATTTTTGCATATACGGGCAGCGAACTCTGCCGTGATTTAATACTGAAAGGTCTGTGCTTGCTTGAAAGCAACGGAAGTGCGCTCTGCGGCTTTTCAGAAAAGGGCGAAAACGGAATAAGCGCTTACAGACTTAAGGGCTCGCCCTCTCAGTTGATAACAAAAACGGATAAGATAAAAAGCGAGGGCTACACGGGGCTTTCAGAATGTAAAAACCACTTCAGGAGCCTCGAAAATCCCGCCCTCGTTCCCGCCGCCAATGAATATATTTCCGTAGCCTCTGACGGAGATATACAGAATTTCGAGGAGCTGAAAAGTCAGCTTCCGCTTAACCTTTTCATTAAAGATGACGGCGAGCTTATTCTCTCCCTTCTCCTGACAAGGAATGAAGATGGGCGAATAAAGCAGTTGAAGGAGGTTTCAGATTTACTGAAAGGAGCGCCGTCGCTTGCCGTTATTCATTCCGACGAGGAGGCAATATACTGCGCCGCGGGAGAAATGCCGCTTTATATATGTATGTATGAAAGCGGTGTTTCCGTAACAAACAGCATAAGCTCCGTAACAAACGGCGTAATCCGTTATCAGCTTCTTGAAAAAGGTGAATTCGCAAGGGTAACGAAGGAACGCGCGCACATATTTGACTGCAGGTTAAAGCGCATTAAAAAGCCGTTTTTGTCCCCGCCCGAAGACTTTGTAAACAATATGAATTTACTGCCGAGCGACGGTCTGTACGCCCT
Source organism: Ruminococcaceae bacterium UBA3751 (assembly GCA_002371215.1). Classification (GTDB taxonomy): domain Bacteria; phylum Bacillota; class Clostridia; order Oscillospirales; family Acutalibacteraceae; genus Eubacterium_R. Next base: position 14,305 of record DFGL01000039.1, on the reverse strand, counting down.
GCCCATTGCTCTGAAAAATACTCTTTCCTTACTGAGCGACAGCTCAAAAATAACGCTCGGAAGCTATAAGCTCTCACGAAAGCTTGCAGAGAGAACTCAGAGAATTATTCTTGCGGGAAGCGGCTGCTGTTATAACGCTGCGGCTGCAGGAGCGTACAGTCTTGAACAGCTTACAGACATTCCCTGCTCTGCTCATATTTCAGGCGAGCTCGTTCTTTCCCCTACGGTTTTTGACAGAGAAACGCTTTTGATAATCCTCTCCGATACACCGGACGACAAAGATGCCTGCGCCTGTCTGAATCGGGCAAAGGAGTTCGGCGCTAAGGTTATAGCCGTAACGGATTTGCCCCATTCGTATCTTGCAAAATGCGCCGACGGAGTCATCTCCCTGAACGAAAGCTTTTCAGCGGGTAAAAGTCGGTTTTCCGCCTTTATATCTTTTACGCTCACGCTCAGCCTTATTGCGCTTAAATTAGGATATATGAGAGAAATTATCAACAGCGTTTACTACAACGTTGCGCTTAAAATGTCCGAAATGCTTGCGGGAAAGGTTTCAGCGTCAATTAAGCCGTCGCCGCTGCTCACGGCGTTTTCACGCTCTCTTGTTACGGGAGGACGGGTAGTGTTTACGGGACTTTGCGCTGACAGAGCTATTGCCGGGGAGGCAGCGGAGGTTTTCAGGGATACGGCAGGCATAAATGCTTTTCATTTAAGCCTTGCCGAGCTTGAAAACGAAGATTCGGAATATCTGAAAAGTTCAAAAATAATTGCCGTTATCACCGATAAGGAATACGCTTATAAAACATTAAAAACCGCGGGGCAGCTTGCTGCTTCGGGCATTGATATAACCTTAGTGGCGGGTGAAAGCATAGCGCAGGAGCTCTTTGAGGCAAAAAACGTTTTGACCTATCCGGACAGTCTTCCGCTTTTTAACCGCATATGCGCCGCTGCAACGCTTTACAACGCCGCGGTAACGGCACTCTCTCTTACAGGCGAGAGCAAAGAGCAAAAAGCAGTTTAATAAAAGCAAATTTACAGCAGGTTAAACAATCTGCTGTTTCTTTTTTATTGACAATATTCTTTTAAGTTGTTATACTAATTATGATTAAGCTTAAAAGGGTGAAAAGATATGGAAAAGAACAGAGTAAATATTAAAATCTGCGGAAACAGCTACACTATCATTACCGAGGACGACCCCGATTACGTTGAGGACCTCGGCGAAGAAATTGATAAAGAGATGAAGCAAATATCTCAGGAAAGCCCTTCTCTTTCAACTACTCAGTGCGCCGTTCTTGTTGCGCTTGATAAGGCGGACGCCTGCAAAAAGGCAACTGCATCTGCGGATAATCTCCGCGCTCAGATTAAGGATTATCTTGAGGACAGCGCAAGAGCGCGAATGGAGGTTGACGTTGCGCGCAGGGAAATTGAACGCCTCAACCGCGAAATCAGCAACCTCAGAAACAAGCTTGCAGGTAACTAATCAGTTCGGGTGGCTTTTAAGTCACCCTTTAAATTTTGGAGAAATATGAAGTACGAGATTTTAGCCCCCTGCGGCAGCTTTGAAAGTATCATTGCCGCCGTAAGGTGCGGCGCAAACGCAGTCTACCTCGGAACGAAGGAGTTAAATGCCCGCCGCGGCGCTGAAAACTTCGGTTTTGAGGAGCTGAAAAAAGCAACTGAATACTGCCACAAACGCGGGGTTAAGGTTTATATTACGCTTAACACCCTTGTTTTTGACAGCGAGCTGACAACGGCATACGATACCGTTAAAGCCTGCCTTGAGTGTAACGCGGACGCCTTTATCGTTCAGGATTTGGGCGTTGCAAAAATGATACGCACCTGCTTCCCCGAAGCAAGACTTCACGCCTCAACGCAGTGCAGCGTAAATTCACCCGAAGGCTTTAAAATGCTTGAGGAACTCGGCTTTTGCAGGGCGGTTCTCCCGCGTGAAATGAGTCTCGAGGAGATTAAGGAAATAAGAAAAGCCACCTCAATGGAGCTTGAAATGTTTATTCACGGCGCGCTTTGTATGTGCGTTTCGGGGCAATGCTATCTTTCGGCAATGCTCGGCTCAAGGAGCGGCAACAGAGGGCTTTGCGCCCAGCCCTGCCGCCTTCAGTTCAGCGCCGATAACAGCGGCTCTTACGACCTATCGCTGAAGGATTTAAGCCTGATTGAGCATATAAACGAACTTGATGAAGCGGGCGTTTTCAGCCTTAAAATTGAGGGCAGAATGAAGCGTCCCGAATACGTTGCGGCGGCAGTTACCGCCTGCAAAAAAGCAATTAAAAACCGTTATACAGACAGCGACAGAGACGTTCTCAAAAGCGTATTTTCCCGCTCGGGCTTTACTGACGGTTACTTTACCGGAAAGCGTAATAATATGTTTGGCATCCGCGGGAAAGAGGACGTAACCGCCGCGGCAAAGGTACTTAAGGAGCTCTCGCATCTTTACGATAACGAAACCCCGCTCATTCCCGTAAATATGAGCGTTAAATGCTTGGAAAACGAGCCGTTTTCACTGACTGTAAGTACAAAAAACGAATGTATAACCGTAAGCGGAGGCGTACCGGAAAAGGCAATTAACAAACCGCTTACCGAGGAAACGCTGAAGGCAAGGCTGTCAAAGCTCGGCGGCACTCCCTACTTTCTCGCTGATTTCAGCGCAGAGCTTTCCGACGGGCTCATTCTCCCCGCGAGCGAAATAAACGCGCTGCGCAGAGAGGCGTGCGAGCTTCTCGGCAAGGATAAGGACAGAGAAATCACCGCTCTTCCCTACGCGCAGCCGAAGCCGAGAATAAAAAAAGGCGCGCCGTATTTTACCGCACGCTTTTTAAAGGCTGAGCAGATTCCCGAAAACCACCCGTTTAAAAGGATTTTTCTCCCCGTTTGGGCAAAGGATGAGGAATTCATTAATCACGGCGCGGGAGTTGAACTGCCGAGAGGGCTTTTCGGCGCCGAGGAAAAGCTCAGAAAAACGCTCCTTCACCTCAAAGAAATCGGCGTTACCGAGGCGCTTTGCTCAAACGCGGGCGCTTACAGACTTGCTGAAAGCCTCGGCTTTACCGCTTACGGCGACTACGCTCTGAATATTACTAACAGCGAGAGCGCTTCGTTTTTCCGCTCTCCGATTCTCTCATATGAGCTGACTCTTTCTCAGGCTGAAAGAATAAACGCTGAGGATACGGGAATTATTGCCTACGGAAAACTCCCGCTTATGCTTACGCGAAACTGCCCCGTTAAGAACCGTATTGGCTGCGAAAAGTGCAGAAAAAACGGAACACTTACGGACAGAAAAGGGTTTAAATTTCCCGTCATATGCTCAGAATACCCTTGCGTGGAAATACTGAACCCCATCCCGCTTATTCTCAGCGACAGAATGGACGAAATAAACACCGATTTTATCCATTTTTACTTTACCGACGAGAAAAAAGAGGAAATAGCTAATATAATCAAATTGTACAAAAACCAACAAAAGTCAGACATTAAGTACACAAGAGGACTTTACTACAGAGGAGTTAAATAAAAAATGATAATTCTTGCTTCAAAAAGCCCGCGAAGATGCGAGCTTATGAAATATATAACGGAGGATTTTACCGTTAAAACTGCTGACGTTGACGAAACTCTGCCAAAGGGGATTTCACCGTCGGACGCAGTGCTCTATCTCTCCGAAATTAAGGCGGCGCCCTTCAATAACGGGGTTGATACCGTTATCGGCGCGGATACGGTTGTTGCGATAGACAATAAAATCCTCGGAAAGCCCGCAACCCCAGACGTAGCAAGGGATATGCTGAGTTTACTCAGCGGACGCGACCACAGCGTTTTTACGGGGGTTACCGTATTTAAAGAAGGTAAAAAAACTTCATTTTTCTCTGAAACGAAGGTTAAATTCTATCCTCTCAGCGACAGAGATATTGAAAGGTATATTGCTACGGGAGAGCCCTTCGATAAGGCCGGCGGATACGGTATTCAGGGCTACGGCTCACTGCTTGTAGAGGAAATCCACGGAGATTACTTCAATGTAGTAGGACTTCCTGTAAGTAAATTAAACAATGTTTTATTCAACCAATGACTATTTTTTGTCCAAATAGCCGATTCGCTTTAAATTAGTTGAAAATTTTTAGTTTTTATGTTATATTGATATCAGGTGAAATGGCAAATACCAAGTATTTCACTTGAAAGGAGACTGTTATGGCAGCAGATTTACATTGTCACACAAAACTAAGCGACGGATCGGTAGGCATTGAGGATTTAATAGTTATCGCTCATAAGAGCGGAATAGATACAATTGCCATAACAGATCACGATTGTATAGCAGGAACTGTTAGAGGTCAGGTTATCGGCAAAAGGTACGGCGTTACGGTTATTCCGGGCGTTGAGCTTTCGGCTTTTGATAACGAAGAGGGAAAAAGCGTACACATTATTTCATATCTTGCGGATTCTCCTGACAGACTGGAAGCCATATGCCGCAAAACCTCTACAGCAAGAAAAAGAGCCGGTCAGATAATGATGCTCAAGGTTGCCTCACGCTTCCCCGTAACGAGCGAATTCATTATCAACCACGCAAGCGGCTCAACAAACCTCTATAAGCAGCATATTATGCACGCTTTAATGGACGCGGGATATACGGACAGCCTTTTCGGCGACCTTTATAAAACCCTTTTCAGTACGGACAGCGAATCAAACATCCTCGCTCCCACAAAATACCCCGACGTTCAGACAGTTATTAACGAAATCCACGGCGCGGGCGGTATTGCGGTACTTGCTCACCCGGGAAAGTTTAATAATATTGATGAAATAGAAAAGTACGTTGAGATGGGGCTTGACGGCGTTGAGGTATGGTCTCCGTTTAATACAGAGGAACAGACTCAGGCGCTCGCAGAGCTTTGTAAAAAGAAAAAGCTCCTGCTTACGGGCGGTTCAAACTTCCACGGAACCTATGGTGAAAAAACCGTTACGCTTGGCTGTTGCTCAACTCCTCAGGAACATCTTGACAAGCTTATGGGCTATAAGGCAAAGAAAAAAAGAGCCCAGAGAAAAGCGGAAAAGGAAGCCGCTGCAAAAAATAATAAATAAGATAAAACGGATTGCTCGCCCTGAGCAATCCGTTTTTTGTTGTGTAATCAGAACAAATCTGTTTTTTCAAGCCTTTTTTCAAAGAAGCGTACAGGCTTTTTAACAAGGAATTTAACGCCTATTCCTATAACTAATCCCGCTACTACATAAGCAAGAAGCTTAAGCAGGTCAATCCAGTAATCGTTTGCATAGGTTCCGCAAATACACTCCCTCATAGCCTCAATTACAAAGGTAAACGGAAGGTACGGATTCAGTGTTCTGAAAAACTGCGGCGTAACGTCAATCGGGAAGGTACCGCCCGAGCCGCCGATTTGTATAACAAGAAAAATAATTCCCACAGACTTGCCGACATCTCCAAAGGTATACGCGAGCGAATAGACAAAGACAGTAAACGCCACCGCCGCGGCAAGTCCGGCTATAATAAACTTAACCGGATGATAACACTGTATTTTAAGGAAGTACAAATCGCCGAGGCAGATTATAAGCGCCTGAGAAAGCGAGAAAGTAAGGAAGGTAAGCATTCTCCCGAAATAGCCTTGATGAAGTTTAACATCGCCTATTTCTTTCTTGCGTTTAACATTGGTTTTAACTACAGCAATAAGTATCATAGCTCCAACCCAAAAGGCCAGCGTACTGTAAAACGGAGACATTGCGGAGCCGTAGTTTTCTATTCCGTAAATCTTTTCGGTATTTACTATTACAGGACAGGCAAGAAAGCTTCCGAGCTGCTCCGAATTAGTTCCCGAAACATTTTGAAGGGTATTAATTATTTCGCTGTCCTCAAGGTTACCTATCTTATCCGAAAGGCTCTTAAGCTGCTTTTTAGTATTTGTAAGGAGGGTATCAATTGACAAAACCAAATCCTCTCCGCTCTTAACAGTGCCGTTAACGCTGTCGGAAAGGGATTTAAGGTTAGGCAACTCACCGTTTAAATCAGAAATCAGTTTTCCCGTTACGGTAAGCATATCAATTACATTGGCAAGGGTTTTATTAATAACGGGCTGAACATCGGATTTATAATCGCTCTGAAAACCGCTTACATCCTTTGAGAGAGCTTTGAGCTCGGAGGCAATTTTATCAACCTCCGCCTGACTCGCTCCGCTCTGCGCTTTTTTAAGGAGAGAAATGACTGTATCCGCCCTCCCTATTGATTTATTAAGCCTTGAAATAAGTCTGTCAAGCGCCGGAAGATTAACCGAAAGCGCATTTTTAACGGTACTGAGCATATTTCTCACCGAGTCAAGCTGCTCTCTGTAGCGCGAAAGCTTGGAGAGTGAATCAGCAATCGGTTCCGCAGTTTTTGCAGAAACGTCGCCGTTAATTTTGCTGACTGTATCCGCTGTGTCGCTGAGCCCCGTTGCGGTTTTTTGAAGCACGCTGTCCGCTGTTGAGGTTAAGGAACCTATACTGAGCTGAATAATTTCCGCCATCTCCGTCCCGTTATCGACGAGCTCACCGGAATCCTTAAGGAGTGCATTTAGGTTATCGCTGTCAATAGTATCGGAAAGCGACCGTGATACCTTCATTATATTCTCAAATCCGTTTACGGTTTTCTGAACGCTCGTTATGGTATCGTTTGCGGAATCAATTTTTGATTGCAAATCGCCGAGCATATCCGCCCCTTTATTTTTGGTAGCGTCCGCCATAACGTCAATAAGCGAGCTTACAACATTTATTACCGTTGTAACAAAGGATTCGTTAACCTCCTGCTGAACAGTCTGAACAACCTTATCGGTAATCTTTGTTGCAATAGCGTTTTTCTTTTCATTAGCGTAATAGGTAATCTGCGGCTGGCGGAATTTATTTGTAACAATACTTGTAAGCGACTTTGAAAAGCCTTTGGGTATTTCAATTCCTGCATAGTATTTCCCCGATTTGATTCCGTTCATTGCCTCTTTTTTTGAAACAAACTGCCAGTCAATAGCATCGTTTGCTTCTAAGTTTGATTTAATCTGAGCGCCTACGTTAATATCAATATCCCTGTAGCGATAGCCCTCGTCATCAATAATAACGGCAACCTGCATATTCCCCGTTGCGCCGTACGGGTCCCAGTTTGCAAAAATATTGAACCACGCGTAAAGCGATGGCAGTACGGCAATACCCACCGCAAGAATAATCGCCATAGAATTTGTAAAAATCTTTTTTAAGTCGCGCTTATATATTTTAAGAATATTTTTCATTTTCTATTCCTCCTCATCCTCGTTCTCGTTATCAATATCCTCAAGGAAAATATCGTATTCGCCAAACTCAATCTGCTCGTCGTTATTAAGATAGGGAATTACCTTGGACTGAATAAGATACTTGGAATAATCCGCAATAGTAAAAACAAAGATATTAGTAAAAATCAGCAAAATCCACGCCTGAAGCCATTGAAGCTGGTGCCCGCTTTTATTGCTGACAGAAATTCCGAAAAGAGTAAAAATAACGAACAAAACAGCAACCGTAATTTTTGATATTTTCAGGATACGGCAGCCCCTTTCAAAATGAAAAATTATCTTTTCTCTGATAAATTTATATTTAATTGCAATTCGTTCCTCGTACGTGTATTCTTCAGCCGTTTTTTCTTTTTCGCTCATAATATCACCTCATATATTAAAATAATATAGACCTGTAAATTCTAATAATCAAGAAAAAAACAATTTTTTAATAATTAATTCATAATGCTTTGCCTCTTTTCTATTCTTGACAAGCAAAAAAGCGTACTATATAGTAAAAAAGAGGGGTGAAAAAATGATAATTAATTCAATCATAAGTAATCATAACCGCTATGCAACAACAAATCCGCCGATAAACGAAAATCGAAAGGTTACGCTGTACGTTAATCTAATGGGAATTGAGCTCGTTGTTGAAACGAATTATAACGGCGTTGAAGGGGTACAGAAATATCATGTTACTCCCGAGCAATTTAAAGAGGTTATATCGCTTTTTGAGGAGCTAAACATTTCAGAGCATATTGCCGAAGAGCTGAAAAAAGAAAAGAGCGCTCCGCCTGCTCCGATGCAGGTTGGCGGTTACAACAGCACCTCTTTCGCCTACACCGCTGACGGAGAAACCGTAACGCTTAACAAATCAACCGAAAAAACTGATAAAATTATCGCAAAAATCAGCGAGATTTCAAATAATTGCGGCGAGCCGTTTTACGAGAGCGGAAACGGGCTCAGAATAAACAATATCGGTATGGTTATGGTTCCTCCGCAAGTTCCCGTTGCTTCTGAAAAAGAGGAAAACGACGAGCCTTTTGACGGCGAATGGAAATGCAACGCCTGCGGCTACGCCCATAACACAGGAAAATTCTGCTCGGAATGCGGAATGCCTCAATAATAAATATATAAAAAAGATGACTGAGTAATTCAGTCATCTTTTTTTAATTGCTCCCTTGCTTCAAAGAGGGATATGTTTTTTTCAATTGCTATGGCTTTTATATCCTCAAATTCCGGCTTTTCCTTAACCGTTCCATAGCCTGAGGAGCGTTTTATCGTAACGCCCGAGTTCTCTATGAATTCACGCTCAAGCGTATAGCGCGAGGGCGTGTATTTTCTTATTCCGAGCGTCGTTGTATGCTTGAATAATAAATTGCGGAAAGTCTCAGCCTCACCGCTTTTACACAAAACTGTCAGCATATAAGCGGGCCTGCCCTTTTTCATAAACACGGGAGTAACAAAGCAGTCCAGCGCGCCCGCGTTCATAATCTGCTCCGCTGCAAAAGCAATCTCCTCGCCCGTCATATCGTCAACGTTGCAGGAATATTCAGTAACCGAGCTTTCACCCTCAGAAAGAAACGCCCTTACGATATTCGCTCTTTCAAATTTCTTCGTACCCATACCGAGTCCTACCCTTAAAACGTTCTCAAAGGACGGGGAGTCAGTAAACTCATCGGCAAAGTATTTAAGCACTGCCGCGCCCGTAGGAGTACAAAGCTCTGACTGAATTTCACTTTTATAGTACGGCACGCCCTCAAGAATATTAGCAGTTGCAGGGGCGGGAACGGGCATAATCCCGTGGGCGCATTTAACCGTACCGCTACCCACGTTAATCGGTGAGCAGCTTATTCTTTCGGGGTTCAGCTTATTAATAAGATAAGCGCAGATTGTAACGTCTGCAACAGCGTCAAGCATACCGAGCTCGTGAAAATGCACCTCGCCAGCGGGCTTGTTATGCGCCTTCGCCTCCGCCTCGGCTATTATTTTATATACTTCCTTAGCGTCTGCCTTAACCTTTTCGGCAGCGCTGAAACTATCTATTATCCCGCAGATGTCGCTGAGGCTTCTTCCGTGGTGATGATGATGGTGGTGATGATGACCTTCGCCGTCAGGCTTTTCCTCTTCGCCGTCTATTACAATATGAATATGCGAGGCGCTTATTGAATTGCTTTCCCCCTTTTCGTATTCAACAACGGTATGCGGGAGGGAGAGGCTGTTCAGTTCATCAATAACAGTCTTTTTATCCTCAAATAAATCCGTCAGCGCCGCCGCAAGCATATCGCCCGCCGCGCCCATATTACATTCAAAATATAAATTCATTATTAAACCTGCTTATTTATCATATTAGCTATATAGCCCGCGCCGAAGCCGTTATCAATATTGACAACGCTTACTCCGCTTGCGCAGGAATTGAGCATTGCAAGAAGCGCTGAAAGCCCTTCAAAATTTGAGCCGTAGCCAACGCTTGTAGGAACAGCGATTACGGGGCAGTCCACCATACCGCCTACAACGCTCGCAAGCGCCCCTTCCATTCCGGCAACGGCAATAACAACCTTTGCCTTGGCAAGAACGTCGGAATTATCAATCAGCCTGTGTACTCCCGAAACGCCTACGTCGTAAAGCCTTACTACCTTATTCCCGTAGAATTCCGCCGTGAGCGCCGCCTCCTCGGCAACGGGAATATCGCTCGTTCCGCCCGTGGCGATAACTATATTTCCCCTGCTGAAATCATCGGGCTTTTCGCCCGCTATTCCGATTTTAGACATTTCGTCGTAAAACAGCGGAAGCTTATCCGCGAGATACTCAGCCGCTTCCTTTTTCATTCGGGTTATAAGAACCGCCTTTTCGCCGCCGCCGAGCATATTTTCGGTAATCTTTAAAATCTGCTCCTTGGTTTTACCCGCGCCGTAAATAACCTCTGCAGCGCCCTGGCGCAGCTCTCTGTGGTTATCTATCTTGGCAAAGCCGAGGTCTGTATACGGAGTTGCCTTGATTTTTGAAAGCGCGTCGTCAACCGCAACGCTTCCGTCGGCAACTCCCTTTAAAAGCCTTTCAAGCTCGTTTTTATTCATCTTTTCTCTCCCTTAAATCCAGAAAAACATTGCTGTAGCTTTTCTCAAGCTCGCTGAAGATTTTCTCTCTGTTTTCGCTGAGCAGTTCAAATTCCGCCCTGCCGAGCTGAAGCAGCGCAGCGCCGTTTTTATACCTTACTCTGAAATTCCTGAAGCCGAGGCTCCTCAGCATATTTTCCGCTTTCTCGGTTTTAATGAGAAGGCTTTCCTCAATGGGCGTGCCGAACGGAATACGCGTTGCAAGGCAGGCATAGGACGGCTTATCCGCAACAGGTAGAGCGTTCTCCCGCGCAATGCTCCGTATATCATTTTTTGTGATATTGCAGAGCATTAAGGGCGACAGCACTCCGTATTCGTTAAGCGCCTTAACACCCGGGCGGTCCGATAAATCGTCGCTCGCATTAGTCCCGTCAAGTACGGTCTCAAAGCCGTCATCCCTCGCGGCATTGCATATAGCTGAAAAGATATTCCTTTTGCAGAAATAGCATCTGTTTTCTGGGTTTTCCGCAACTCTTTCATCCGAGAGGACATTGAGGCGTATTACCTTCATTTCAACGCCCAGCAGCTCCCTGATTTCAAGCGCGTCGTCAAGCTCAAACTGAGGCTGAAACTGCGTTTTAACATAGTACGCGCAAACCTTTTTTGCGTATTTTTTTGCAAGGCAGAGCAAAACCGCAGAGTCAACTCCGCCCGAAAATGCAACCGCAACGCTGCCGTGTTTTTCAAAAAATTCTTTAATATCCATATTCACCGATTATTTAATCAACTGCATTATCATTTCCGCCGCAAAAACTCCGCCCGACGCGCCGATTGCAACGGTTAAAAGCGAGCGCTTGAAATACGCTAAAACGAGCGCAACCGCAACGCCTACAGCCGCCGTTAAAACGCTGCTTGTTGCGAAGAATACAGCGGGCACCGTCATAACGGAAAGCACCGCATACGGCATATAGTACAAAAACGATAAAACAAATTTATTCTTGATTTTTTCCTTTATCAACACAAGCGGCACCGCTCTTACAAGGTAGGTTACGAGCGCCATAGTCAAAAGATACGGAAGAAAGGCTCTGAAACTCATTGCGCTCCCTCCTTTTCCTCGCTGACGGGATAAATCAGCGCCGCAGCCGTGCTCGCTGCAACGGCGCAGATAATAATGGTAAAGCCCGTAGGAACCGTATTGAGGAGCGGAACGTATTTAAACGCAACGCTGAGAACTACCGCAATAATAACGCAAAAAAGAACGTGCCTGTCCTCTCTCGCAACGGGAACAACGATGGCTATAAACATTCCGTAAATAGCAACGCCAAGCGCCGAAATAACTACGGCAGGTAGCACGCTTCCCGCAAACGCACCTACAGCCGTTCCCGCGCTCCAGCCTAAAAACGGGGAGAGAATCAGCCCGAACATATACGCCTTGCCAACGCTTTCCTTTGAGGAGGCAACCGCAAAAACCTCGTCTGTATTTACAAAGGCTATAATAAGCCTGTCCGCAAGCTTAACTGAATTATCAAGCTTCTGCGAAAGCGAAACGCTCATCAGCGCATAGCGAAGATTGATAATAAGCTGGGACACTGCCAGTTCAAACAGAGTTCCGCCCGAAACTATTATCGGCACGGCGGCAAGCTGTCCCGCAGAGGTTACGTTGGTCATTGAAATAAGTATTGCTTCGGGGGCGTTCAAACCGTTTGAAACCGCAAAAATACCGAATGCAAACGCAACGGAAACGTAACCGAAACATATCGGAAGCCCGTCAATCAGTCCTTTTAAAAATGTGTTTTCTTTTGTTTTGCCCGTGTTTTTCATAATGAAATAATAGCATATTAAAAAAATTTAGTAAAGAAACAAATAAAAGAATTATAAAAAAATAAAAAAAGTCTTTATTTTTTAGACATTTTATATTATTATAGTGCTAAATGTTTTCTAAGGGGTTTATAAATATGGAAAATAACAGAAGTACGTTTCAGGGCAAAATAGGCTTTGTCCTCGCTGCTGCAGGCTCGGCGGTAGGGCTTGGAAACCTTTGGCGTTTCCCCTACCTTGCAGCTAAATACGGCGGCGGAATGTTTTTGCTTATCTATCTTATTCTCGCAATCACCTTCGGCTTTGTTCTTATGGTAACCGAGATTGCAATCGGGCGTAAAACTCAGTTGAGCCCGCTCAGAGCTTTCGGAGCGCTGAGCAAAAAATGGACCTGGCTCGGTCATCTTGCAACCATAGTTCCCGTTCTTATCTTCCCGTACTACTGCTTAATAGGCGGCTGGGTTACAAAGTATGCGGGCGTTATGATTTCGGGCAAGGTCGGCGACGCGGCGCAGGATTCCTTCTTCGGGGAATATATCAGCGCAACCGTTGACCCGATTATCTGGTTTTTAATCTTTATTGTTGCAACAACGCTCGTCGTTATTTTCGGAGTTAACAAGGGCATTGAAAAGCTTTCAAAAGTTCTTATGCCCGCGCTTGTAGTTCTTACTCTCGTGCTTTCGGTTTACGTTGTAACGCGCCCGGGAGCGCTTGCAGGCGTTAAATATTATTTACTCCCCAATATTCACGATTTAAGCGTTAAAACCTTCCTTTCAGCACTCGGTCAGCTGTTTTATTCAATGTCGCTGGCTATGGGTATTATGATTACCTACGGCTCATATTTCTCAAAGGAGGAGCACATTGAAAAGGCTTCAAGGCAGATAGAGGTATTCGATACCCTTATCGCCTTCCTTGCAGGCCTTATGATTATCCCCGCAGTTTTCGTTTTTTCAGGCGGAGACAAGGAGGCGCTCGGAACGGGACCGTCGCTTATGTTCGTTACCCTGCCAAAGGTATTCAACAGTATGCAGGGCGGCGCAATTATCGGCGCGCTGTTCTTCTTCCTTGTGCTTTTTGCAGCGATTACAAGCTCCGTTTCAATTATGGAGGCTATCGTTTCGGGAATCATTGACCGCTTTAATATAAGCCGTCTTAAAGCAACGTTGATAGTTGCCGTTTACGGTATTCTTTTAGGCATTGCATGCTCATTTGGCTTTGGTATCTGGAGCAACGTCAAGCTCTTCGGCTTTGATATTCTTGATTTCCTTGACTTTATTTCAAACAGCGTACTGCTTCCGCTCGTCGGAATGCTCACCTGTATTGTAGTAGGCTTCGTTACCAAACCCAAAACCGTTATTGAAGAAATTGAACTCAACGGACCGTTCAAAATGAAAGGCTTTTACACCGTAATGGTTAAATGGGTTGCGCCTATCTTCATTTTTGCAATTCTTGTTTCAAGCATCCTTCAGGGATTCGGAGTTTTAACTATATAAAAAACTAACGGCAGGGCTGAGCCCTGCCGTATTATTTACGCCTTTTTTCTGTTTCTGAAATAATGGATTATACAAATTATTACAACTAAAAACGTTATGTACATAAGTATCGTTTTAACGGAAGTAAAGGCGCTTCCCGCCGCTGCAAGCCCTTTGCTGAGAGAAGCCGACGAAAGCATCATAATTGAGCATACGTTTTCGCAATAATCAAAAACGGCGAGCGCAATCGGAAAAACGACGAGTGCATTTACCTTTTTTACAAGTCTTATTATAAGAAACGAGAAAAAGATAAGATAGGCTAAAGGATAGATAAAATCGAGCGGCAGCTGAGCGTGAAGATACAGGCTTCTTCCGCTGTCGCTGAGGAGCGACAAAAACTGCTTAGCCGTATCGTAGCTGTAGCCGAAATTCATATCAAAGCATCTTATCCCGTTAGTCGAGCTTTCAATTTTCGGTATAAGAAGGGCATTCATAACAACCATTATAACTGCCGTGAGCGCTCCGCTGACGAAAACAGCGATTTTTCCTTTTTTACCTAAAACAAATTCAGACATATTATCACCCCAAATAATTACAATATTATATTTTACTGACGAAAAATAACTTGACAAATTAAAATCATATGGTATAATTAATAACGCTGACGGGAGCATAGCTCAGCTGGGAG
>DFGL01000066.1:15767-17688 GCA_002371215.1 Ruminococcaceae bacterium UBA3751 | reverse complement strand
CGAAATATACATCTAATATCATCATCGTTACAAAGCCGATAGCAAGTCCGACGGTGGCAATATTGGAGTGCTTTCCCATTTGCGAATCGGGGATGAGTTCCTCCACTACCACATAAATCATTGCACCTGCCGCAAAGGACAGGAGATACGGCAAGGCGGTTAAGGCGGCGCTTGTCAGCAGTACCGTGATAAGTCCGAACACAGGCTCAACCGCACCCGAAAGCGTGCCAAGCAGAAACGCCTTTCCTTTGGACGCGTCCTCGCTTTTCAGCGGCATCGAGATAATGGCACCCTCGGGGAAATTCTGAATGGCAATACCGACCGACAGCGCAGTTGCCGCCGCTACCGTGATGCCCGACTTGCTGTTCAGCGCCGCCGCCAGCGTTACGCCGACTGCCATACCCTCGGGGATGTTATGCAGCGTGACGGCCAGCACCATCATCGTTGTCTTTTTCAGCTTATTTGTTTTGATGCCCTCCTGCGATTTGTCGATATGTAAATGCGGAATCACGCTGTCCAGCACAAGCAGAAAGGCAATGCCGAACAGAAAGCCTACCGCTGCAGGCAGAAACTTTAATTTGTATCCCTCAGCCATTTCAATGGACGGAATCAGCAGCGACCAAACGGACGCGGCAATCATTACGCCCGAAGCGAAGCCGAGCAACAGTTTTTCAAGCTTTTCATTGATTTTGTTTTTCATCAGAAATACCATTGCCGAACCGAGCGTGGTTCCGGCAAACGGTATCATCAGCCCTAAAGCCAACATTTCATCACTTTCTTCCGTAAAGTAAGGTGGAATCCGCAAGCAGCATAAGCTTTGCTTCGCCCTTTGTCATAAACTTATCTGTCGTATCGAGCATTTCAACCTTTTCGTAGCCCATATCCCGCAGTTTCTGACAGAAGGCTTCCATATCGCCATAGCGCTTTTTGCCCATTAAATCGTGGATGGCAAATGTACCGCCTTTTTTCAGCGTGCGCAGGGTTTCCAGCAGTAAAGCCTGTTTATCGGCGCCCGCCACATTGTGGTAAACATAGTTGCTGAATACGGCGTCAAAGGTTTCATCCTCAAACGGAAGCGTCGTGGCGTCGCCCTTTTGAAACTTTACGTTTTCGAGTCCTTCCGCTCTTGCGTTTTCCTTGCAGAGGAGTTTGGAAAAATCGCTGTATTCCTTCGTCCAGCGGTCGCAGCCGATAATTTCGGCATTCGGATTGCGTTTTGCAACGGCAACGGTCAGCGCTCCGCTGCCGCAGCCGATATCAAGCGCCTTACCGCCGTCGGGAATACTTACATATTCCGCCGTTCCCTCAATAATGCTTTTTGAGAGCTGGCGCTTTCCGTTGTAAGAAAAACGGTTATACGCAAACATACTCCAGCCGCCTGCAACGGCGCAGGCAAGAAATGCAAGAAGGGCAACAATCACAAGAATAATCTTGGCAATTCCGTGAAGCGCCAGCGCAAACACAATCAGCAGAACGAGCGAGAGAAGCGCGCCTGCGCAGTAAGCGTACAGCATCCATTTCGGTATCCAGTTTTTGTAATCGGGCTTATTCATAAAAGTCTATCCTCACAATCTGCATCTTCACAAATTTATCGCCAAAGGCTGACATTATGCAATTGAACGCGCCGAAGCGTTTATCAATTTTGCGGTAGCCGTTCATATACGGCTTTGCACTAACTAATTTAAAATCAGCGCTCCACGGCTTGATTTCGTCAATACTGCCGACGCTGAAATACGCGCCTACATCGGATATTCCCGCTTCCTTCAGCCAGGTTTTCGTCATCATTTTAGCACCGATTTTGTTGCACGCATCAAAGACGATTTTGCCGCCCTTGAAACGCTTCGCCATAGCGGAAAAGAGCGCCTTTACCTGCTCGGTTTTGAAGTAGTAAAACACACCTGCCGCAAAGAACACAGCGCCC
>DFGL01000066.1:0-15657 GCA_002371215.1 Ruminococcaceae bacterium UBA3751 | reverse complement strand
ATATTTTCTTCTCTTTCGCCTGCAGGGAGCAGCTCGTTGCGAATTTCAATAATATCGGGGAAGTCGAGATTATAACCTTTGCACTTGCCGTTATCCACTCTTGTAAAGGTGGTATCAAGCCCGCAGCCCATATTGACAACACACGCTTCAGGGTGAGCTTTGAGATAGTCCTCCACCTCGCAGGAAAGGTCGTATTGTCTTTGGGCGACCTCCAATGCGCCAAAGAGTCCTGGCTGTTTTTCCATCAGCTTGCCCTTTTCGTCAAAGTCATATTCAATGTGTTCAATAATACGCTTTGCTTCCTCATCATTGAGCATATCGGGATAGCGCTCGGCGCAGACCTTACGCCCGTAAAGCGGAATGATGAGCGTTTCCTGGACTGTGTTCTTTTCAATTCTGTATTTTTCCATATTTATTCCCATAGCCTTTCTGCCCACAATCGATTATTAAATTCACACATTACGCTTTCCCTGCGGGGCAGACAAGGCGTAAAATGGGAATTTAGCCATCGCTCGTTGTCGCTTGCGACAAACTGAGCGGGCAATATAATCAAAGATTAGTGTGAATTTTCACACTATACCTTTCTTGCCGTTACGTTCAGCCACGGCTTGCTTTCGTGAGCGTGAATTTCAATATCTGTAAAGCCCGCTTTTTCAAGCAGGTTTTTTAAATCTTCGCCGGTATAAAGATTCATACCGTCAATGATTTTTGAAAATCTCACAGAGGTTTCATCTTTTCCTGTTGATTCATTAGTGATTGAAAAGGTACCGCCGCTTCTTAAAACGCGGAAAATCTCGGCAAACGCCTTATCAATATCCTGCCAGAAATAGACGGTTTCAAACGCCGTGACAATATTGAAGCTGTCATTATCAAAGGGCAAAGAGCGCACATCACACTGATGGATTTCGCAGCGGTTATTTTTGATTGCCTCGGCGTTGACCTCTTTTGATTTAGTTACACTTACTTCGGAATAGTCAATGCCGTATGCCTTGTCACATTTTGCAAGAAGGCGCTTCACATTCGCACCTCCGCCGCATCCGCAGTCGAGCGCCGTATCATTTTTACTGATGTTGATAAACCCGAAGCCCCACTCAGCGAGCGCGGCGTGGCTGTTGCCGTTCATACCGTTTACCATAATTTTTCCGAGAAATCCCTCGGGTTTTCTTGTATTACCGAATATTTTACTCAATAGGTTCATTCTTACTACCTCCGCAAAAAAACGCAGGCAGAGCCTGCTGTAAGTTTATTTGTAAGCTCTTATAATTCAGCGGCGGCTAACGGATAATGACAGAGAAAAGGAAAAGGAATAGGAATAAGGAAAGGAAGTGTTCGGTCAGCGTTGGTTAGTTTACGCTAACCGATATGGCAAATACATTAGTTAGCCGCCGCTAACCACTGATATATTATCATATTACTTTTTTTATGTCAATAGCTGTTACAAATTAATTATGCAAAGGGGTTTAATATTGTTATTCTACAATAATTGAACCACCCCTTGTACAATTATTTCAATATTGGAGGATTCAATTGACCACAATTCTGACCACAATGGAAAGAAAGGCCACTGTATACAAGTGGTCTAAACGCAAATTATAGATAGAATTTATATAGACAAAATGGCTGAATTGCGCTAAAAAGCAACGGGTGAAAGAGCCGTTTGCCCACTGTTAACCGAGTTGTCGCTGGTTCGAGCCCGGCAAGGGGAGCCAAATAAAAAAGGTACGCATATGCGCACCTTTTTTATTTATTTCTTTTGTCTGATTGCATAGAAACTGAAATAACAGCGGCAGATACTTGTACTGCCGCTGAAAGGAAAAACAAATGGAGTGATTGTCAGTATTTTGCTTGCAAAATGCTTTAATCACGGAATGTGTTTTGACGCTCGAGCCCGGCAAGGGAAAGCGCTTTTGACCACAGGTTGACCACATCAATCTCAAATCACCAAATTTCCAACCGAGTTGCCGCTCTGTTCATCTGCCCGACAAATCAGATTTTATCGTGCTAACAGTTTTAAAAACCTTTTATCGTTCATTTGCTCGTTTGTTAAGTATTCGCCGTTGAAAAACAAAGCATAATTGGTAATCGGCGTCGGCGCGTTTTGTGCGTCGGCTTTATTCGTTATGTGAATTGCCTTGAATGCAACGCCTTGTTCAGTGGCTGTCTTTTCAACAATTGGAACATACTTCGCATTAAACGGACATTGACTTGTATAATAAAGTACATAACCTTTTTCGTCAATAAGAGGATGCTTTGCGCATTCCTTGAAGCACGGTTTTTCGGTTCCTTTTTCAAACGGTAAATACCAAAGTTGAATACCGTTATCCGCTTCATCGCAGACCTCAAAACCCTTGTATTTCAAATATTTCGGGTCGGCAAGGAACGGCTTTTTCTTTGCGGATGAGAGAATACATAAACCTATCTTTCCCTTGCTTTTACTGTCGGCAATGCATTCGCCGAGTAAATCGTTTGAATAGCCGTGTCCCTTAAATGAGCCCGATACCCAGAGGCAATTAATAAACATATAACCGTCTGCCACAATCGGATTCCACGCATTCTCTGCAGGGATATATTCAATAAAGCATTTGCCTCGCTCGGTGCTTTTGATGAAAACAAGACCGTCGTCAAAGCGTTCGTTAAGCCACGCCTTCTTTGACGCAACCTGAACGTCGTTGTTATTTGAAATTGCACAGCAAATGTGCTCATTTTCAATATTATCTTTCGTTACTCTTATATATTCCATAATCATGTCCTTGTTAAATCAGAAGTTGTAAGGCGCACTATAGTGAACAAACAGCGATTACTTCTTTTGAGTATCCGCCAGATTAATCCAGCCTTTACCGCTTTTCAGCTTTCCCCACTTAATATTATCCACAGTCTTTTCGTCCACGATGGTATATATTTCGTTCTTATTTACCTTCATGACATAAGAACCTTTCAAGCCCGGATTTCTGCGAACGCTGGTGGTTTTCGTAATTTTGACCAAATACTCTTCAAATTTCTTTTCTTCAGAACATTTTCTTCCGGTTACGGTTTGTCCTTTGGTTTCTTCAAGAATACGATTTACCTGTGTTGCAATATCACCCATTCTGCTGTAAAGAAATTCGCCCGGACAAACCGTGTCTGCAAAATCGCTGTGTACAGTCATATTAGCACCGTCAAGATGTTTAATGCGTGCTTCCTTGTCGTCACTCCAGACGAGTTTTTCTATTCCGTTTCGCTTACATATATCTGCCACAAGCTTAATTGTTGTATTATATGCTTTGTCGCTAACGGCGTATGGGTGGGAGAATTCTGACGCCACTTTAATAGTTACCGCACGGTGATCGTTATCGGCGTTACTGCTGCACCAGGAACGGTCCCACTCCTGAACGTACAGTGCTATACGCCCGTAATCATCGACACCGTAATTGGAGCTTGCATTTGCTTTAGATTCTGAAAACACATTTCCGCAGGCTTCAACGGTAAGCTTGCCTAACATACAGTGAATAGTAATGGTATCAATCTTATGATTTCTGTGTATGGTTTTGTTTGGCGATAATCTGGTGTATTCGACAAGATTGCTGTTGGTAAAAGTAATGTCCTGACCACTGATAATCGTACCGGCTACCGGTGCTCCGTTATTGTTGCTGCGAGCAGCGTCTAAATCGGCGTCAGCTTCGGGGTCATAGCAGTCGGTTAATTCCGCTAATTCTTTCGGGTCAATATTTTCAAACGCCGCTAAATCTTCCGCTGATTCGCTTGTCGTTTCCGGTTGTTGGTTGTTTGCGGAACAACCTACGAAAGCTCCTGCAATCAGGCACATGCAAAGCATTGCGATTATCAGGTTTATTAATATACCTTTTTTCATAGTTTTAATCCTTTCAAAGTTTGTTTTAAACAATATATCACGTATTGGGTGACAAAAAGGTAACATATTGATTAGCAGGTTCTCGGGTTGTCGTGTTCATTTTCAATGTGATTATATAGCGAAGATACCTGTACGCCGAGTCTTGACGACAACCGGCACAGCGAGAATTCACCCGCCCACTCTTCGTCAATCATCTGAAATGCCGTATCATTAATCGATTCGCGTGATAAATTCTTTCTTTGACATAAAGCTCCTCCCGGGATACACAACAAATACCATAAAGGCATTTGAATATCCAGACTTATTTTCGCAAATATAAAAAACAGTTCAACCTCTAATTTCATAGCACAGTGATTTCATCGTTTTCCTTCACGGTGCCGCCCGTCAGTACGACGCCGAAAATACCTTCGCGCGGCATAATGCACTGACCGACGAGCTCCCTGATTGCGCAACCGTCATGGCATTCCTTGCCGATTTGTGTAATCTCAATCACGGCGGTATCGCCGATTTTCAGCTTTGTGCCGATGGGAAGCGTATGAAGTACAATGCCCTCTGTAGTTATGTTTTCCGCGAACATTCCGTGGCAGAGCCCGTCGGTGCGCATACCCTGAGCGCGCTCAATGCTCTCCTTAGCCAGCAGGCTGACCTGACGGTGCCACTTGCCTGCGTGGGCGTCGTTTTCAAAGCCGAAATCCTCAATCAGCTTTCCTTCGGGAATGCTTTTTTTTGGGGTTTTCTTTTTTTCGCTTATATTGATAGCTACTACTCTTGCCATGGTTTATCCTCCAGTTCTGTTCAGTCCGTGGGTTGCCGTTTTGTTTTCAAAATTATGTCCCGCAGGCTTTTTCAGAATAATACTTTTTATCTCGTTGATGAGCTTTTCTTCATCGTCAACATACGGCATAATATCGTACGCGGTATCATAGCCGAGGCAGGGCTTTACCTTGCCGTCGCTGAGCAGACGAACGCGGTTACATTCATTACAAAATTTATGAGTTACGGGACTGATAAGCCCTACCCTTCCCCTGAAGCCTTCTGCGACATAATACTTTGCTGTTCCTTCTTCGGTTTTTACAGGAATCAAAAACGGAAACTGCTGCAAAATCTCGTCGCCTTTTACCATTAAATCGGCATTTTCGCCCTCAGACGAAAAAGGCATCAGTTCAATAAAGCGAACGTCAATTTTTCTCTCTTTAGCAAGGTTAATCAACTCCCCCGCTCCGTCGCTGTTAACGCCCTTCATCAGCACGGCGTTTATTTTTATCGGGGAAAGTCCGGCTTTTTCGGATTCATCAATGCCTTCCATTACCTTGTGCAACACGTCGGCACCCGTAAGATGACGGTAGGTGCTGCCGTCCGTAGAATCAAGACTAACGTTCACGCTGTCAAGCCCTGCAGCTTTCAGCTTTTTTGCGTACTGCTTTAAGTATACCCCGTTGGTTGTAAGCGAAATTGTTTCAATTTCGGGTATGGAACGGATAAGCCTTACAATCTCTGCAATATCGTTTCTGACGAGCGGTTCTCCGCCCGTTATGCGTATCTTTTTTATTCCGCATTTCGCAAAGGCTTTTGCAATCGTGAAATACTGCACAGGAGCAAGCTCCGCCGCTTTTTTGGCGCAGTCCTCCTTGCCGCAATAAACACAGTTTAAATTGCAGCGCTGAGTTACGGAAATCCGCAGATATGAAATTTCTCTGCCGAAACTATCCTTCACGGTGGTAATCACTCTTTCCGCCTGTTTTATCAAGCAGCTTTATTTCTTCAACGACCATTTCTCTGTCAATCGCCTTGCACATATCATAGATTGTAAGCGCAGCAACGGACGCACCCGTCAGCGCCTCCATTTCAATTCCCGTTTTATAGGTGCATTTAGCGCGTACGTAAATGCCGAGCGTACAGTCGCTCTCCTTTTCAAAATCAACGGTAATTTTATCTATCGGAATATTGTGGCAAAGCGGAATAAGCTCACTTGTTTTCTTGGCGCCCATAATTCCCGCTATCCTTGCGGCAGAGAGCCCGTCGCCTTTTTTCAGGCTGGCATTCATAAGCGCTTCAAGCGTTTCGCTTTGCATTCTTATTCTTGCGTAAGCGGTTGCGGTGCGTACGGTAATCTCCTTGTTTCCGACATCCACCATCACCGCTTCGCCGTTTTCATTTATATGAGTAAGCATTAAACATAACCTCCCATTTCAGCAAGCCGTGCTTTGAATTCTTCGCTGTAAAGAACATCAAGAAACGCCTTGACCATAGGATTATCAAGATAGCTTTTATCAATTAAAAATTCATATGTTTCGTTACAAATCGGGATAAAATCGAGGCCGTACATCTTAGCGGCGGAATAAATACCGAGTCCTGCGTCCGCATTTCCTGCAGCAATAAGCGCTGCTACTGCCGTATGGGTGAATTCCTCGTTATGATAGCCGTCAATCTCCTTCGGAGTAAGTCCGTTTTTTTCTAAGAGATAGTCGCAGAGAATTCTCGTACCTGCACCGCGTTGACGGTTGACATAGCGGCAATTTTTAATATCTCTGAATTCTTTTATATTAAGCGGATTTCCCTTTTGTACCATTAAGCCCTGCACTCTGCCCACGCCTTTTACAGTGACAGCGTTACCCTCGGGCAGATATTTTTCAACATACGATTTATTGTATACGCCCGTTTCGGTATCGAGCAGATGAATACCGCCCATATGAGCCAGACCGTCGCGCACGGCGTAAACAGCGCCCATACTGCCGACATGGGTTGAGCATACCCTGAACGGCACGCCTTTCCTTGCAAGAAAGTCCGAAACCTCGTCAATCAGCGGGTCGTGACTGCCTGTTACAATCAGCGTATTTTCAATTTCAGCAAGCGGCTTATTCAGGCGGATTTCAACCTCTTCGCCCGCTTCAAACCCTTCGCAGTTCTGCGGGACAATCAGCACGCCGTCCGCTTTGGTAAAGCTTGTTATAACGCCTGCACCCCGAGCCAACGGAGCCGCGGAAAGTTTTCCGTTAATCCTGCCGAGCGACACGCGGACATATTCGCTGTATTTGAGAGAGGATACAATCTTCTTGGCAAGCACGGCTTTTACCGTTTTACGCAAAGGCTTAGCCTTACCGTAATACATCGCCACCACCTCGGACACGATTTCATCCATAATTACAATGGCGGAAACGGGATAACCGGGCAGACCGATAACGGGTTTTCCGAGCGCCTCGCCGAGTACGGCGGGCTTGCCGGGCTTTATCGCAATTCCGTGCACAAGTACGGTGCCGAACAAGGATATTATTTCAGCGGTATAATCGTCGCGTCCTGCGGAGGAGCCTGCCGAAACGAGCACGATATCGCACTCGGAAAGCGCCGTTTTTATCGCTGATTCTATCAGCTCTTTTTTATCGGGAGTAATCGGATAGACCTTCACTTTCGCGTTTATTTCGCCGAGCATTCCTTTAAATACCGTTGAGTTGAATTCAATAATATCGCCCTTTTGCGGGTCGGCTGTCGGAAGCACGATTTCATCGCCCGTCGGGATAATGCCGACAAGAGGCTTTCTGATAACCTCAATTTCGGTAATACCGCCCGCGAGCAGAGCGCCGCAGAGCGACGGCGTAAGGACTGTACCCGACGGTGCAATCATATCGCCCATACAGATATCCTCGCCGACCTGGCGCACATTCTGCCACGGTACAACGCCGGATATTATCTCATAATTGCCGTTTTCGCCTTCAATTAAATCCTCCACCATAATTACCGCGTCGGAATTATCGGGAAGCGGGTCGCCTGTGTCTACTACGGTATAATCGTCAGGCGTTAAGGTAACGGGCGTGCGTTCGCTTGCCGTGAAGGTTTTCTCAGCTTTCACCGCAACGCCGTCCATTGCCGAGGCGTTATAGTGCGGGGAACATATACGCGCATAGGCGGCTTCTTTTATTACTCTGCCGCACGCGTCTGTTACAGGGACGGTTTCGCTTTGACCGCTAAAGCCGACCTCCTTTAAGTGCGCATAGTATTTACTTTTCGCCTCGTTAAGCGGCAGATTGTTCAGATAATTATACTTCATAATTCATATATTTCCACGGTCGTTCCTTTAAACATACCTTCCGCATTACGCTCAATGCGGATAAAGCCTTCCGATTCGCTGAGTACGGACACGATGCCCGACTTGGTATGCACGGGAACGACCTCATTATTCTCATCGTATTTTACGCAGAGAAACTCCTCTCTGCCATGGTTGGAGGGAATATTCACCGCAAGCACGCCGCTTTTTTTCGGCTTGTCTGCGGGCATATTCATTATGTTGTTTAAGTATTCGCTTACAATCAGGCGGAATACAAAATACGCCGCCAGCGGATGACCGGGAAGCCCGAATACGGGTTTGTTTTCAACAATTCCGAAGATAGTAGGCTTGCCGGGTTTCATAGCAATACCGTGGAAATACGCCTTACCGAGCGAGTCAATAATCTCCACGGTCATATCTCTTGTACCTGCCGAAGAGCCGCCTGAAATCAGCACGGCGTCGGCTTGATTAATACAATTCTTTAATGCGGTTTCAATTTCATTTCTGTCGTCTTTTACGGCGCCGTATTCATATACTTCACAGCCGTATTCCTTTGCTGCAGCGGAGAGCAGAAATGTATTGACGTCACGTATTTGTCCTTGCTTGATGTTGCCTTTAACAATTTCATCGCCCGTGGAAATAATCGCCAGCACGGGCTTTTTGTAAACGGGTATTTCATAAATGCCGAGCGCGGCAAGCACGCCGATTTCGGCAGAAGTAATTTTGGAGCCCTTTTTGAGCGCGGTTTCGCCGAGGGCGATATCGTCACCCTTTTTCGTAACGTTCTCATACGGCGCGACGGATTTATAGATAAGGCAGAGCCCGTCAGCGTTATCCGTGTGTTCAACCATAACGGCGGCGTCAGCGCCTTTTGGCAGCATACCGCCCGTTGAGATTTTGGCGCACTGTCCGCTTTTCAGCGTAAAATCAGCACTTTCGCCCATCGGGATTTCGCCGATAATATCGAGCTGCGCGGGCATAGAAGCGCCTGAGCCGAAGGTGTCCGCCGCTATCACAGCATAACCGTCTACGGTCGTTCTGTCAAAAGCGGGAATATTTTCGGCTGCTACAATATCCTGCGCCGGCATTCTGCCGAGTGTGTCGCTTATATTCACTTTTTCGGTTGCGGGAACAATATCAGCCGTTTTCTCTTTGATAAGCGAAACGGCTTCTTCCCTTGAAAGAACGTTAAGCATTATATTTTCCACCCTGCAATAAAGCTTTTTGCCCAGTCGGTTTCCGGGTGCAAGAGCACCTCTTTCGGTGCGCCCTGTGTTTCAATTTTTCCGCTGTTGAGTATTATAAGTCTGTCGGCGGCGTTAGCTGCGAGCACGGGAGAATGGGTACTCATTAAAATGGTACACCCGTTCTTTTTCTGATAATCTTTAATTGCGCTGATTACAAGCTGCGCGCCCTCAGCATCGCACGCGCTTGTAGGCTCGTCAAGCAGAAGCAGCCTGCAATCCCTTACAAGCAGACGGCACAGTGCCAGTCTTTGCAGTTCACCGCCGGAAAGCGAGGAGGCTTTTTTATCCGTTAAGTGCGACAGCTCCAACTTTTCCAAAAGGTGTTTTGCCTCATTTTTGTCAGCACCTCCGAGTGTAATATTTTTCAATAAGTTACCGCGAAAGGCATAACTCTGCTGCGGAAGATACAGTACCTCTTTGGATATGTCGACTTCACCTTCGGTTGCTTTCAGCGTACCCGCAAGAATACGCAGCAGCGTTGTTTTTCCGCTGCCGTTTGCTCCCGCAAAGGCTACTGTATCACCATCGTGAATTTCTAATTCCCGTATATCCAATAACGTGCGCTCACCGTAGCATTTTTTCAAATTCTTAATACTAATCATTCGGCGCCTCCTTTACGATGAAAGACGCGAGCGCGTTGACAAAGAACGCGATCAGCAGAAGAATAATTCCAAGCGCAAGAGCAAAGGAAAACTTGCCCTTATTGGTTTCAAGCATAATAGCCGTGGTCATAACTCTTGTTTTCCACTGAATGTTGCCTCCGACTATGCTTACCGCACCGACCTCGGCAATGGAGCGTCCGAAGGCGTTGAGCACAACGGAAAACAGAGAGGAGCGCCCCTCGGATATACAGAGCTTTGCGATTTTACCTTTAGAAAATCCGAGGCCTTTCGCCGTTTCAATAACGGGCTTCGACGCGCTTTCAATAAACGAGGAGGAAAGACCGATAACAACAGGCGTAATCAGAAGCACCTGAGCTATTACCATAATCTGTACCGTAAAAAGAAGATTAAGCCTTCCGAACGGCCCGTAATGGGTAAACAGCGTATACACAAGCAGGCCTGCCACCACCGGCGGCAAGCCCATTAATGTGTGTACAAGTTTTTTTATAAACGATTTCCCCTTAAAGCTGCGGGTTCCGAGCAGAGCGCCGAGCGGCAGTCCTATCAGGCACGAAACCGTCGTGCTGAAAAAGGACATTCTCAGCGTTACGCCGATAATCTGAAGCAGTTCTTTATCAAGGGAAAACAACAAATCAAACGCCTGTTTAATTGCTTCCATTATTTTTCAAGAAGCTTGAAAAGAGCAACCCCGTATTCCTTTTCGCCGTATTTAGCGATAAGCTCGCTTGCTTCGTCGCTGAGCATCCAGTCAATAAACGCCTTAGCGCCTTCGGTGTTGATCCCGTCAATCTTTTCGGGATTAACAGCGATAAGGGAATAGGTGTTCTTCATATCCTCGCCCTCTTCAAGAGCGATATCAAGATTGAGCTCGTCCTTCATTGAAAGGAAGGTTGCCTTATCGGTAAGGCAATATGCCTGCTGTTCGCTCGCCATAGTAAGGCAAGCGCCCATACCCTGACCTGCACTGATATACCATTTATCAGTTTCCGCCTTCGGCTCGTTGCCTTCACCCCAGATTTTCAGCTCAGCTTTATGCGTTCCGCTTTCATCGCCGCGGGATACAAATTTGCTCTGGCTTTCCTTAATCTTGCCGAATGCTGTTGCCGCATCAGCGCTGCCCTTAATTCCTGCGGGGTCGTCCTTCGGGCCAACGATTACAAAGTAATTGTACATAAACGGAAGTCTTTCAACTCCGTAGCCGCCTGCAATGAACTCCTCTTCAGACGCCTTAGCGTGAACGAGAATAACGTCTGCGTTGCCGTCAATAGCCTTCTGAATTGCCGCGCCTGTACCCGCGGACTGTACCTCAACCTTATATCCCGTTTCCTTCTCAAAGGTAGGAAGAAGGTAAGGAAGAAGACCAGAATCGTTTACGGAGGTAGTCGTTGAAAGACGGATTACCTTGTTTTCTGCAACTGCCTGGGAGGCAGCTTCGGTGGACGCGGCGTCATCGGCAGGCTTGGCAGAGCAAGCTGCGAAAGCAAACGCCATAACGAGTGCCATAAGTAATGCTAAAACTTTTTTCATGATAACTGCTCCTTTTCAAACACGGAAGGCATTGCCGTTTCCCGCAATACCCTTTAGCCGATGTGAAGTTTATTTCGGCTACGCTCTGCAACGCATATGTCTATTAACACTTAGCCTTACAGAGTCGGGCAATATCATCACTTTTATCATAGCACATATTACTAAAATTTCAATCTTATTTTTTATTTTTTTGTGTTGAATTTACAAATCTCATATGATAATATAAAGTTGGGTGATAAGAATGAAATTCGGAATTATTTGTATCAGCGACAGGTGTTATCGCGGTGAATGCGAGGATAAAAGCGGCCCCGCTATCGCAGAATGTGTTAAAGAACTCTGCGAAAAAAGCGAATACCGCCTCGTTCCCGACGTACAGATAAAAATTGCCAAAGCGCTCTGCGAGCTTGCGGATGAAGAAAAATGCGACGTTATTTTTACAACGGGCGGAACGGGCTTCGCGCCGCGTGACGTTACCCCCGAAGCGACGAAAGCCGTTATTGAAAAGGAGGTACCCGGAATAAGCGAAGCAATCCGCGCAAAAAGCCTTGAAATTACGGACAGGGCTATGCTTTCACGCGCTGTAAGCGGAATAAGGGGCAAATCGCTTATTATCAATCTCCCCGGCTCTCCAAAAGCGGTAAGAGAAAGCATTGAGGTTGTTCTTCCGGTGCTCCCTCACGCCGTGGAAACACTCAGCGGCAATACGCAAAACTGCGGAGGGAATTACGAAAAATGAGCATCAAAAGCGAGGTACAGGGCTTTGATATTTCAAAGAACAGCGCGGTAATTGTCGGCTGCGGCGGACTTGGTACGAACGCTGCCGTCCACCTTGCAGGAGCGGGAATAGGACGGTTATTGCTCGTTGATTTTGACACCGCAGAAGAGCGGAATCTCAACCGGCAGTTTTTCTATACCAAAGAAGATATCGGCAAGGAAAAATGCCGGATTCTTGCCGAAAAGCTGCGCGCCTATGCGCCCGAAGCAGAAATAAAAAGCCACTGCGGCAGGTTTGACAATTCTCTTGCTGACGGTTACGACATCGTCATTATCGCCGTAGATAATATTGAAACGCGCAAAGAAGTTAACGCCTTTTGCAAAGAGTATAAAATACCCTGCGTTAACGGCAGTATTGACGGCTTTTTCGGTACGGCATATCTTTATATTCCCGATAAAACTCCGGACTTAGAGACGGCGGGCTGTCTTAATAATACCGATAAAAAAATGCATTCTCCAAGCGCCACGGCGGGAATTATCGGAGCGCTTGAGGCACAGCTTGCAACCGATTATTTTCTCGGCAAAACCGAAAGCGCGGGCAAGCTGTATATTTACGACAACAATGAAATTCACGCACTTACTATAAGGAGTGATGGCTTTGACTAACTTTAAAGGCTATATGGGCAAGGTACTGTTTGTTGATTTAACAAAACAGACCTTCAGCGATTTTCCCTGGACCGATGAGGACAGGCAGCGTACCCTCGGCGGAAAAATTATGGCGGCGGATATCCTTCTGCACCACATTACGCCCGAAATGAAGGCGTTTGATGAGGATAACTGGCTTGTTGTAACAACAGGTCCGCTTACGGGAACGGGATGTCCTAACACATCAAGGTTTAACATTTCCACAATTTCGCCGCTGACCAATATTATTACCTCGTCAAACTGCGGAGGCGATTTTGGTCTTTCACTGAAGCGCGCGGGCTATGACGCCGTTATTTTCAGCGGAAAAAGCGAAAACCCGATAACCGTTCACATTGAAGAGGACGAGGTTACCTTTGAAAGCGCAGATGAGCTCTGGGGACTTACAACGGGCGAAGCACAGGAAAAACTTCTTGATTATCCCGGACGGCTCGTTATCGGTCCCGCAGGCGAAAACAAGGTGCTTTACGCCTGCGTTTTCAGCAACGAAAGAACGGCAGGGCGCGGCGGAGTCGGCGCGGTGTTCGGAGATAAAAAGTTGAAAGCCGTTACCGCGAGAGGCACAAAGCTCCCCGAGCTCCAAAACGAAGAAAAACTCCGCGACCTTAATATCAAATGGACAAAGGTTTTGCAGACTCATCCGCTGACGGGCAGACAGCTTCCGAAGCTTGGCACTGCAGGACTTATTGCGCCGATGCAGGCTCATTCTATTCTTGCCACTAAGAATTTCTCGGCAGGCAGATATGACGGTTTTGAGAAGGTATCGGGCGAAGAACTTGCGGAAAACCATCTCGTTTCAAACGGCGCCTGCACAACCTGCGTTATCCGTTGTGCAAGACGCGTTAACGTTGACGGCAAGGTTGTCAAAGGCCCCGAGTTGGAAACGCTCGGTCTGCTCGGTCCGAATATTTTAAACGATGATATGGAAAAAATTCTGAAATGGAATTATGAACTGGACGAACTCGGTATGGACGCAATTTCCTGCGCGGGCTCAGTGGCTTTCGCTATGGAGCTTGCCGAAAAGGGAGTTCACGATTTCGGAATTCACTTTGGCGAAACGGATAATATTTCAAAAATGTTTGAGGATATTGCTTACCGCAGAGGAGAAGGAGCAGAGCTTGCAGACGGCAGCAAGCGGATGAGCGAAAAATTCGGCGGCAAGGAATACGCCATTCACGCCAAGGGCATGGAGCTCGCCGCCTACGAGCCTCGCCACGCAGTCGGTCAAGGGCTCGGCTACGCCACCTCCAACCGCGGTGGATGTCATCTCAACGCAGGCTATATGGTTGTTGTTGAAGGTCTCGGTCTTGACGTTGATTCTCTCACGCCGCACGGAAAAGCGGCGCTTGCGATTATGTTCCAGAATCTTATGGAATCCGTTTCCGCTGCAGGCAGCTGCCTGTTTACAAGCTATGCCGTGCTCCCGGGCTTTTTAATCGGAAAGCCGAATATGCTGCTTACAAAAATTATTCTGGCGGCGTTTCCATACGTCGGACCCGTTG
Source organism: Ruminococcaceae bacterium UBA3751 (assembly GCA_002371215.1). Taxonomy (GTDB): domain Bacteria; phylum Bacillota; class Clostridia; order Oscillospirales; family Acutalibacteraceae; genus Eubacterium_R. Next base: position 1,456 of record DFGL01000066.1, on the reverse strand, counting down.
TCAATCTGCTCAGCCACTTTACAAAAGTGCCGCAAATAAATATTCCTCTGCTGCCGCACGCCATTGCAGTTAAGCACGCAACGGGAATGAAATCAAATATGGCGAGCTTTCTTACCTGGGGCGCGTACGGTTGGAACGCAGAGCGAATCGGAAACGTTATCCTCGGTCAGAAGGCGGGCGCGGATAAGCTTCCTAAACGACTGACGGAGGAATTGCAGGACCCGAACAACCCGAAAACGAAGGTTCCGCTTGAAACGATGAAAAAGGTATTCTACCGCGCAAGGGGCTGGAAGGACGGTATTCCGACCTGGCACCGCCTGAAAACGCTTGGGATAAAAATAGACAAAGCCGTTTACGACGCAGCCGTTACCGCGGCAAAAATGATAGATTAGGAGGGGTAATATGGCAAAAGTTAAGGTTAAGCTCTTCGGAGTTTACAGAGTTGATACGCATATTTCCGATATTGAAATATCTGCCGAAAAGCTCTCCAATTTATTAAACGAGCTCAATAAAATCGCAACGGGCGAACATAAAAGCAGCCTTTCCTTCAGCGACGCTACCGTATATATCAACGGCGAGCACTGCAAAAAGAAAAGGCAAAAATTAAACGACGGGGACGAGGTATGGTTCCTCTCTCCTTCCTCGGGAGGTTAAACTATGGCATTTAAAATCGATGAAAGCCTTTGCGTAGGCTGCGGCGCATGCGCCTTCACCTGTCTGTTTGACGCTATCGGAGCAAAAAATGACGACGCTTCACTCTATGCAATTGACGAAGTGAATTGCGTTGAATGCTCGCAGTGCTCCCGCGTTTGCCCCGTAAGCGCAATAAGCGCGCCCGAGGGCTACAAACGGATAAAGAAGGTAACGATAATTCCCGAAAAATGCAAGGGCTGCACGATGTGCAACCGCGTCTGCAAGGCAAAAGCGCCGACAGGCAAGGTTAAGGAACCGTTTACAATCAATCAGGATAAGTGTTTTCAGTGCGGCGTGTGTGCTTCCAAATGCCGCTTTGATGCCATTGAAGTGGAATATATATAATGATAGCCGGGTTGACCACATCAATCTCAAATCGCCAAATTCCTAACTGAGTTGTCGCCCTTTCACCTTATCCGTAAATCAGAAGTTTTCAGTCTGATTTGGCTTTTTTGGGTTTCCTTTCGGGCAGTTCCACATACATGCCTTCGAGTAATTCTGCAATCAAACCCGCATCCTCAAATCTGTCAAATACGTGCATCAGCGTTTTTGAACCTTCGTAAGGATAACGCAGTTCTGAGTCGGCAAGAAGTCTGTCCGATGTCGGCGTTCTTTTCAAGAACAATTCATTATCGCAAATATCGCCTATCAATTTACCATTAAAGTACACAAGGTATCCGCCCATCATGGATCTTATAACAATATCACCGAATGAGGAAAACCTCTCACGTACATATTCGTTGAATTCATTCACTGTGATTAC
>DFGL01000030.1:1707-20345 GCA_002371215.1 Ruminococcaceae bacterium UBA3751 | reverse complement strand
GTAATACCCATATCCATAATTCTGCGCTTGAGGGCGCCTTCACCGTGGATACGCTTAACCTTACAGGTGTCGCCGATTTTAACATCTCTTAAAGTCATATTCTATCCTCCTTATATAAATGATAATTATTAACGTTTTAAACATATATTTTCATTGCCATTTCCTTACTTATGGCAATCCTTGCCTCTTTAACCTTTACGATAATATTTCCGTTTTGCTCGGTAATAACATTAACGCGGTCTCCGACTATAAACCCTAAGTTTTCAAGGTGCTTTCTGACCTCGGGTTTTCCGCCGACTTTTTTTATAATGCCGTCGTTTCCGTCTCCCAAAACACTGAGTGGAATCATCGTATCACCTCACTTGTTAGCGTATGCTAACTTTTAATTTCGTAATTGTTATAACATAAAAAAATTTTAAAGTCAATAGAAAAAGGCAAAAAAATTAGCAACGGCTAACTTGTTAACGATTTTGTAAAAAAATTACCTTTTTTAAACAATAACTAAGGTATGTGTTGTAAAAAATATGATTTATATTGAAAAAAATAAAAATTGTGATATAATAATTAACTATCATTTACGGTTCAGGTGATTGTTGATTTGAAACAAATAGTTAAAAAGTTAATATCGCTTGTTTTATCTTTGATAATAATTGCCTCCTCATTTGCAGGGGGTTTTTCGGCATACGCTGAATATGTTGAGGTAGCAACTGACTGCATAAAAATTCTTCTTGTCGGAAACAGCTACACCTACTACAACGGGCTTGACCAGATGCTGTGCGGCATCGGTAATGCTTCTGATAAGGACCTTCTCGTGGTAAGCGCAGTGAACAGCGGAAGCGACGCGGATAATCTTCTTAAAGAAGAAATATCATACTATGCTTGGTATAAAAATAAACGCATTGAAAAGGGAACGGATACCTTAGCGCAAATAGCTGAAATTGACTTCGGCGGTATTGACCGTAGCAATAGCTGGGATTATGTCGTTTTGCAGAACAATACTCCTGCTGAAAATACCGCTATTAGCGACGCGCATATGCTTGCGTTTTTCTCTGATAAGCTCGAATCCAATAAAAATTTCATTATTCATTCAAATTACTGGATAAACTCTCTTAAAAAAGACAGGCATAAGGAACACTATGCTTTTGCTGAGAAAACACGTGCCTCGCTAATAGATACAAGGGGGATTTTTGCTCAATACAACAAGGTGTATAACAACGGCGTTTGGTTCAGGGATTTAACTCTCAGGGATTCAAGAAATCACCCTGCCGTTTGGGGAACATATATTTTTGCGCTGTCGATTTATGCAAAAATCTTCGGCACCTCTGAATTTCCTAAAAGCGTTAATGATGAAAATATTATCCCGTTTTATAACTCCGATCTCGGTACGATTAAAGAAATACTTAATACGAGCAAGTTTAAAAACGACTATACGGTATATGATTCCATTACCAAAGCGGACGCAACAAGGCTGCAGTATCTTGTAGGATATTATGCACCGCATTATATCGGCGGAAGCCTTGAGGACGGAAACGCATCGCTGCCAAAGAGCTCATGCTCTGAGAGCATAAAGTATTCCTCACCTGACGGAACAAAACTAAACGGTTGGAAAGAGCTTGATGGAAACGAGTACCTTTTCAGCGACGGCAGTATTGTTACCGACTGTATGAAGCAGTACGGCTCAAAAACCTACTATATTGATATGTACGGCGAAAAGCATAACGGCTGGTTAACCTACAAGAATAACAGGTACTACCTCCTTAAGGATGGCAGCGTTGCAACGGGTATGAAAAACCTGAAATGTGACGACGGTAAAACAGGAACCTTCTATTTCGGCAAAAGCGGTGCGCTTGCAACGGGAACAACAAAAATCGGCTCTAAAACCTATTATTTCAGCAATGGACGGGATAATAAGCAAAAGGGCATTATGTATAAGGCATGCTGGCATAAATATACAGATACTGACGGCGTTACCTACAAAAAGTATTATAATAAAAACGGAATAATGGTTACGGGCTTTTGTAAAATCAAGGGCAAAACTTATTACTTTAATAAAAACGGAAACCTTAAACGCGGCGGATTCTTTACAGTAAAAAAAGCAACATACTGCGCTGATAAGAACGGTATTATTCAGAAAAAAAAGATAGTAAAAAAGGGAAAAGTAAAATATTATTTCGGAAAAAACGCAAAAATGGTTAAAGGGCGCGTTGTTAAATATAAGGGGAAGCTGTACCGCGCATCAAAAACGGGTGAACTTAAAATGCTGAAAGGCGTTAAAAAAGAAAAAGCAAAATAACAGACAACCGTATGTACAACCGGGGACAGCCCCCGGTTGTACATTTTTTTGCAAAAAAACAACCGCCGATTGAATTATCGGCGGTGAAAATAAATAAAACCTTTAAATTCTTTACCAAGTAAAGAATAAGTGGCCAATATTATGCCTGTTAAGGTCCTTTTTTTGTATAATATCATATTATTTCGATAAAGTCAATTCAATTTTGAGATTTTAAAAATATTCAACTTTTATTGATTTATAAGTATTTATGTGATAATATGGTAAGGTAAGGAGGGATGCTAAGTGTCCAAAAATAAAAAGGCTAAACCTACCTATCAGCATCCGAATCATATAGGAATAAAAGAAGCAATGGGTTATATGCTCGGCGACGCGGGCAACCTTTTCGTTTTAACCTACGTTTCCTCATTCCTTAAGATGTTTTATACGGATGTTTTAATGATTACCCCGGGCAAGATTGCAACGCTCTTTCTTGTAACAAGACTCTGGGACGCGATTAACGACCCGCTATGGGGCGCTATAGTTGCAAAACGCCCGCCCGGAAAGGACGGAAAGTTCCGTCCGTACATAAAATGGGTTGCGATTCCGGTTGCTGTAGCAGAACTGCTTTGCTTTATCAACGTAACTCAGTATACAAAGAGCACGGCGCTCATTCTTGTTTATGCGTACATAACCTATATCGGCTTCGGTATGATGTATACGGGAATCAACGTTCCGTTCGGCTCGCTCGCTTCCGTTATTACGGATGAGCCCGAGGGAAGAACGCTGCTTTCAACCTTCCGTTCAATCGGCGGCGGTATCGGCGGCGCGGCTCCGCTCCTCGTTGCTCCGTTTATTATCTATAATAAACAGCCGGACCCGACTGACGCTTCAAAAACCATCAACGTAGCAAACCCGAAGGGCTTCTTTATGTTTGCGCTTGCAATGTGTATTTGCGCGATAGTATTCTATCTGCTATGCTTTGCAACAACAAAAGAACGCGTTAAGTCTGCAGCTAACCCCGACGTAAATATGAAGGACGCCTATAAGGGTATGTTTAAGAGCCGTCCGTTCATCGTTCTTGCAATTACGGGCGTGCTTATCAGCGGTCAGCTTCAGTTCGCTTCACTTAACCAGTACCTTTTCAAAAACTACTTTGTTAATACAAAGCTCTCTATTTTAGGTACCGTTGCCCAGTATTTCCCGATGGCGCTTATGATTCTTGTAACTCCCGCGCTTTCAAAGAAATTCGGTAAAAAAGAGCTTGCGGGATTCGGCTCAATGTTTGCAGCCTTTGCGGCTATCGCTTGCTTCCTTTTGAGGAATACCTTCAAGCCGAATTCAGATACTAAAACTATAGTTATCTTTATGGCAACGCTGTTTATTATCGGTTTCGGTTACTCCTTCGTTTCAATTACAAACTGGGCTGTCGTTGCCGACGTAATTGACTATCAGTACGTTAAAACGGGTATTAAGAGCGAAAGCGCAATTTATGCGGTTTACACCTTCTCAAGAAAACTCGGTCAGACTATTGCCGATTACGGCGGACTTATGCTGCTTGAAAAGTACGCTCATTATGACCCTGAAAAAATGGCTAATGCGGGATACGTTTCTGGCGTCAGCGATAAAATTCTCTTTATCTGTACGCTAATCCCCGCAATAACCTATACTTCAATCTGGCTTCTCTATAAATTCGCTTATCCGCTTACTAAGGAAAGACTTGAGCCGATTTATGCTGAGGTACAAAAAGCAAACGCCGAAGAAACAGCGGTTCAGAGCGCAGAATAAGATAATAAAAAACTCCCTTGTGTTTAACACAGGGGAGTTTTTTTTATTAATACTTTTTTCCCGAGAGAGTAATGATTTTCATACAGAGCGACGGGTAGTCAATTCCTATTGCCGCAGCCTCCTGCGGAAGAAGGCTCATCTGAGTCATACCCGGGAGAGAGTTTGCCTCAAGGCAGTAGAACTTTCCGTCCTTTTCGTTAAGAATAAAATCAATTCTTCCGTAAACCTGAAGCCCGAGAGCGTCGAATACGCGTTTTGTTGAAAGCTGAACAATCTTTGTCTGCTCATCGCTGAGCTGAGCGGGGCAGATTTCAATCGTTTTGTCCGCCTGGTATTTATTTTCGTAATCGTAAAAGCCGTCCTTGGGGATGATTTCTATTGGCGGAAGCACTGTATCGCCTAAAACGCCTACTGAAAATTCGCGCCCCTTTATGTACTGCTCAATGATTATTTCATCCTCGTATTTAAACGCCTTTTTAACCGCGTTTTCGTATTCGCTTTCGCTTTCAACTATTGAAACGCCTACGCTTGAACCGCCCGAACAGGGCTTGATAACGCAGGGACCCGTGAACGCAGGAACAGAATTGCCGTTCTTTTTCATAACGGTGTAATCAGCGGTTGTAACGCCGTTTGCAACCATCATCTGTTTTGAAAAGTACTTGTTCATAGCGAGCGCAGAGCCGAGGCAGCCTGTACCCGTATATTTAATTCCGAGAAGGTCAAACGCAGCCTGCACCTTACCGTCCTCGCCGTCCTCACCGTGGAGTCCGATAAAAACAAAGTCCGCCATTTTACAGATTTTAAGAACGTTTTTGCCGAAGAATTCGTCCTCGCTTACGCCGCGGGCTTTTTTTATTTCCTCAATTGAAGGGTCAACAAGTCCGATAAGCGATTCGGCGGAAACCTCCTCGTCGTTTTCGAAAAACTTATTCAAATCACCCTCATAGCCCATAAAAACATCGAGTAAAACTGCATTTTCACCGATGCTTCTGAGCGCCTTAACAATGTTTCTTGAGCTTGTGAGCGAAACGTCGCGCTCCGTGCTTATTCCGCCGCCCAAAACAACTATATTCATAAGCGTACCTGCCTCATAATTAATATGTTTAGTATTATAATATATTCAGAGCAAAAAGTCTATATTATTTTTTATCCTCGGGGATAAGATTTTGCCGTGCCTCCGTAAAACCGCGCCCGCGTACCTCTTTTATTTTTGTTATTGTAATAAACGCCTCGCTGTCAACAGAGTGGATAAGCTCGGTTGTATCGTAAAGCTTTCTCGTCGGAATAACGCAGAGAACTGCCTTTTGCTGATTCTGGAATAAGCCCGTTTCTATCATAGACAGCGTAACGCCAACGTTCATTTCGTTAAGCAGCCTGCTGCGGATTTCCTCATAGCGTGAGGATATTATGTAAAGCTGAGTCTGAGCCTTACCGAAAACCATAACCTTATCAAGCGCGTATGCCTCTAAAACAAGAACTACTATGCCGAAAAGCGTTTTTTCGGGTTTGAGAAAAATTGCCTGACCGCCGACTATTATTAAATCCGTTGCCCATACAAGGATTGCAACGGGGATATGAAACCATTTGTGAAAAACAAGGTTAACAACATCCATTCCGCCCGTTGATGAGCCTACCCTCATAACAAGCCCGAGAGATATTCCCATTAAAACTCCCGCAAAAAGGGAGGCGAGCAGGGTGTCGTCCGTCAGCTTGTCAATATTCGGTATTTTCTGCATAATTCCAAGCATAACGGGGTATAAAACCGAGCTTGCAACCGTTGTTAAAAAGAACTTTTTTCCAAGAACAATGAGCCCTAAAATCAGCAGCCCTATATTTTGTATCAGTACAAGCAGCGCCGTGTCAACGTGGATTATTCGGTTTAAAACTATCGCTATTCCCGTTGTTCCGCCCATAATAATATCGTGCGGAATTATGAACGCCGCAACGAGAAACGCAAGCAGAGCGTTTCCGAGAAGAATAAACAGCGTTGTTTCAATATAATCTCTTAGAGTTTTTTTCATATCCTATCGCCTCTTTATGCAGTCATTTTTATGCCAAAACAATTATACAATTATTGAATAAAAATGCAATATTTAAGTGAAAACTTTATGCTTTTATAATAATTCTTTTTACTAAAACGGGTTATCCGTAAAATACAGTAAAAAATAAAAGGGGTGATAATATGAAAAAAGTAAAGTATATTTCAGCGATTATATTCGGCAATGCGCTTTTTGCTTTTTCCGTAGCCGCTTTTATAATTCCCGATAGAATTCCCGTAGGAGGCGTAACGGGAACTGCTATTGTTATTAACAGGCTGAGCGGCTTTGATACCTCGCTTTTTGTTTTACTTGCCAACGTTATTCTTTTGCTTATAGGGTGGAAAATTCTCGGGCTTAAATTCTTCCTTTCAACGGCAGCAAGCTCAGTTTTATATCCGCTTTTTCTCTCCGTATTTCAGCGGATTCCCGCTTTGCTTAGTATTACCGAAAACCGTCTTATTGCGAGCCTTTTTGCAGGTGCATTGCTCGGGGCGTCAATCGGAATTCTGATGCGCGAAGGCTCGTCAAGCGGCGGAACGGATATAATAGGACTTATCGTTCAGAAGTATACCCATATCAACGTTGCCGTAATAGTGTGGACGCTTGATTTTGTAATTATCGGCGCTCAACTCTTTGTTTCGGACAGCGAAAGTCTCCTTCTCGGGATTATAACCGTTGCCGTGGAAACTCTGTCGCTTGACAGGGTAATGCTTATCGGTAAGGCTCAGATTCAGGTGCTCGTAATTTCCGAAAGCTATGCTGAAATCCGCAAAGCCCTGCTGAAAACACTTGACGCAGGCGTTACGATGCTGAATATTGAAACGGGCTACGGCGGAAAAAAGCAGATGGGAGTTATTTGCGTAATTCCTCCTAGAAGGCTTTACGCTTTAAAGGAGCTTGTAAATTCCGTTGACGGCGAGGCGTTTATAACCGTAACTAAAATCAAGGAGGTACAGGGCAGAGGTTTTACCGTTTCAAGATAGCTTTTTTGTATTAATGCACAAAAACAGCAAAATTAATATATAAATTATGTCAATTGACAAAAGCAATATTTTTGTTGTAAAATCATTATAGACATTAGTTTATTAAAGGAGAAAGTTATGGCTGTTTTTATAGTTTTGATGGCAATTGATATAGCGGTTGCCAGCGTATATGCAAAAAAGAGCTACCCGTCGGTTGACGTTACGGCGTTCTGGCTGAAAATGCTTGCCTCAGCAGTTTTTGTTATCAGCGGTAGCATTGCCTATGCGCAGTCGGATAAGGAAATTTACGGAAAGCTCGTTCTTTCAGCGCTTGTTTTCGGGCTTGTCGGCGACGCTCTGCTCTCGCTTGACCCGTACGTTAAAAACAGTGACCCGGAAAAGGAAAAGAAAAATCTTATTGTCGTTACCGTTCTCGGCGCGGCGGCGTTCCTTGTCGGGCATATTCTGTATATAGTCGCATTTATTAAAGAGGTTAAAATCCGCGGCGTCTTCAGGCTTCCCGTATTCCTCGGAGTATGGGCGCTCGGTATGTGTATAGCAGTGGGCGCTGTATTCATTCTTAAACTGAAGCCCGGTAAAATCGGACCGCCTATCCTCGTTTATACTGCGGGGCTGTGCGCAATGTCGGCGCTTTCAATTTCGCTCGCGCTGTTCGGCGTTAAGGATAATATTCCGCTTCAGATTATGCTCTTTATCGCGCCCGTTATGTTTATGACTTCGGACGCAACCCTCGGGCTCAAATTCTGCGATGATAAGCGCTTCGGAACGGCTAAAATGCGTTACTTAACGCTTTTAACATATTATCCTGCTCAAATGCTTTTCAGTATATCAATATTAATGATTAAATAGCGAAAGGAGATACTATGGGATTTTTTGATGATTTAGTTAAAAAGAGCAACGAGGAAGCTGCCCCTTCGCAGACCTCTGAAAACAAGGCTGAAAGAATTACCTTTTCGCGCCTTCCCGCAGACCTTGAAGGCTTTAAGGCTCTGCCGGAGGCGGATATGTCAACCCCGTTTAAAACCGCGGCGCTTACCGTTCTTGCTTTGAATTATTTTTCGTCCGATAAGGAACTTTGTTATTCAATGCTTGATTTTATTAAAGGACCGAAGCCGCTTACACCGTATGAAAAGCAGTTTATTAACGACAGGTTTATGGACGGCAAGGATTATATACCGCGTTCATATTTTTCGGGCGCAACGCCGCAGAATGATTATAAGCCCGCCGAGCCGCTCTCAGTCGTTGTAAGCGAAAACCCTTATTCATATGACGATGAAAACTACGCTAAGCTCTATCTTACCTCGGGCGGTGCGGACAGTCCGCGTAAGGTAACTCTCCGTCTTGCCAAGGACGGAAAATGGTACCTTTGGGAGCAATTTCTCCTCTCGGGTATCCGCGAGCCCGAAAGCTCCGACCCCTGGGCGTAAAAATTTATACAATGTTTATTTGAATTTTGCTTTATTATATGATAATATATGAGTATATTATTATGATTGGAGAGTAACTATGGGTAAAAACAAAAAGAAGGGAAACGGTTTAAATTATAAACAGACTTTCCTTATCGGCTTCGGCTTTATGGGTTGTATGCTGATGTGGTCGGTTTATAATTCATATGTTCCCGTAATTTTCCGCGCAAAGCTTACAGAGCTTACCGACGGCGGCGCAAAGCTTCCCGCATTTCTTTCGGTAGCGCTGTTTGTTAACGCTATTATGACTATTGATAATATTTTCGGCGTTATCTTCCAGCCATTTTTTGGTAAGAAGAGCGATAAAACCCATTCAAAATGGGGCAAGAGAATGCCGTACATAATTATCTGCCTTCCGATATGCGCTGCGTTCTTCAGCCTTATCCCCGTTGCAGCAACGGTAAAGGCAACGGCGCTTTCAATAGTGCTTATGATGACGGTTATTATTTTCTTTAACTTTACTATGTCGGTATGGCGCTCACCCGTTGTATCGCTTATGCCTGACTTTACTCCGTCACATCTTCAGAGCGACGCCAACGCCGTAATCAATATTATGGGCGGTATCGGCCAGATGATAGGCTTTGTTGTAGGTACTATTGCAACAACGCTTGTAGGCATTTTAGGCTTTACTGCAATTCACGACGCGCTCAAGGCAAAAACAAATACGCTCGGTCAGATTCTTGCAACCAATGCTGACGGCACTCCCGTTGTTAATTATCTCAACGGCTTTGACCCAAGCAAGTATAAGGACCACGTTGATAACTTTATAGCTTCGGGCAGGGATAAGCTCTATTTTGACGGCTCAACCTTCTCCAGCTCGGGAGCGGACAGCCAGCTTGTTGCTCAGAAGGTTGTAGATATGAGCAAGGGCGCTCCGCAGTACGTTAACTATACTCCCGTATTTCTTGTTGCCGCTATTATCTCCGTTCTCTGTCTCGTTGTTCTTGTTCTTTTCTATAAGAAAAATAAGCAAAACGACCTTTCAAAAGACGTTTATATGGATGAGGGCGAAGGCAAGAGCAAGAAGATTAAGATAAAAGATTTACCAATCAGCAAAGAGGAAAGAACGAGCCTTATTACAATGCTTGCGGCGCTATTCCTTATCAATAACGCAACGGAAGCTATTGTTCCTAACTTTACAAACTTTGCGCTTGATACCTTAAACGTTAAGCCGATTTATTCAACTCTTATGATGGCGATATTCGCCGTTTCGCTCGCTGCCTTCGGTATTCCCGCAGGCGCTATGGGAAGAAAGCTCGGGCGTAAGAAAACAATTATTATCGGTCTCAGCGTTATAGTCGTTATGTTCGGTATATACCTTGCGGTTTCGCAGTTCATAAACAACAGAACGTTTACCTGGGTAGTTCTCTGGATTGCGCTCGTTGTAGGCGGCGCGGCGGTAGGCTGTATTAATATCAATACCCTTCCGCTCGTTCTTGCAATCGGCGGCAGAGATTACGTTGGTACCTTTACAGGCTATTACTATACCGCAACATTCTCAGCGGCTATTACAGGTCCGATTCTCTGCGGTGCGTTAATCGGTCTTTTCCACGAGGATTATAACTATATGTTCCTGTTCTGCGCAATCTTCTTTGCAATCGGACTCGCTGTTATCACCCGCGTTAAGCACGGTGAAAGCAAGCCGGAGGACGAGGAGTGGATTCAGGAAGCAGTAGAAGCAGCAGAGGATTAACATATAACAATATAACGGCTCCCCTGATAAGGGGAGCTGTCGCATTTAGTAGGGGCGGCGCTCTGTTTAATTCGGAATTCGGAAAGCGGAATTCGGAATTGAGCGCGCTTCGCTAAGACAATTAATTGAGGGAGGGCACGGAGACCCTCCCCTACGGTTTTTATCTTGCAACAAAAAAGGCTCCCTTGTGTAAAGGGAGCTGTCACGAAGTGACTGAGGGATTGTAAAAGACGGTCGCCGAGGTCGTCAGCTCGCAAAACCGTAATAACTTTCGGAAAGGTAATAAATGAAACTTATAGCTGAAATAACCGACAAAGAAATATTCGGCAAAGAAGGACTGTCTTTTGCTGAGCCAAGATATACTGCACGGGCAATAGTTAAAAACGGCGACCTTTATGCCGTTATACACTCCGAGAAGTTTCACCCTTATTCGCTCCCCGGGGGCGGTGTTGATGACGGCGAGGATATAATAACTGCGCTGAAAAGAGAAATTCTTGAAGAAACGGGATGCACCTGCGGTAGCATCGCTGAACTCGGTATGATTAAAGAAAACCGTGCACAAGCTGACTATACACAAATATCGTATTATTATGTTGTTGAAGCCGACAGCGTAGGCGTGCCGCACTTCACCGAAGAGGAAACGAATAGCGGCACTGAGCTGCAATGGCATAGACTGTCTGAAATGATAAAACTGATAAATGATATTCACCCGAAAACATATCAGCAACAGTATCTGAAAGCAAGAGATGTTGCCGCGTTAAAAGAATACATTACAAATTACATTTTTATGGGAGCTCAGCCGTGTGATGCTGATGCAATATTTGTTGTCGGTGGCTCATTGCCCGAAGCCGCTGAGCTTGCGGCGGAGTTGTATCACAATGGCTATTCTGATAAAATTATCATCGGCGGTAAGTTTAGCGTCAAGCGTGATTGTTTTCCTCTTCCCGAATTTGAAATGGAATACGATTTTTATAAAGATGTTCTGATAAAGAACGGCGTTAATGAAAATGATATTTACGGCGAAAACAGATCAGGTTACACCAAACAAAATGCTGAATATGCAAAGCGTGTTGTTGATGAAAACAACCTATCTATCAGAAAAGCGTTGATTGTATGTAAATCATTTCACGCAAAGCGCTGTCTGCTGCTATATCAAATGTATTTTCCAAATGTGGATTTTACCGTTGTCACCTTTGACGGTTTTGATATAAGTAAGAATAACTGGTATCAGACAGAATATGGCAGAGAGCGAGTAATGGGAGAAATAAAAAGAATAGAAGAACAAACAGGAGAACATTATGCCAACCTGGGCTAATCATTTCAGAATAGCGGATAAGTTGTTGCCGCACTTAAAAACGCTGAATAGGGAATATTTTATCATCGGCAATATTGCGCCCGATTGCGGTATTCCCGACAGTTCACACGGTGTCTATATGCCACCGACAGGCGAAACGCATTTCACAAAAGATTATTACTATTCCAAAAAGACGGACTGCGATTATAACTATATCTACAACACCTATATTAAAAACGAAACCGATATCAAGAAAAAATCGTTTTATGTAGGTTATTATATCCATCTGTTTGCTGACTGCTATTATGCTAATAAGCTGTTTCTTCCTATTGAAAATAAATACGGCGATTTCAGGTATAATGATGAAGTAAGAAAAACCGTTGCAGCCGAAAGGAACAATATTGATTTTCTGTATTTTACCGAAAACGAAAGTCCTTCATTTGAACTGTTTAAGACTTATGGTGCTTGGAACGAAGCCTACCCTGAATGGTACCGGAACAATGAAATCTCACGGCAGATGAAAAATATTGTGAGGCATTATACCGTCAATAAACCAAAAGAAATGGAATATCATTATTTAACGCCGCAGATAATGGATGCATTTGTTAATGAAGCGAGTATAGAATTATTAGATGATTTGAAAAACAAGGAATTATTATGACTAATATAAACTGGATATTCTTTGATATTGGCTCTACTCTTGTGGACGAAAGCCTGTGCTATGAAATCCGATATAAAGAAACGACAGAAGGCACTAACATTTCATATCAGGAATTCAAAGACAAAGTAATTGAACTGGCAGCGACTTCGGATAATCCATATAAGGAAGCGCTGCACTATTTTGGATTGCAAAAAACAAAATGGCACAAGGAGTTTGAAAAGCCGTATCAGTTTACCGAAAGCGTCCTTAAAGAACTATCGAAAAAGTATAAGTTGGGCATTATCGCAAATCAGTCTGTTGGCAGCGCACAAAGATTGGCAGATTGGGGCATCGGCAAATACTTTGATTTGGTAATTGCTTCCGCTGAGGAAGGCGTCGAAAAACCGAATCCGGAAATGTTTAAAATTGCTCTTGAGCGAGCAAACTGTCTGCCCGAAAATGCTGTTATGGTTGGCGATAGAATTGATAACGATATACTTCCTGCTAAGAAAATCGGAATGAAAACCGTTTGGGTGAAGCAGGGCTTCGCAAGGCACCAACCAGAATCAGATGTACCGGATTATACAATACAGACACTTGATGAAATAAGCAGCGTTATTTAAACAGTAAAAATTTATTCTCGGGCGGGCACTATATTAATTCGGAATTCGGAATTGAGCGCGCTTCTTAATTCTTAACTCATAATTCTTAATTAAAAAACGCCGGTAAATCGGCGTTTTTTTATTGTTCTTCTGTTTTTGTTCTGCCTGTAATTCTGTCTGCGAATTCAAATATTTCCTTTTCGTATTCGTGGGGATATTTGAAGTGCGACTGAGTGTGTCTTGCTTCGTCGTAGATAACGAGCTTTTTGTCCTCGCTGCCGCAGGCGTCAAAGCACTCCTGAACCATATACGTCGGAACAAAGTTATCTCTTCCGCCGTGGATGAACAGTGCGGGAAGCTTTGTGTTTTTAAGAGCTTCGCGTGAATCCGAGGTTTTGATATCAAGGTCAAGCAGCGCCTTACTCATTATTCCGAGGCTGCCGATAATCGGTTTGGAGGGAAGGTGAGTAACGCTTTTAACGAGATAGCTGAACTCATCGTAGCAGGTTGTGAAGCCGCAGTCCTCAATAAAGCCGACTACGTTCGGCGTCAGGTCTTTATCGGACGCCTGCATTATTGTTGCAGCGCCCATTGAAGTGCCGTAAAGAACAATCTTACCGTTGGGGAAGTACGAATTAACGCATTCAATCCACTTTATAAGCTCTTCCTTTTCAAGAATACCGAAGCCCGTAAATTTGCCCTCGTGGCCGCTGAAATGCCTGTGGTTAACAAGGAAGCAGTTATAACCCGCGTTGAGAATAGGCTCAACCATAGCCGCAAAAGCAAAGTCGCTGTTTGTGTTATAGCCGTGAACGCAGATGAAGGTGTCCTCAGTCGGGTTTTCATTAATGTAAAAGAAGCCGGGAAGGGTAAGCCCGTCGTCAGTTGTAATGCTTACCTCCTCTGCGGTGTAATTCTCTTTGAGCCTTATTATTGCATCGTCCGTTTCCTTCGTTGCTTCGGCGTAATCATCGTCAAAGAAAAGTCCCGGGTCGGGATTCTCTCTGTCGGTCTGCGGCGGGTCAACGAATACCTTATAAAGAATAGTTGAAATTGCCGTAAGCCAGGATATCATAAGTGCTGTTAAAATGGAAATAAATAACCAAGAGGCTTTTTTCATAAACATCGCTCCTTTTGTCTTAATTGTTATTATTTTAACATACTGTGTCAAATTATTCAAGATTATAAAATATACACACGGTTGATTTTGTACATAAAAAGTGGTATAATCATAATAGAAAACAGTCTATTATTTATAAAAACTTTGGGAGTTGCTTATAATGAGTAAAAAAATCATTGTTGCAGGCGGCGGTCACGGCGGTATTGCAGCGGGTATGCTGCTTGCAAAGGAAGGCTTTGACGTAACCGTTTATGAAAAGAATAAGCGCGATTCAATGGGTTACGACTGGATGGACGCGTTTGACGCAACAGCCTTTGAGGATATCGGTATTCCCATGCCGTCTGAGGAAAACTATGAGCCGGGGGCAAATATAACTTTCGTTCCGCCGTCGGAAAACACGGTTATTTCAATGCCCGAAGGCGAAAATACAAGCATAAATATGGAGCGAAAGTTCCTCTATAATTACCTTATCGGTTTTGCTGAGGAGGCTGGCGTAAAATTTGAGTATGAAACAGAGATAAAAGCGCCGCTTCTTGCGGGCGACAGGGTAGTTGGTATTGAAACGGAAAAGGGAAAAATTTACGGTGATTTGATAATTGACGCCTGCGGCTGCGAAAGCGTTATCAGAGCCTCACTGCCGGAAATCTGCGGCGTTCAGAAAACCACCGCGCCTAACGAAAAATTCTACGTTTACCGCGCTCTTTACGATAAGGCGAGCGAGGACGTTAAGAATAAGTACAAGGTTTACCTTATTCCAAACGGAAGAATGGGAATAGGCTGGGTAATCAGCGATAAATCCCACAGCGATTTGCTTATAGGCGAGTTTGAGCCGTTTTCAGAGGAGGAGGCTGAGGAGAGAGCGGCATTCTTCAGAGAACACAACCCCGTTCTCGGAAAATCGCTTCTCCGCGGCGGAAAAATAGTTGAAATCCCCGTTCGTCATCCGCTTTCGCTAATGGTTGCGGACGGCTATGCTGCAATAGGCGACAGCGCGTTTATGACCGTTCCGCTCATCGGCTCGGGTATTTCAAACGCGCTTAAGGCGGCGGCAATACTTGCGGACGTTGTTATCTCAGACGAAAGCCGTACCTACAGCGCGGAAATACTCTGGGATTATCAGAAAAGATATTATAAGAATATAGGCTTTTCAATGGCAAAGTTCGGCGTTATAAGGGCGATACTCCCGAGCCTTACCGGCGAGCAGATTGACTATCTGTTCGACAGTAAAATTCTCACCTCTGATGAAATGAATATTTCCGGCGGCTCGCTTATTACCGTTGAGCCCGCGCTAATCAAGAAGGCGGTTGCCCTGATTAAAGATAAGGGACTGAGAAACGTGCTGCTTAAGGTGATAGGGGATATGGGAAGACTTACTGCTTCCTCTGCTTCAATGCCGAACTATTACAGCCGTTTCAAAGTTCAGCAGTGGGCGGAGAAATATGACAGCATATTTTCGGATTAAAATTTTAATCAAAACAGTAAAGTGACCGTGAAAACGGTCATTTTTTATATATTTATACGATACACACGGCACCGTTGAGAGAAAACTTTTTCACCCACCGTAAAAATTTACAAAAATAGGTATTGACAAATTGACATATTTGGATTATACTACTAAATCTATTATAATGGGATTTTGTGCACTTATGGCACTTTTTGCCATACCCGCCGAAACAAAAAATTTACATTTTTACGGTAGGTAAAAGGGGCGAAAAATGCCGATATTCTGCCGAAAATCCTGTTTTATAGGCAAATCCATAATGAAACGGAGTGATACCTTTTATGGTCAATGTGAAGGATGTACAGGTCGGTACAACTACACGAAAGAGCTTTGCAAAAATCAACGAGGTTATGCAGATGCCTAACCTTATTGAGGTGCAGAAGAAATCTTACCAGTGGTTCCTTGATGAAGGTCTCAAGGAGGTATTCCGCGATATCGGCTCAATTACCGATTACACGGGAAATCTGGTTCTTGATTTCATTGATTACTCAATGGACGATGAGCCCAAGTATTCAATCGCACAGTGCAAGGCGCGTGACGCAACTTATTCCAAGCCTCTCAAGGTAAGGGCACGCTTACAGAATAAAGAGACGGGCGAGGTTAAGGAAAACACGATTTATATGGGCGATTTTCCGCTTATGACAGACGCGGGAACCTTCGTAATCAACGGCGCTGAAAGATGTATTGTTTCTCAGCTCGTAAGGTCCCCCGGCGTTTACTATCATATGGAACATGATAAAACGGGTAAGGAGCTGTATACAAATACCGTAATCCCCAACCGCGGTGCATGGCTTGAATATGAAACCGACGCCAACGATTTGTTCTACGTAAGAATTGATAAGAACAGAAAAATTTTCATTACAACTCTTCTCCGTGCTCTCGGCCTCGGTACCGACGAGGAAATCAGAGAGTTCTTCGGCGACGATGAGAGAATTGAAGCTACTATTGAAAAGGACACAACCAAGAACAGCGAAGAAGCTCTTCTTGAGGTGTACAAGAAGCTTCGTCCGGGCGAGCCGCCAACGCTTGAAACGGCGCAGTCACATCTTGACGGACTTTTCTTTGACGCTCACCGCTACGACCTCTCAAGAGTCGGAAGATATAAGTACAATAAAAAGCTCGGAATTGCTGACCGTCTTTCTGGCCAGACAGTTTCAAGACCCGTTATTTCACCGCTCGGCGAACTCCTTGCCGATGAGGGCGAAAAAATCTCTGCTGAGAAGGCTGCTGAAATTGAAAACGCAGGCGTTATGTCCGCTTTCGTTCAGCTTGAAACAGGCAGAGAGGTTAAGATTGTATCAAACGGAATGGTTGATATTGACGGTTTTGTTGATATTGATAAGAAAGAGTTTGGTATTAATGAAAAGGTATCCTACCGTGTATTAAACGAGATTTTGGAAAAGTGCGGCGACGACCGCGAAGCACTTGAAGAGGAAATCAGAATTAAACACGATGACCTCATTCCTAATCATATTATTATAGACGATATATTTGCAACCGTATCTTACCTTAACAACCTTGCTTTAGGCGTTGGTAAGACGGACGATATTGACCATCTCGGAAACCGCCGTATCCGTGCAGTAGGCGAGCTTCTTCAGAATCAGTTCAGAATTGGCTTTACGAGAATGGAACGCGTTATCCGCGAGCGAATGACCTTACAGGCTCAGGACGACGAGGAGGCTATTACACCTCAGGCGCTTATCAATATCAGACCTGTTGTTGCTGCAATCCGTGAATTCTTCGGCTCATCACCGCTCTCGCAGTTTATGGACCAGAATAACCCGCTTGCAGAATTAACTCATAAAAGACGTCTCTCAGCTCTCGGCCCCGGCGGTCTTTCGCGTGACCGCGCAGGCTTTGAGGTTCGTGACGTTCACTATACCCACTACGGACGTATGTGTCCTATCGAAACCCCTGAAGGTCCGAACATCGGTCTTATCTCCTATCTTGCTTGCTACAGCCGTCTTAATGAATACGGTTTCATTGAGGCTCCGTACCGCAAGATTGATAAGGAAACGGGCGTAGTAACCGACGAGGTTGTTTATATGACAGCCGATATGGAGGACGAATACGTTGTTGCTCAGGCGAACGAGCCGCTTGATGAAAACGGACGCTTTGCAAATAACAGAGTAACCTGCCGTTACAGAGACCAGTTCCTTACCAAAGCACCGGATGAGGTTGACTATATGGACGTTTCGCCCAAGATGGTTGTATCCGTTGCTACGGCAATGATTCCGTTCCTTGAAAACGACGACGCAAACCGTGCTCTTATGGGTGCTAACATGCAGCGTCAGGCGGTTCCGCTTCTTAAGACGGAGGCTCCCGTAGTAGGAACAGGTATGGAATATAAGGCTGCGTACGATTCGGGCGTTGTAGTTGCCGCAAAGAGAGGCGGTACCGTAATCGCTCTTGACGCAGATACTATTGAAATCAAAACAAAATCAGGCGAGATTGATAAGTACGAGCTTATTAAGTTCGCAGGCTCAAACCAGGGTACCTGCATTAACCAGCGTCCTATCGTTTCACTCCATCAGGAGGTTGAGGACGGACAGGTTATCGCAGACGGTCCCGCAACCTGCAACGGTGAAATCTCGCTCGGTAAGAACGCTCTTATCGGCTTTATGACCTGGGAGGGTTATAACTACGAGGACGCTGTTCTTATTAATGAAAAAATAGTACGCGATGATGTTTATACATCTATCCATATTATTGAGCATGACCAGGAAGCGCGCGATACCAAACTCGGCCCCGAGGAAATCACAAGGGATATCCCCAACGTCGGCGAAGACGCGCTTAAGGACCTTGACGAGGACGGTATTATCCGCATAGGCGCTGAGGTTAAAAGCGGCGATATCCTTGTAGGTAAGGTTACTCCCAAGGGTGAAACAGACCTTACAAGTGAGGAACGCCTTCTCCGCGCAATCTTCGGCGAAAAGGCGCGCGAGGTTCGCGATACCTCCCTTAAAGTACCCCACGGTGAATACGGTATCGTTGTTGACGTTAAGGTGTTCACAAGAGCTAACAGCGATGAGCTCAACCCGGGCGTAAACAAGGTAGTTCGCGTTTACATTGCTCAGAAGAGAAAGATTCAGGCAGGCGATAAGATGGCAGGCCGTCACGGTAACAAGGGCGTTGTTTCCAGAGTTCTTCCTCAGGAGGATATGCCTTTCCTTCCCGACGGACGTCCGCTTGATATCGTGCTTAATCCTCTCGGCGTACCTTCGCGTATGAATATCGGTCAGG
>DFGL01000030.1:1305-1658 GCA_002371215.1 Ruminococcaceae bacterium UBA3751 | reverse complement strand
TGAATATCGGTCAGGTGCTTGAGGTTCATCTCGGCTACGCGGCTATGGCTCTCGGCTGGAAGATGATGACTCCCGTATTTGACGGCGCTCACGAGGATGATATCTTTGAGTGCTTAAAGCTCGCTGATATCGGCTACTATATTGATGAAAACGGCAATAAGGTATACGACGGTAAAACTCTTCTTACCGACGGCAGAACGGGCGAGGTATTTGATAACCGTGTAACGGTAGGTTATATGTACTATCTCAAGCTCCATCACCTTGTTGACGATAAGATGCACGCGCGTTCAACAGGTCCTTACAGCCTTGTTACTCAGCAGCCGCTCGGCGGTAAAGCTCAGTTCGGCGGACAG
>DFGL01000030.1:0-1251 GCA_002371215.1 Ruminococcaceae bacterium UBA3751 | reverse complement strand
GCGGACAGCGTTTCGGCGAAATGGAGGTTTGGGCTCTTGAGGCGTACGGCGCAGCTTACACACTTCAGGAAATTATTACCGTTAAGTCCGATGACGTTGTCGGCAGAGTTAACACTTACGAGGCAATCGTCAAGGGCGAAAACATTCCTTCAGCAGGTACGCCTGAGGCATTCAGGGTTCTTTACAAGGAATTCCAGGCTCTTGGTCTTGATACCAAGTTCTACAACAGAGACGGTGAAGAGGTTGAAATCAAGCAGGACCTTGATGACGACGGAATTCAGCCTGTTGATGACAGCGCATTCACTGAGATTAACGACTATGAGGGCTCAGAGGGCTTCGGTGTAGTTGACAGTGAAGACGAGGAAGCAGGTCAGGATGACGGAGGCTTATTTGCAGGCTTTGCAGAGGCTTTAGGAAGCTTCGACGATGACGAAGAATAATAAGTCAGTCCCTGATAACTTTCTGATAAATTTAAGAAAAGGAGTGCTTCCATATGGATTATAATACTACTAATCAGTTCAGTTCAATTAAAATCGGACTTGCATCTCCCGAGCGTATCCGCGAATGGAGCTACGGCGAGGTAACAAAGCCCGAAACTATAAACTACAGAACGCTCAAGCCTGAACGCGACGGTCTTTTCTGCGAAAAGATTTTCGGTCCCATGAAGGACTGGGAATGCCACTGCGGAAAGTACAAGAAGGTTCGCTATAAGGGCAAAATCTGTGAGCGTTGCGGCGTTGAAATTACCCGTTCAAAGGTACGCCGCGAGCGTATGGGCCATATTGAGCTTGCCGCTCCCGTATCTCATATCTGGTATTTCAAGGGTATTCCGAGCCGTCTCGGCTTAGTTCTTGATATCAGCCCTCGTTATCTTGAAAAGGTGCTTTACTTTGCGCTTTATATCGTAACGGACCCGGGCGATACTCCGCTTGAAAAAATGCAGATTCTCAATGAAAAAGAGTATGCAGAAATGCGCGAGAGATATGAGGACGACTTCGAGGCAGGAATGGGTGCAGAGGCTGTTAAAAAGCTTCTTCAGGATATCGACGTTCCGACTCTCAGAGATGAGCTTACGGCAGAACTTGAAACCGCAACGGGTCAGAAGAGAGTTAAGCTTCTTAAAAGACTTGACGTTGTTGACGCGTTCTACAACAGCGGCAATAAGCTTGAATGGATGATTCTTGACGTTATTCCGGTAATTCCTCCGGATATTCGCCCGATGGTACAGCTTGACGGCGGACGTTTTGCAAC
>DFGL01000080.1 GCA_002371215.1 Ruminococcaceae bacterium UBA3751 | reverse complement strand
TGGGGTTTGTTGTTGTGATAATCTCTATCGCTTCGTTAACGGCGTCAACCATCGCCGATAGTCGAGTAACCGATGTGCCATCGTCCATTTCAACATCTCTGTTTTGAGTCATAGAACCCGTAAAGTCCAGAATGAACAGAACGTCGGCGGCAATCGACTGGGTAATCGAGGTTTCATAGGTCGATATATACTCCTGGGCAAGCACCTTAAGGTCTACGTCAAAATGCTTGTTGTTGACCGAGACGCTTTTATCCGTCCAGATTCTGCCGTTGCTTTCCGGCGTACCGAAGCCTGCGGGGACAGCGCCCGTACTCGGGTCGGCGCTCAGGGAGTAGATATAATCCCCTCTCGTCACCGTGCTGTCATCCTCGGCTTTAACCGAATATGAAGGAGGCAGAAAACTCAGAAGCAAAGCCATTATCACGACAAATGATAATATTCTTTTTTGCAATGTTTTTACTCCTTAAAGTCTAACAATTACCATAATTTAGACATTTGTTGTATTTTTTATATACATAATATATAATATTAGTCTTGTAATTACAAGTGAATGTTCCAAACTGTCACAAATAAAATTTTTTATTTTTTAAACTTTATATTGTAATTCATCTATTTTTTATATAAAATAATAGATGTGGATAGTAATTATTGTGAAAAGTGTTAAAAGAAGGTGAATGCATGAATACACAATTCGGAAAAGTCCTCCGAAAGCTCAGAGACCAGAAGGGACTGTCGCAGCAGGAGCTGGCGGACAGAATGTTCGTCACGCGCTCCACGGTTGCCCGTTGGGAAACCGGCAGCCGTATGCCCGACGCAAGAACGATATCTCTGCTTGCAAGCCATCTCGGCGTAAAGGTTGACAATCTGCTCAACGCAGCATTACAGCCCGAAGGAAAGCCGGTCGTTATCTGGATAGAGGACGTCAGCACCATTCTTAACGGCGGCATTCCCGTCATAGAAAAAACGCTTCCGAACGCAATCGTAAAGGGCTTTACGCGCCCTGCCGAAGCGCTCGGCTATGCAAAGGAGCACCCCGTATCGCTGGCAATTGTTGACATTGAGCTCGGCGCAATCAGTGGGCTGGATTTATGCCGACAGCTGCTGGAAATCAACCCACGCACCAACGTTATCTATTTAACGGCGTTCGTGGATTATTCCTTTGACGCCTGGAGCACCGGCGCCAGCGGTTTTATGCTCAAGCCGCTTACCGAGGAAAGCCTGAAAGAACAGCTCGCCCAGCTACGGTATCCGATAATTTAAGGAGGTATCCGTATGTTTGAGTATTTCTCCATTTTCTTTACAATCGGTCTGTTTCTGGGAATTCTTATTATGGGAACCGTGGCGACCATTATACTGCCCGCCATTGATATTAGAAGAAAGAGCTATTTTATCGCTTGTTATATGTTGGTAACTTTGTTTATCATCGTTTGTATCGGCGACCTTTTCACCTATGAAAAGCCGCAGTATCTTCTGATAAGCAAAATCATTGCGTATCTGGAGTACCTTATTCCGTCCTTCGTGTTCGTTCTGATGACGCGCCATTTGCTGTTTCAATGCGGCAAGGAGATAAAAAAGAACCGCTTTTACCGGGCTTCTCTTACGCTGTGGGGCATTTATTTTGTTTTACTGCAGATTGCCCAGTTTACGGACGCGATGTACTATTATACGCCGGAAAACACTTTTTTCCGCGGGCCGTTGCATACGCTGCTCATATTCCCGCTTTTCGCCATTATGACGCTGAATATCGTTGCGCTGTTCCGATACAGAAGTCTTATTTCCAAAAGGACGTTCAAGCATTTTCTTTTCTACTTGTTCCCGTCTGAAATTGCGCTGATTTTACACCCTTTTTTCAATACGATGGTGTTTGTTATCGTTGCCGTTATGCTCTGCGCCACGACGCTGTTCGCCGTCCTTTTGACGGAGCAGGTCGTTCAGTACACGCAGCAGCAGAAGGAAATCCTGGATCAGCGGGCAAAAATCACCATTCTTCAGATGCGCCCGCATTTTATCTACAACACAATGACGAGCATTTACTACCTTTGCGAGCAGAACCCGAAAAAGGCGCAGCAGGTCACGCTGGACTTTACGAACTATATGCGCAGGATTTTCAACGCCGTCGTCAGCGAGGGGCTTATTCCCTTCTCCGAGGAATCCGAACACACGCGCGCCTACGTCAACGTTGTGCTCGCGCAGATAGGAGAGCGTCTGCAGGTGGATTTTGACACGCCGCATATCGAGTTTTCCCTGCCGCCGCTTACCCTGCAGCCGCTTGTGGAAAACGCCGCCAAGCACGGAATGAATCCAAATTCGGGAACGCTTCTCATTTCGGTAAAAACGCGGAAAACGGAAACGGGAAGCGAAATCACCGTAACGGATAACGGCGTCGGCTTTGACCCCGAAAGCATTGCGCCGAGCAGCACCCTGGCAAGTATCCGGGAGCGGCTTGATAAATCCGTTAACGGCACGCTGAAAATTGAATCCTCCCCTAACGGGACAACGGTTACGATTTTCGTCCCCGATAAACAACAAAAAATACGACTCCGTCGCTAAGACTGTTAGCTGAAAATTGCGTCTTTTTTACAATAATTGCATTAAAAAAATGGTTAAGGCTTATCGCCTTAACCATTTTTTATACCTTTTTCAAAGCAAAATCTTCAGTGATAAAAGGACAAAGCAAAAGCCCGACCCTCTTTATACACAACTGAACTAACGCTCTCCCTTATTTATTATTCTTTTTTGAAATCCTTTTCGGATAATGCTTCAACCTCATCGCAAACTTCTTTAAGACTGCAGGAATTACAGTCCATTTTGATATTTTTCATAAGATGGTCAAGCGCGGTTGTTATCTTTTCGGATTTCTCCATAATCCCGCTGAGCTTATCGTACGGAAAGTCAGGCGCCGTAACGAATATAAGCTTAACAGCCTGAACCTGCTTTTGCTTTTTATATTCCTCTATAAACAGCCTTCCTATATCGGCAAAGCTCAACCCGTCCCGAACGGCTTTTTGGCTTACCCTTGCAGCCTCACGGTGAGTAAAGGCGGAAATACGCATCATATACCCATCGGGGTTAAGATGATACCTTGTATACTCTATCTTTCTGATAGCCTGATACAGGGCGTCGCCGCTGCCCATCTCTTCCTCGTTAACCCGCAAAAGCGCAAGCCTTGCAAACGGGGAGTCCTTTTTTATATCGGGCAAATCGTTTCCGATAAGCAGAATTTCATCGCCGCTTACAAAACTTTCGCTATCCGTAAGCGCAATACTGCTGACCGCAGGGAGCGTACCGCCGCCGAGTTCATAAGCGGTATCTTTTTGAAATATTATCTGATTTTTGCCAACGTCCTTCCACCTTGCCTTTGTATCTACGGCAAGGCGCTTAACGGGATACTGAGCGATAAGCTCCTCAACCCCCGTAAAACATTCGTCATAAAGCTTCATTATACCTTAGATTCCCTTTTATCACTTTATACCTATTTCCTCAAGGGCTTTGCCGGCGCCCTGTATAATTTTTGAATTCATATCGAGCGCAAAAACGCTCTCGCCGTTAATATCATTAATTGCCATTTCTCTGTCATCGGGGATACAGGCAAGCAGCTTTAAACCGCCCGTATCAAGCGAATCGGCGAGCGACATATCGGGCATTCTGTTAATAATCAGCCCCGCCTTATCAAACATAACGAGCTCTTTTGCAACCTTGTGAATTGTATCTACAACCTTAAGCCCTTTACGGCTTGCGTCCGATACTAAAATCAGGTGGGTAACCTTTTCCATAACGCGCCTGTTTACCTGCTCAATTCCCGCCTCGCCGTCAATTACAACGTAGTCAAAATTATCGGCTATCATTGAAATAATCTCTTTAAGATAGGCGTTAACCTTGCAATAACAGCCCGCGCTTTCGGGGCGTCCTATTGCGAGGAAGGAAACGTTGTCAATTTCAATCAGCGCGTCAAAAAGCTGATACTTAGCCTCTCCGAGAAGCTCTATAGCAGCATTGGTATTTCCGCCCTCAACAACGTTAATAAACGATTTTCTTATATCGTCCACTGTTGACGCAACGTCAACTCCGAGCGCCGTTGCGAGACCTATTGCGGGGTCCGCGTCAATAGCGAGTATTTTTTTATCGGGATGCGCTTCGGCAAGGAGCCTTACGGTTATTGCCGAAAGCGAGGTTTTCCCTACTCCGCCTTTTCCCACAAGGGCGATAATAGTTGTTTTTTTATCTTCCATTTTAAACCGCCTTTAAAATAACGTAACCGTCTGTAAGACTCGCCTTGATAAGCGAGCCCTCAATAGTACTCTTCCTGCCCATCAAATCGGTAAGAATTACCTCTTTTTCCGTACATTCAACCGTCATAACATTATGCATTATGGCGTTGGGCTCGGATATTTCATCATAATACGCTGTGGAAAGACACATAGTTTCACCTACTTCAATAAGTTAAGCAGAGCGAGACGAATCCGAACACGGTTTAAAATGGCGGATTTGCCTTATCTCTGCGTTAAAAATACTCGGAATACATTAAGTATTCCTGCGTTTTTTTGCCTTGACCTAAACCAAATCTGCTCATTTTAAACTGCAAAGCACTAAAAACGCTTGAAGTTAGGATGAAATTTGGCTTTTGAGGTCGAAGCTTTGCTGACGCAAAGCAAGAACGAAAACGGCAAAGTTCACATAAATACAGTGTTTTTAGCGGTTCGGATTCGTCTCGCTCTGCTTAAGAGCATTTTTGAGAAGCTCGTTGCCCTTTTTATATTCGTCAATTGCCTTACGGACAAGATTGTACGCCTCGGCGTTTTCATCGGTATCAAGCTGTTTTGCAAGCTCCGAAAGCTCAGAGGTGTGAGATTCATTATGACCTACCATATAGTTGAGCAGAGCCAGAAGCTCGTCATCCTGTGATACTTCGTGGTTATGATTATGTATATGAGTGTGCTTCTCTTCCATAACTTACCTCTAACATATAATATTTCATTTAAATTTTAACATTTTTCACAAGACAATTCAACAGTTATGTACATTCTTTATCAAATAAAAAAACAACACCGCCGTGTAAAGGCGGTTATAAATCATTCACATTTGCAGATACTGCGCTTTGTCTTAAGAATTGAGGAGGGCGCAACGGAAAACACGTCAAGCCCCCATTCGACAAGCCTCGGTATCAGGCGTTCGTCCGCAGCAGCCTCACCGCACATACCAACGGTAATTCCCGCTGACTTTGCGTTTTTTATTGTCATTTCAACGGCGCGAAGAACCGCAGGATTTAAGGTATCGTATAAACTGCTTACTGCTGCGTTGCCGCGGTCAACCGCCATAGTATATCCTGTAAGGTCGTTCGTTCCGATTGAGAAAAAATCAACTTCCCTTGCAAGCAGGTCTGAAATCAGAGCGGCAGAAGGCGTTTCAATCATAATTCCAAGCGGCGCCATACGGTATGGCACGCCTTCGCTGTCAAGTTCTGCCGAGCATTCGTTTATAAGCGCCTTCGTATTGCGAATCTCGTCAAGCGAAGAAATCAGCGGAAGCATTATTTTAATATTCCCGAAATACGCCGCTCTGAGAAGGGCGCGGAGCTGTGTTTTAAAAAAACCGGTATTTTTCAGGCAATAGCGTATAGCACGCATTCCGAGAAGCGGATTATCCTCTTTTTCAGTTTTAAGATAATCAATCCTCTTATCGCCGCCGATATCAAAAGTTCTTATTATTACTTCTTTTCCGTCCATAGACTTTGCAACGGTTGAATACGCTTCAAACTGCTCCTCCTCGCCGGGCTCGCTGATTCTGCCCGTAAACAGAAATTCCGTTCTGAAAAGTCCTATTCCTTCGCCGCCGCTTTGAATAACGCTTTTCACGTCCGCAGCGTTTCCTATATTGCCGAAAACCTCCTTTTTTACACCGCTTTTTGTAACGGCAGGCTTTTTGATGAAAGCCTTCAGCTCTTCCTTTTCATCAGTATACGCTCTTTGCTTTTTTGAGTATTCGGCAATTTCAGTTTTGCGCGGATTAGTTAAAACCCTGCCCCTGAAACCGTCAACAAGCAGCAAGTCGCCGTTTTTAATAAGCTGCGTTGCGCACGTTGCTGAAAACACGGCGGGAATACCTGCTGCCCGGGCGAGAATTGCACTGTGGCTCGTTCTTTCTCCCGCTTCAGCAACTATTGCGCTCACGTTGTCTTTGTTAATCCTGCTGATAATTGAAGGGGTAAACTCCTTTGCAATAAGAACCGAGCCCTTTGGTACAAAGGCAATATCAGCTTTTTCAACGCCGAGAAGAACGGCGAGAAGGTTGTCTTTTATATCCTTAAAATCCGAAGCACGGCAGCGCATTGTTTCATCGTCAAGACCGAAAAACAAGTCGTATAGCTCCGTACACACAGTATCAACTGCAGCTTCTGCAACGCAGCCGCTTTCAACGTTTTCATTTATTCGGGCAAGCATAAGCGAATCCGAAAGCATTGCAATATGACCTTCAAGAATTTCAGCCTCTTTTTCGCCCATACTTTTTTTGAGTTTTTTTGCCGTTTCTCTCATTTTTGCGCCGTATTCTTCAACCGCTTTTTCAAGGCGCGCTTTTTCTTCCTCTGCCGTTTTGTATTTAACCGCAGAATAATCAAGGTTCACGTCCTCAATTATAATTGCTTTTCCTATTCCGCAGCCCTGCGAAACGGCTTTTCACTTTATAACCTCGCTCATTTATTCTTCGCCGAAGCCGTTCTTAATTATAGAAGCTGCTTCACTGAGCATTGCCTCTTCGTCAGAGCCGCTGCAGAAAACGGTGATTTTGCTTTTACGTTTTATACAAGCTGCCATAATGCTGATAATACTTTTGCCGTTAATATTTCTGCCTGAGTAATTCAAGGTAATATCTGAGGAATACTTTTCCATTGCGCTTACAAAAGTCTGAGCGGCGCGCATATGAAAGCCCGCTTTATTGGGGAGTATAAAAGAGCCTGATACCGTAAAAACTACCTCTTTCCCAAAATAAGTATTCTGAAAAATAACTTAACGCATCAGCTACGTTGCCAATGCGTTTAAGTTTTCACACTATTATTATGCTTATATTCCTACGCTCTATTCAGTAATTCGTAAATACGATAGATTTCCTCTTTCTCGGCAAGTCCCTCTGAATAGGCGGTTGCATTGCCGCAGGCAGTGCCGAATTTGAGCGCGTGGTAATAATCGTTATTATTCATATATCCTGCAATAAAGCCGGCAACCATACTGTCGCCGCAACCTACAGAGTTTATCAGCCTGCCTTCGGCGTTGCCGATTTTCTGAACGCCGCCGCTTTCATCAATAAGCATTGCTCCGTCCGCTGAACGTGAAACGAGAACGTTTCTTGCGCCCGTTTTTTGAAGCTTTTTAGCATAGGTTTCAATTTCTTCGTCGGTTTTTGTTGCAACCCCGAATAAATCGCCGAGCTCGTGGTGATTAGGCTTAACTAAAAACGGCTCGTATTTCAGCACGTTCAGCAGTAAGCTTCCCGTTGCGTCAACAATAAAATTCACGCCCTTTCCGTTAAGCCTTTGCAATATACGCTCATAAATATCTTCGGGAACCGTTTTCGGTACGGAGCCTGCAAGGACTAAATAATCTCCGCTTTTTATTTCATCAAGCTTATCAAGAAGATTATTAATATCAGTTTCGGTAACGTCAGGCCCCTGAGCGTTTATATCAAACTCTGTTTCAGCCTTGATTTTTACATTTATTCTTGTGCTTCCGCTTTGTAGACGGATAAAATCACAGTTGATACCGTCCGCCCTTAGCATTCTTTCAAGCTCGTTACCCGTAAATCCCGCAATAAACCCGAGCGCCTTGTTTTTTATTCCGAGTCTTGTAAGGATTACGGACACGTTGATTCCTTTTCCGCCATAGTAAAGAGTTTCCTCTTTTGAGCGGTTAACGTCATCGGATTGCAGCGTTCCCACCTTCATAACATAATCAAGAGCAGGGTTAAGCGTTACTGTGTAAATCATAATATAGTCACTTTTCTCCTTTGGCAAAAATATGTTTATTATACTAATTTTTTGCTCATATTATCACCTTTATTACCGCATTAAAAATTATCAGAAAGTATTATATCACAAATAAACAAAAAATTAAAGGCAAGGAATAAATCCTTGCCTATTATTATATCTATATCTGTTACGCCATAATCTTTCTGTAAAGCGATTTGAGGTCTTCAATGTTCGTGTCTCTCGGATTACCCGGGCAGCAAGCGTCTGCAAACGCGTCGGCAGCAAGCACGTCAAGGTCTTCCTCTTTAACTTTATCGTTCGTTGCGGGGATTCCAACGTCAGCAGAGAGCTTTTTAACAGCCTCAACAGCTGCTTTTCTGTACTCCTCCTGAGACATTTCGTCAACGCCTTCAACACCCATAGCACGAGCAATTTCTTTGTACTTTTCGCCTGTGAACTCCTGATTGTACTCCATAACGATAGGAAGCATCATAGCGCAGGCAACGCCGTGAGGCGTATCGTAATGCGCGCCGAGAGTATGAGCAATTGAATGAGCAATACCGAGTCCTACGTTTGAAAAGCCCATACCCGCAACATACTGAGCAAGAGCCATTCCCTCTCTGTCCTCGGGCTTATTCTCAACCGCACCGCGAAGATGCTTTGCAATAAGTTTTATAGCTTCGAGGTGGAACATATCCGTCATTTCCCAGGCAGCCTTTGTTGTATAGCCCTCAATAGCATGGGTAAGCGCGTCCATACCCGTTGCAGCGGTTAAGCCCTTGGGCATAGAGCTCATCATATCGGGGTCAACAATAGCATATTCGGGAATATCGTGCTCGTCAACACAAACGAACTTTCTCTCTTTTTCAACGTCGGTAATAACATAGTTTATTGTTACCTCTGCCGCTGTACCCGCTGTGGTAGGAACGGCAATTGTATCCACTGCGTGATTCTTGGTCGGAGCAACGCCCTCAAGCGAACGAACGTCGGCAAACTCAGGATTGGTAATAATAATACCGATAGCCTTTGCGGTATCCATTGAAGAACCGCCGCCGATTGCTATGATTGAATCTGCGCCGCAAGCCTTGAACGCCTCAACGCCGTCCTTAACGTTTTCTATAGTCGGATTCGGTTTTATTCCCGAATAAACAGTATACGGAATTTTAGCTTCATCAAGAAGATCGGTAACCTTTGCAGCAACACCGAATTTAATAAGGTCAGGGTCAGAGCATACGAAGATATGCTTCCAGCCTTTGGTCTGAGCGATAGGAACTATCTCATTGATAGCGCCTTTTCCGTGAAATGAAACTGTGTTTAAAATGATTCTGTTTGACATAATAATTACCTCCAAATTTGTTTATGATATTATTATACCATAAAATATTAACTCAATATTAAAAACGAATTATTTAAACAAAATATTTTGCTGAAAGGGATTGTTTTCGGGCTGTATTTCAATCAGCTTTTCAAAAAAAGAGGCAGGGAGTTATTCCCTGCCGTTTAATTATAACAGTATTATATTGTGTTTCTTACACTCCCCGCGCATTTCATCGCTCCAGATTGCGCACTGCACCTCGCCGATATGCGCCTTTTCAAGAAGGAGCATACAGAGCCTTGACTGACCTATTCCGCCGCCGATTGTAAGCGGAAGAGTTCCGTCAAGTATGCCTTTATGAAACGGGAATTTCTCTCTTTCAAGGCAGCCCTCCGCTTCAAGCTGTCTGTGAAGGCTCTCTGCGTCAACACGGATTCCCATTGAGCTTATTTCAAAAGCACAACCGAGAACGCTGTTCCAGGCAAAAATATCGCCATTGAGCTCCCAGTCGTCATAATCAGGGGCTCTGCCGTCGTGCTTCTTTCCGCTTTTAAGCTTTCCGCCGATTTTCTGAATAAACACCGTGCCGTGCTCCTTAACAACGGCGTCCTCACGTTCCTTAGCGGTTAAATCGGGGTACATATCCTCAAGCTCCTGAGTTGTAACAAAGAACACCTTGTCGCTCATCTCAAAGCCGAGCATAGGATATTTTTCGCGAACTACGTCGTTCGTTTCAACGATAGCCTTAACGATTTTTTTAACTATTTCCTTAAGGAAGTCAACGTTGCGCTCCTCTTTCGTAATAACTCTGCACCAGTCCCACTGGTCAACGAAAAGAGAATGGAGATTATCCGTATCGTCGTCGCGGCGGATAGCGTTCATATCGGTATATATTCCCTCGTCGTGCTCGTAGCCGTAGCGGTAAAGCGCAAGCCTTTTCCACTTTGCAAGGGACTGTACGACTTCAGCCTCGCCGCTTATATTTTTCATTGTAAAATGAACTTTTCTCTCAACGCCGTTGAGGTCGTCGTTTATTCCGCTCTCCTTCGTTACCATAATCGGAGCGGTAACGCGGTCCAGATTAAGCGCCTTAGACAGTTTAAGCTGAAAGGTATCCTTAACGGTTTTAATAGCGTACTGAGTTTCTCTTTGAGTTAATTTACTCTTATATCCTTCGGGGTAAATCATAATTCAGCCTCCTTAGTGATTTATCATATATCTGTCAATTTCCCACTGACTTATCTGTGTTTTATATTCATCCCATTCGC
>DFGL01000010.1 GCA_002371215.1 Ruminococcaceae bacterium UBA3751 | reverse complement strand
GATTTAAGCAAGGTTGAATTTGATTCAGAAACGAATACCTTTGCAGAGCCTACTCCTGCAGTTCCTAAGGCTACTGTAACAGAGGCTACAGCTCCCGAAGGCGCGGCATTTGCATATAAGTTTGAAGCAGACGCTGCTAAGCCGACTGCTTACGACGCTTACCATGCAGACTTTGTTGCAACGTTTGACAGAGACGTAAAAGCAGGCGAGGTTACTCTTTACGGTAAATACGGTGATTACGGCTGGGTTGAACTCACAATCAATGAGGACGTTCCCGCAGGTACTCCGTACCGTATCTATAAGAACCTTATGAACGACACCTTAACCTACGCTACAGTACGCGATGAGGTTAGCCCGTTCTACTGCGGTGCAGGCGGTGCAGTTCTTGCTGATACCAATATGACCGTTAACTTTGTTCTCTACCCCGTTGAGGGCGGCACAGAAGGCGCTCCCGTTGAGGCATCGGAGGACGTTACGGGCGAAATTGAAAAGCCTGCAGTTCCTATGGCTACTGTAACAGAGGTTACAGCTCCCGAAGGCGCTGCATTCGCATATAAGTTTGAAGCAGACGCTGCTAAGCCGACTGCTTACGATAACTATCATGCAGACTTTGTTGCTACCTTTGACAGAGATATCAAGGCAGGCGAGGTTACTCTTTACGGTAAATATGGTGATTACGGCTGGGTTGAACTCACAATTAATGAGGACGTCCCCGCAGGCACTCCGTACCGTATCTATAAGAACCTTATGAACGACACTTTAACCTACGCTACAGTACGCGATGAGGTTAGCCCGTTCTACTGCGGTGCAGGCGGTGCAGTTCTTGCTGATACGAATATGACCGTTAACTTTGTTCTCTACCCCGTTGAGGGCGGCACAGAAGGCGCTCCCGTTGAGGCTTCAGAGGCTGTTACCGGCGAAATTGAAAAGCCAGAGGTTAAGGATAAGTACAGCATTACAATCAACGATAAGGTTGAGCTCAACGTTTTAATTGAGGAGACTGACGTTACAAAGCTCGGCGTTAAGTACAACAAGACTCCCGATGAGGAGAACGACGGTACTCCTGCTGAGGCTGAAATTATTAGCGTTTCAAGCCTTACAAAGCAGGACAATTACTACGTTGTAAACGTTCCGCTCGCTCCCGCTCAGATTAGAGACGTCATTACTATTGACGTTTACAAGGGAGATAATCTTGACAGAACGATTTCAACCTCAGTTGCAAATTACTGCGAAGCTATTGTTAACGACCATGCATACACAGGCGATAACGCTGCATTAGTTGAGGCGCTTGCTCAGGCAACTCTTGACTACGGTAAGGCTGCTTCCGATTACTTCGGATACAACACGGATGCATATGCAGGATATTCAATCTCTAACAATACGCTGCCGTCACTCAGCGGCCTTGTTGCAAACGATACAACAGGACTTATTACCGGCGTTCGCTACGTTGCTAAGTCAGTTCCGGAGCTTCGTTTTGAAACCTCTCTTACTGAAGTTGAATGCTTCGACGATAAAGGAAACGCTCTTTACAGCGTAAGCTGTGCTGAGGGCTATGCAGCAAAGTTCGCCAAGGTTGGCGATACAGTTGTTATTGAGGTTAAGGGAATTCCCGCTTCAAAGCTCGGCGAAGCTATCCATCTCAACGTTTCCGGTAAGGTAAACGGTGCTATTGAATACACACCGCTCGCATTCTCAAGCGTTGCTTCAAGAAGCAGCGATAACAATCTTAAAGCGCTCGGTATTGCAATCGCTAATTACAGCGTTGCTGCCGCAAACTTATTTTAAAGGAGGGCACGGAATATGAAAAAATTTGAATATAAAGAGCCTGAATTTAAGGTAATCAGAACTTTAAGCGAGGATATACTTACCGCTTCTGAAAACCCGATTTCAGCCATGCTTGATTCACTCAGCGATAGCTGGGATTCAGGCAGTGTAGGCGGAAGCGGCGGAGTAGGCTTCGGCGTATAACGTTAAATAAAATGAGAAACGCTATGGGGTTAGCCCATAGCGTTTTTTTGCGGACGGGCATTGCCCGCCCCTACGGTTTTTCATTGCAACAAAAAAGGCTCCCTTGTGTAAAGGGAGCTGTCACGAAGTGACTGAGGGATTGTAATGGGTCATCGCGGACGCCGACACATACGGTTTTATTTTGCCGATTTGATTTTTGTCCACTTTGAATAAACTCGATTTTTGCCGTTGCCTTTATAGGCGCGGAGGCGAACGTAATACTTTTTATTCTTCTTAAGCTTTTTGATTTTACGGCTTGTTTTTTTAGCGCCCTTAACGGTTACGGTTTTAGCGCCCTTCATATTCTTTTTGAGGGAATACTGAATCTGATAGCCCGTAACGCCGCTTACCTTTTTCCACTTTACCGTTAAAACTTTACCCTTCTTTTTTGCGCTTTTAAGAGTTGGCTTTTTAACGGTTTTCTTAGCGCTTGAAGGCGTAGTTTTTTGGGTTTTGCTTTCCCCGGCAGGCGTCTTTTCGTCCTCGCCTGTATCAAAGGGAGTTTTTTCGCCCTCCCAGCTTTCCTTTCCCGAAGGAAGATTATCAAGTGACGGGTTTTCACTCTCCTTATTATCCGTATCCGACGGAGTACTGTCATTGTGCTGCGTGGGATAAAATATAACGTCTCCCCCGTCTACGGGAATCGGCGGAGTTGTTATTGAGCCGTCGCCCGCAAAAGAAATAGCGCTGAAGACTAAAGTGAAGGCAAGAGTAAGAACTGATACTTTTAATAATAGCTTTTTCATAGTTCCTCCTTAATTTATATTATATACATTATATTAGTTTATCGGGATAGCGGGCAATTCGATTGAGCCGTCATCCGTGGGGTTATTTTTTGTTGTTTCAGCTTTTTTACCGCCGTTTTTGTTTTCACTTTCGGAATTTTCGCTTTTTTGAGAGGTCGTTTTCTCTTTTTCATCTGAGGAGGCGGCGTTATTTTTGTTTTCCTGCTTGCCGTTTTCCTCCCCCGTACCAAAGTTAACCGCGCCGTTTTCAGGCTCCGTAAACGTTTCGGCAGAGATATTTCCTTCCTCGCTCTGCGCGGTTGAATTAACCGCTTTTGAGTTCTCTTTAACGTCCGTTTTTTCAGCGCTGCAGGAGCAAAGCGCAAGGCATAAAACGATAAGCAATGCAATCGCTGTTTTTTTCATACGCTCTCCCCTTTTATTCAAAAATTCCCGCGTCGGTCATTTTGGCAATAAGCCCTCTGACGTCGCTGAGGGCAGTTTCTTTATCTACGCTGTATTTTTTAACGAGCTTATCGGCAATTTTTTCCTCATCATAGCCCTTTTCAATTAAGTCCCAGATATCGCTTGAGGTTTCGTTAAGCTCAATCATAATGCTGTTTGTTCGGCTGAGTTCCCCCGTTGTAACAACAAGATAACCGTCGCCCAACTTACATTTTGAAAAGCCGTTTTTAATTTTCATTGCATCACTTCCCAAAAGGATGTAGTATAAACTTTCCTATTATCTATTATAATAAAAAAAGGCTTGCAATGCAAACCTTTTTTATTTATAGGATTACGGCTTAATCAGCTTGCCGTTTTTAAGCAGACTGAGAAGCTTTGTATTCTGTTTTGCGCTTCCGATATAACCCTTAATTCCGTTGGCTTTTGCTATAAGCTTACGGCCTTTATAGCTTCCGTTTTCGCCGATTGAATAAAGCGCGTCAGCTATTGAAACCGCGCCATTATCGCATTTTTTAAAATACTTAACCTCTTTATTTTCGCTGTACGAAATAAGGTAATAAGAGGGATAGCGGTCCGCCGTTGCCTTTTTCATTTCACAAGGCTTAACAACGCAGCCGTAATCCGTCTTTTTAACTATCCTTTGCGGGCGGCTGAATTTATCGTACTTTGACGGGGTGTTTGAAGGGTCCGCAACGAAGATGTTTCCGCCGCTCTCCTTATAGGCAACGACGTAGTGCCCCGAAGTGCTGAAAACGTTGTAGCCGTCGCCCTGATTACAGATTGCAACGCCGCCGTTTTTAAGATGCTTTAAAAGCGCGTCAACGTCTCTGCCCGTTTTAAAAGAAAAGCCCTTTTCCGCCTTACATAGCGCCGTTAAAAGCTTATTTTCGTCCGTACCGCTATTCACTCTTGCGCCGCAGCTTTTGCTGAAATTAGCCATTTCGTAAACGTTATACAGCTCCCTGCCGGCTAAAGTATTAAGGGCAATGCAGGCGCTTACAACGCCGCAGCCGCTCGTTTTGATAGTTTTGTACGTACCGTCGGGCTTTGAATAGGAAACGCCCGAATAATCGTTTTGATTATAGTAAAAAAGCGCCTCCCCTTCGCCGCCGACTTCGGTTTTTTCAAGATTCATAAGAGCGGAAATACCCGCCGCAATAAGCCCTGCTATCAGTCCTTTAACCGCTTCCTTATCGTAAATATCAACCCCGCTTTTGAGCGCGATAATAAGATAAGCCACTACCGCCTGAAAGAAGGTTCTTGCGGCGCGTTTTAACGTATTTTCGGTAAATTTCAAACTCTTTCTCCCCTTTCAATTTTATCAATTCTGTGGTTTACAACCTTGATTTTTTCCTCTAAAAGCGGGATTTTTTCGGCAAAGCCGTTATGGCGGTCAACCTTGGTTTCAAGCTGCTGAATACGGTAATTAGTCAGCTTTGAGGACATAAGTATTCCGCCGAAGGTACCCGCAAGAGTTCCTATAAGAGAAAAAAGTGCGCTGAGTAAATCGTTGTTCACGCTAATCCACCGCCCTATCGCCGCGCTTTGTATACTGAATCGTTATAACAGCCCTCTGGCCCTGATAAACGCTGCCTGCATCGCAGTAAACGCTGTTGGGTTCCTCCTCTGACGGCGTTTCAGTGCTGACGTAGGTAAAGCGTATATCGTTGGAATTGCTCTTTCTGTAACCGTCCGCAATGAAAATGGTTTCAGTATATGAATCCTCTTCGTGATTAATCATGACAATGCCGTTTAAGCTGACGACCATATCAAACTCAATATTTTCAATAATACTCTCATCGTTAACTAACGGCAGGGTTAAAAGGTAGGTACGCTGAAAGAGCGGCTTTCCGTCAACCCAGTAGCCGATTTCGCGTTCCTCGGTTGAATACCTTACCGAGTTCCTTTCCATCGCCTTGTTAACCGCCGCAATAAGCTCGGTATAAACGTCGGGAGTAGGCTCTTCGCTCTCTTTTCCAAGGGCATAACCTGTTTTTTCAATATTTACATAGGCAGTACCGGCGGTAATTCTGTTTCCGCAGAAAACGGAAACCTCAAGTACTCCCTCGCTTAAACACTCCCAGGGGATAATACATTTATTGTCATCGTCAAGAATCTGGTTATAAACCTCGCCATCCTTTTTGAACACCGCGGTTTTAACGCCCTCCCATTCATCGCTGAAGGTAAAGCGGGCATAAAGGTAATTTACTGAGGAGGCAACAACGCTGTTATTGTCCGTTCGTTTAATGCTCTGGTTGTTTACAAAAAAGTTTATTGTCATTTTTTCACCTCACAGATAAAATAAAACCTCCGTTACAGCGCCATTGCAACGAAGGCAAAATGCTTTTCTCGGCTCTGAAGCAATTTGTACCTTAGCAACAAAGCGCAACACAGTCAATAAATACGGCAAAAGGTTTACAGAGAATAGAGCCTATACGCTAAATAATACATAATAAATTTAATAAATTAGTTATTTTATATTGAATATTTTAGCGATTTGTGGCATAATATTATGACTAATTTTTTATAAGGGTGAATTATGGATAATTTAAAGCTTGCTGAATTACTTTTTAAAGACATAGACAAGACCCCCGAATACTACGAGGAGAGGTATCCGCAAAGGGATTTAAAGGAGGGTGCGAGGGTTACCCGTTTTGCGCCGAGCCCTACGGGATTTCTCCATTTCGGCAATCTTTTTACCTGCCTTGTTTCTTACAAGACGGCTAAAAGCACTAACGGCGTTTTCTACGTTCGCGTAGAGGATACGGACCAGAAGCGCAAGGTTGACGGCGCTATTGAGGTTATGCTCAAGGGTCTTTCCGTTTACGGCATCGTTCCCGACGAGGGAGTTGTCAGCGAAGGCGAGGAAAAGGGCGACTACGCGCCCTACTATCAGAGCGCACGCAAAGAGATTTATCAGGCGTATGCTAAGTCGCTCGTTCAGCAGGGGTTGGCTTATCCCTGCTTTATGACTCCCGAGGAGCTTGACGAAATAAGAGCCGCTCAGGAAAACGAAAGCATTAAGGGAATCTGGGGCAAGTGGGCTAAACACCGCGACCTCAGCCTTGAAGAAATAAAAAAGAATATTGCCGACGGCAAGGCGTGGACTCTCCGCCTTAAATCTCCCGGCAGTGTGGATGGAAAATGCTTCTTTGACGATATGATTAAAGGCAAGATTGAAATGCCTGAAAACGTTCAGGACGTCGTCATTCTTAAATCCGACGGAATTCCCACCTACCACTTTGCCCACGCGGTTGACGACCACCTTATGAGAACGACACACGTTGTAAGGGGCGACGAATGGATTTCTTCAACGCCTATTCACCTTCAGCTTTTCAAAGTTCTCGGCTTTAAGCCGCCTAAATACGCTCACGTTGCGCCTATAATGAAAGAGGAAAACGGCGGAAAGCGCAAGCTTTCAAAGCGTAAGGACCCCGAGGCTGCAGTTACCTACTATGCCGAGGAGGGCTATCCGAGCGAAAGCGTAAACGAATATATGCTCACCCTCGCAAACTCAAACTTTGAGGACTGGCGCAGAATGAACAAGGATGAAAGCCTTGATAAATTTCCGTTTAACCTTAAAAAGATGAGCGTTTCAGGCGCGCTGTTTGATATGGTAAAGCTTACCGACGTTAGCAAGAACGTTATAAGCAAGATGCCCGCTCAGAAGGTGTACAGCCTTTCATACGAATGGGCTAAGGAATATAACCCCGCGCTTGCAGCGCTTTATGAAAAGGACGCAGAACGCGCAACGGCAATTCTTAACATTGACCGCGAAAACAAAAAGCCGCGTAAGGATATTGCAAAATGGAGCGATATTCCCGATTATATCAGCTATATGTACGGAGAAACCTTCGTTCCCTGCTATGAGCTTACAGGCAATGCAACCCCCGCGCTCGCTGTTAAGGTGCTTGAAAAATACGTTGACCTTGTTAACCTCGGCGACAGCAAGGATGAGTGGTTTGAACGTATCAAGGGAATGTGCGAAAGCGTTGGATGTACGCCTAACGTTAAGGAGTACAAACAGAATCCCGAGGTATTTGACGGTCATGTAGGTGACGTTTCAACCGTTATACGCGTTGCGCTTACAGGCAGAACAAACACTCCCGACCTATATGCGATAACCGCCCTTTTAGGCGAAGAAACAGTTAAACAAAGGCTTAACGCCGCACTTGATTACTACAAGGAGAAAGCATAATGGCACTTGATGAATTAAAGAACGAAGAAATAACCTCCAACTTTATTCACGATTTTATTGACGAGGACCTTGAAAACGGCGTTTACTCAAGAGTACAGACCCGTTTTCCGCCCGAGCCTAACGGCTATCTTCATATTGGCCACGCAAAGGCTATATGCATTAATTTCGGCGTTAAAAACAAATATAACGGAATTTGTAACCTCCGTCTTGACGATACTAACCCTACAAAAGAGGATACGGAATACGTTGAGGCTATCGAGGAGGATATTAAGTGGCTCGGCTTTGATTACGATAACGTTTACTATGCTTCGGACTACTTTGACTTCCTTTATGAATGCGCGATAAAACTCATCAAAAAGGGTAAAGCCTACGTTTGCGAGCTCACACCCGAGCAGATGAGGGAATACCGCGGTACTCTTACTGAGCCGGGTAAAAATTCCCCCTACCGCGACAGACCGATTGAGGAAAGCCTTGACCTCTTTGAAAGAATGACAAACGGCGAATTCGAGGCGGGAAGCAAGGTGCTGCGCGCAAAGATTGATATGGCCTCGCCAAACCTCAATATGCGCGACCCGATTATTTACCGCATTATGTACGCCGAGCATCACAGAACGGGCAACAAATGGTGCGTTTATCCTATGTACGATTTTGCTCATCCGCTCTCTGACGCTTGCGAAAAGGTAACCCATTCGCTCTGCTCCCTTGAATTTGAAAACCACAGACCGCTTTACAACTGGTTTGTTGACGAGCTTATTGAGGGAGAAAAGCCGAGGCAGATTGAATTTGCGAGAATGAACTTAAACTACACGCTTACCTCAAAGAGAAAGTGCTTAAAGCTCGTTCAGGACGGTATAGTTGACGGTTGGAACGACCCGAGAATGGCAACAATAAGCGGAATGAGAAGGCGCGGCTATCCTGCAGAGGCAATCCGTGATTTCTGCGAAAAAATCGGCGTTTCTAAGGCGTACAGCGTTATAGATTTTGCCCTGCTTGAAAGCTGTGTACGCGATTCGCTCAATCAGAACGCTCCGCGCGCTATGGCGGTTTTAGACCCGATTAAGCTCATTATTGATAACTACCCCGAAGATAAGGTTGAGGAGATTGAGGCGGATTATCATCCCGACCATCCCGAGCTCGGAAAGAGAACTATCCCCTTCGGAAAAGAACTTTACATTGAGCGAAACGACTTTATGATTGAGCCGATTAAAAAGTACCGCCGCCTTTATATCGGTAACGAGGTAAGGCTCTACAAGGCTTACTTTGTAACCTGCACGGGATATGACCTTGATGAAAACGGCGAGGTATGCGCTGTTCACTGCACGTACGACCCCGAGACCTTCGGCGGCGACGCTCCCGACGGACGCAAGGTTCGCGGAACAATCCACTGGGTATATTCAAAGGACTGCGGCGAGGCTGAGGTAAGGCTTTACGACAGACTCTTTAACGTACCTAATCCAAGCGATGAGGAGGGCGTAAGCTCGTTTGAGGACAATCTCAACCCCGATTCACTCGTTACAGTTAAAGCATATATTGAAAAGTCGCTTAAAGACACAAAGGCGGGCGACAGATACCAGTTTATGAGAACGGGCTATTTCTGTACCGATACCGACAGCACGGACGAAAAACTCGTGTTTAACAGAACAGTAGCCCTCAGAGACAGTTTTAATAAGAAGAAGTAATATGGCACAGAGAAAAGATATTAAAAACATTGCAATAATTGCGCACGTTGACCACGGTAAAACTACTCTGGTTGACGAAATGCTGCATCAAAGCGGAATTTTCCGCGATAACGAGGTGGTTGAAGAAAGGGTTATGGACTCTAACGACCTTGAAAGAGAGAGAGGAATTACCATTCTATCAAAAAACACCTCAATTCACTATAAGGACACAAAAATAAACATTGTCGACACCCCGGGACACGCTGATTTCGGCGGAGAGGTTGAGCGTATTTTAACTATGGTTGACGGCGTTCTCCTTCTTGTTGACGCATTCGAGGGCTGTATGCCGCAAACGCGCTTCGTTCTTAAAAAGGCGCTCGGCTTAAAGAAAACTCCCCTCGTCGTAGTTAACAAGGTAGACCGCGACGGCGCGCGCCCCGAGGAAGTAGTAGACGAAGTGCTCGACCTTTTCATTGAACTCGGCGCAGACGACGACCAAATTGATTTTCCCGTTGTTTACGCATCAGCAAGAGGCGGCTACTCCTCTCTTGACCCCGACGTGAGAAGCGGAGATATGAGACCCCTTCTTGACGCTATTCTTGAAAACATTCCCTCACCCGAGGGCGATATGGAAGGTCCCGCGCAAATTCTCTTTTCATCGCTTGAATACGATGATTACGTTGGCAGAATCGGAGTAGGCAGGGTTGAACGCGGAACTATCAAGGTTAATACTCCCTACGTTCTCTGCAAGCAGGACGGAAGCGAGGAAAACGTTAAGTTTTCCCAGCTCTATCAATTTGAGGGGCTGAAGAGAGTTCCCTGCGACGAGGCAAGCTTCGGCGACCTTATCTGCGTCTCCGGCGTTCCGGATTTGAATATAGGCGAAACCGCTTGCGACCCGGAGCATATTGAGGCGCTGCCGTTCGTTAAAATAGACGAGCCTACTATCTCAATGAACTTTATAGTTAACAACTCCCCCTTTGCGGGCAGAGAGGGCAAATACGTTACCTCCAGAAACCTCCGCGACAGACTGTTCAAGGAGGTTGAAACCAACGTTTCAATGCGTGTTGAGGAAACGGACAGTATGGATACCTTTAAGGTTTCGGGAAGGGGCGAGCTTCACCTTTCAATCCTTATTGAAACGATGCGCCGCGAGGACTACGAATTCGCGGTTTCCCGCCCGACGGTTATTTACAAAAAGGACGAAAAGACGGGACAGACGCTTGAACCCGTTGAAACAGCTATAATTGAGGTGCCTGAGGAATACGTCGGTACGGTTATGCAGAAGTTATGTTCCCGTAAGGGCGAGGTTGAAAAAATGGACACCCGAACGACGGGGATGACTCACCTTGAAATTAAAATTCCCTCCCGCGGACTTATAGGCTACAGAAGCGAGTTTTTAACCGATACCAACGGCAACGGCATAATGAACCAGCTTTTCTACGGCTACGAGCCGTATAAGGGCGATATTGAAACAAGAAGCCGCGGCTCAATAGTTGCCCATGAAACGGGAACTACAACGGGCTACGGACTCTGGAACACTCAGGACAGAGGCAGATTGTTCGTAGGCCCCGGCGTTGATGTTTACGAGGGTATGATTGTAGGCGAATGTGCTAAGGACGAGGACATAGTATGCAACGTATGCAAGAAAAAGCACGTTACAAACACGCGTGCGAGCGGTTCTGACGAGGCGCTGAAGCTTGTACCGCACACAGTTCTCTCTCTTGAGCAGAGTATGGAATTTCTCGCGGACGACGAGCTGCTTGAGGTAACGCCGAAAAACATCAGGCTCAGAAAAACAATACTTAATAAAGAATTAAGGCTCAAGGCTGAAAGCAGAGCAAAAAAATAAAAACGAAGGATGTGAGAATATGAACGAAAAAAGCGGTTTGTATTTTCACATCCCTTTTTGTTTCAACAAATGTCCGTACTGCGATTTTTACAGCGTTAAATACTGTGAGAGCGAAAGCAGAAATTACGTTAAGCGCGTTATAGAGGAAATTAAAAAGTACAGCGGCGAATTTGATACCGTATATTTCGGCGGGGGTACGCCGAGCGCAATCCCTCCTGAGCTTATCGGCGAAATTTTAAACGCTTCAAAAGAGCAGTTTATTATTGACGAAAACAGCGAAATAACTGTTGAGTGTAATCCGAAAAAGGAGCTCGGGGAAACCTTTGAAAAGTATGCAAGCTACGGAATTAACAGAATAAGCCTCGGTATGCAGAGCGCCGTTGACAAGGAGCGCTTTGCCCTCGGACGAAGCGCAGGCAGAGCGGAGGTTGAAAGAGCAGTAAACGCCGCAAAAAACGCAGGAATTGAAAACGTAAGCCTTGATTTAATGCTCGGTATACCGAATCAGACCGAAGAATCGCTCACGGAAAGCCTTGATTTCATTGATAAAATGAAGGTACAGCACATATCCGCTTATATGCTGAAAATTGAGGAGGGCACCAGGTTTTACGAGATGAAGGACAGGCTCTCCCTGCCCGATGAGAACGTTGTCACGGAACTGTATCTTAAAACCGTTAAGTCCCTCGGCGAGCTCGGCTTTAAACAGTACGAAATAAGCAATTTTGCAAAGGACGGCTATGAGAGCAGGCACAACCTCAAATACTGGAGGCTCGTACCATATCTCGGAATAGGAAAAAGCGCCCACTCGTTTTGGAACGGCAAGCGCTTTTACTATGACGTTGATTTCAATTTAATCCCCGACGGTGACGGCGGGAGTGATGAGGAGAGGATAATGCTATCCCTCCGCCTGAATGAAGGCATAGACAAATCTCTTTTGAAAAAGCCGTACGAGCAGTTTATAAAAATGGGGTTAATGGGAGAAAACGAAGCCAGAGTATTCCTGACTCCCGAAGGTATGCTCGTTTCAAATACAATAATAAGCGAATTAATATAAGGGCTGTTAAAACAGCCCTTTTAATTATGATATAAGAAGATCAATGCTTTCCTCAAGTAAATCAAAGAAATGCTCAACAATTCTTTTATCCTCATCGTTACCCCTTACGCACATTGAAAGGGTAAGTTCTTTTCTCATTGAGGTTGCGGAAAGAAGAACGTACGGCTTATACTTAACCGCTCCGCTCATAAATCCGTCTGTAGGCTCATGACCCTCAAGCGAGAGCTTCTGAACGTCAAGAATACCGATATTGCTCATAGCAAGCAGCGGGTTAGCATAGCCGACCTTGATGATTTCCTCGCTTGCTGCAAGCGGCATAATTTTATAGCCCAGGGAAAGGAGCGGGAGTCCGTGAAGACCCATAAACCTATCCTGTTTGAACTGATTTGAGGAACGCACAACATAGTCAAGCGTTTCAAAAATATCGTTAC
Organism: Ruminococcaceae bacterium UBA3751; assembly: GCA_002371215.1. Lineage (GTDB taxonomy): Bacteria > Bacillota > Clostridia > Oscillospirales > Acutalibacteraceae > Eubacterium_R. Next base: position 13,450 of record DFGL01000010.1, on the reverse strand, counting down.
CTCTGCGCGGAACCTTACACTGCATCCACGCGGTCTGGTTAGTTACGCCCTGTCCCTCATCGTCCTTCATATGACGGCGAAGGTCAATAGCGCAGGAGATTGAAACGCTGTCCTCAGGGTTGAACATAGCGAGCTTATAAAGCGCGTCAAAATACGCTGCAAGAAGCATATCATTAATTGTTGCGCCGTGCTTTTTTCCCGCTGCTCTTATCTCGTCGAACTTCTGGGCGGAGAGCTTACGGCGGGCGATGAACGAGCGGTCCCGAATATTATCGGGTGTGAGCGGAAAGGCGTGGTCGTCCTTTGTATTGATATTCTTATAAAGTCCCTTTGCCATTTTGCGCTCAGTAACTGAGAAATCCTCGTAAACAGCCTCGTAAGAACGCGTTCCCGTTCTTAAATCAACGGGGCTTATTCCCTTTTCAACAAACTCGTTATAGTTTTTGCAAAGGGCGTTCATAAAATACTTGAGGTCGCCGCCGTCCATACACATATGATTTTCAACAAGGCAGAGAGTCGATTTCCCCGAATGGTTAAAAACTGCAACGTGCATCTGAATATCCGCCTCGGGCGGTATGTACTGAACGAGGAAGTTATTAATCTCGTCAGACAGTTCCTCCTCGCTTACGTTCTTAACGGTAAGGACTTCGTCAATATGGTAGTCCTTAACCGTCCAGTACGGATGAATTCTGTTATCCGTAAAGGAAGAATGGAGAACGGGAGCCTTTTCAAAAAAGCAGATAAGAACGGTTTTCAGCGCTTCAATATTGATTTCAAAATCGTAGTGCAGCTCAACATGAACCATTCTGTCGTTAAAATCGCGGAAAAGATAGTGCATCTTATCCCATAATTCTGCGTTTAGTTTTCGTTCCATGTATCAGCCACCTCCATCTTATCAAGCTTGTTTTTGCCAATTGCAAGAAGAATTATTACCAAATCCAAAATCAGCGAAACAGGAATAATAATCCAGGCAATTCCCCACGGAAGAAAACCGAGAACGCCGATAATTATAAAGGTAAATACCGCAATCACGGGTATATATATAAGCCAGTTTAATATTGCAAGGCGGTGCTTTGCAAGGGTTGCGTAAAGCCCGTCGCATATAAACATCGTAATAAGACCGAAGATGACTATAAGCCAGCTGTGCGGAATATCCGTAACCGCAACAATAAGAAGAAATACAGCGGTCATCCACGTTATTACCGCTCCCGCAAGAAACATTCTTGCAAAGATATGGAATATTCTTTTCATTGAAGTAAACTTTTTCACGCCGAGCATAAGAAGATAAACAACCCAGATAAGAACGCCGTCTGCAATAATCGCCCATGTCATATTCCATGCGTGGGTTGCAAAGCTGACGCCGAAATATACAACGAGAATGAGAAGAAGGTAAATTCCCGAACCTATAATGTTATATATAAGGTTGCGCTTTGAATTCTGCGCCGCTTTTTCCTTTTTATAATATTCCTTATAATCCTCTTTCAAATTGGCATATTCGCTGATAATAAGGTCATCAACAACCTGACGGTTATTTATTCCGCGCGACGTCACCTCGTTAGCGCGCTGAGTCATCTCCTCAAGTACTTTTCTTTTGTACTTATAGAGAATGCTGTCTCCCTTTTGGTCGGGAAGAGCGCTGTTGATATAGTTTATAAAGCTATCCATATATTTTCCTCCAAAAAAGCCAAGCACTCAGTGTACTTGGCTGATAATCTATAAAAACTCAACGTACACCGAAGGGGTATAAATTGAGTCTCGCATATTAAAGCTTGCCGGGCATTGCTGCCGTGATGACGACTTGCTGCGGTATTCCGCTTGCTACTCCCTCAACAGTATATATTTTACTATTAATATATATATTTTGTCAAGTTATTTATTTATCGGCGCAAATCAAGAACGTCGGAAAATCTGTAATCCGCATAAATTGAAAACGTGCCCTCGCTGTTAACGAGAATATAGTCGTACAGAGTGACGTTTGTGCTTTTACAGATATTGGCAAGGAGCTTAACAAAAGCAATTCCCTCTTCATTGGGATAATATCCGCCGTCGCTGCGATATTCCAGCAAAACTATATAGCTTGCGCTTTTTTTCATAAGCTGCCTCAGCGAATCCGTATTTATTGAACCGTAATCCCCGCTGAAGTTTTGACAAATCGCCTCAGCCGAAATATAATTCAGTTCATTATCAAGGAATAGTACGTCAAGCCTCGGCTCAGAGTTTTCACAATAGTATTCGTACGCCGTTTTTTTAAGCACAAGTAACTCGGGCATTGTTTCTTCAGTATAAGCTTCGTCCTTACTCTCAATGCATTTTTCACACACTTCGTTGAAAAAATCAATAAATTCAGCGGCGCTTTCGCCCATTCCGTCAATACTTAAAAGCTCTTCCTTATCCGCTGTGAGAAATGCCTCAAGGCTTTTAAAACGCTTTTGAATATCTTCTGCAATCGGCTGGGTATCCCTTCTGCTTATCGGGTAAAACAGCAAAAGCTCGGCAATGTCTCGAAGAGTCATTCCGCTGAACCCTGATTTTATATAACGGCTGCGCATTCTCTGCCTGTGACCTTTTTTATCCCGCTGTTCCATCAATTACTCCCGTTTTTCAAAAAGATAAAGTAAACCGCGTACAGTACGGCGTAAATAACTACCTGATGAGCGAGGTAGAACCAAAGGCTGTACCTTCCCATAAAGGCAAAAATTTTACCGTGTTTTTTATAAGTGAATTCGGGGAATGCCCCGTCAGAAGCGTATTTACCGATAAACGCCCCGAATAAAAACATAAACAGCCACGGCAAGAGCGCAAAGTAATCCGCGCTATGAAATGTGCTTGAAAAGAAGCCGAGCGGCGCAGTAATATTTGTTGTATAAAGCGAAGCGGGAAGCTTAACGAACCCGAAAAGCAGCGAGCCGGAGCTGACCGTATAAGTAAGTGCAAAAAGCGATGCTGTAACAACAAGTCCCAAAAGCGTATTCGTCTTTTTAATCAGCGGCATTAAAAGCCCCGTTATTATCATACAGCAGCCGAGACAGTGGAGAATACCGAAATATATCTCCGCTCCCGTCATACCGAAAAGCGGCATAATAACGGCAGTAACAAGCGTTACAACCAGACCTGCAGCCAACACAATAAAGCCGCGTTTTATACAGCTTCGCGAAAGCCGCGAGCATATACCCGAAACTATTATGAATATTCCCCAGAAAACGGGCTGGAGCGCGCAGAGCTTATCAAAAACGGTATACCCCCATTCATAGCCGAGCACATCGCCTATATCAAGAAAAGTATGGTGAATTATCATAGCCGCTATTGCAAAGCCGCGCAGTTCGTCAAGCAGTTCAATTCTTTTAACGTTTTCTTTCAAAAGAAGTCACCTCTTAAGTTATGTATTAATAATATCCTATTTTAAAAATATTGTAAATAGCAAATTTTTATGTTATATTAATATTAGCCTGAAACCGAGGTGATTTTATGAAGGAATATAACGTTATGCAGTACGGCGCAAAGGGCGACGGAATTACAAACGACGCCTTTGCTATTCAGCACGCTATTGACGACTGCGCAAAGAACGGAGGAGGAACCGTTCTTCTTCAAAGCGGAAGAGTTTTTTACAGCGATTCGATACGTCTGAGAGCTAACGTAAACCTGCATATTCAAAAGGGCGCGAGGCTTAAAGCGACCTCAAATATCAACGGCTACATCCGCCCGAATAAGCTGATTAACACACCCGAAACAGCGCTTATCGGCAATCCCGTAACGGGAAAACCGAGCTTCGTTTTTATCTACGCTTTTGAAGCGGATAACTGTTCAATCAGCGGCGAAGGGGTTATCGACGCCAACGGCCACGCATTTTTGCAGCGTAAGGACAGATACTACGTTACGGGAGATTTTTATCCCCGTCCGACGGTAATTTACTTTGAAAAGAGCAATCATATCAGCTTTAAGGATATAACTATAACAGACGCTCCGTTCTGGACGCTTCATCCCGCCGGCTGCGACGACGTTCTTATTGACAGAATACGCATTATCAACGACCTTGACGTTGCTAATTCTGACGGAATTGACCCTGACCACTGCACTAACGTAAGAATTCTCGGCTGCCACATTGAATGCGCCGACGACTGCATTTGCCTTAAAACAACAAAGGGAAACAGCGAATACGGCGCCTGCGAAAACGTAATTATTCAGGGCTGCACGCTGATTTCAACCTCCGCGGCAATCAAAATAGGTACTGAGGGCGTTGGCGATTTCAGAAATATAATCGTTTCCGACTGTATTATAAGCCGTTCAAACCGCGGCCTTTCAATCCAGATACGCGACGGCGGCAACGTTGAAAACGTAAGCTATTCAAATATTATGATTGAAACGCGGCGCTTTTGTCCCGATTGGTGGGGCACCGCTGAGCCGATTGTTATTACAACCTTTAACCGCGATGAAAAAACAAAGAGCGGAAAGATTAAAAACATACGCTTTTTAAACGTAACGGCAAAGAGCGAAAACGGCGTTTTAATCCACGGCAACAAGGACAATTTAATTGAGGATATTACCTTTGAAAATTGCCGCATAACGCTCGGCAAAAGTTCAAAATGGCAATGCGGACTATACGATTTGCGCCCCTGTCTTGACTGGGGAGTTGAAAAGGAGAACAACTCCGCGTTCTTTATAAGGTACGCCAAGAATATTACTATTATGAAAACAAAAACCGCCTTCGGCGAGCTTTGCGAAAACTATTCCCACGCGATTGACGCCGAGGAGGTTGATAATTTAGAGCTCATCCGCTTTGAAGGTAAAGCGGCAAGACAGGATACAGACGATATCAGATTAAAAAACGTAAGAATGGTGAGGTAAAAAACTATGGTAGAACTTAAATTTTACAAGGTAAGCGGACTTGATTTTAAAAATACCGTTGCAAACGGAACGCAGTTAAAGCTTAAAAATCAGGTTAAGTACAACGTTAATTACTACGACGCTGAAAAACGCTGCGTCGGAAAGCTTGAATTCAGGGTTGAGGACGAAACTATGCAGCCGTTTGAAATCAAGGTTGAAATGGAAGCGGTATTCACCTACGACGACGGCGACGATCAGGCTCTCGTTCACACTGAATCCTTCGCACAGCTCTTCCCGTTTTTGCGCCAGGTTATCCACACAACAACCTCTATGAGCGGTATGCCCGGGCTTATGATTCCCATTATGAAGCTCAACCCCGAAAACGTTAACATCAACAAAGCAAACAATGACGAAACCGTTAACTGATATGGCTGATTTATGCGAGCAGTGCTGGTTTAACAGCTTTGACGATGAGAGCGGCGAGAGCTTCTGCTCTCTTCAGCTTGACGAGGACGAATACGTCAGGCTCCTCTCCGATTATTCAAAAAACAAAAGCTGCCGTTATTTCCGCCCCGATACGGGAGAATACGGCATAGTGAGAAAACAGAATTAACGTATAATTACGGGCGGTAGCAAATATCCGCACACAAAAAAACTGTCCTTGGGGCTTCCAAGGACAGTTTTTATTATTAAAGATGATATATAATTTCGTCACTCTTCCAGTTGAAGATTAAAAGCCCGATAGCGAGCATAATAATTGCTGAAACCGAAGCGTAAAGAAGCATTTTCGGATTCATCCATTCGCCCGTAAGAACGCATTGTCTGAACAGCTCAATCATTGAATAAATCGGGTTAATCTTGATTACTAATCTGAGCCTGCTCTTAGGGCCGAAACGCTGAATGCTGTAAAGAATGGGAAGGAGATACATAAGAAGGCGCATTAAAACGTCCCAGATATACTCAATATCCCTGAAATACACGCACAGCACGCTGAGTATCATACCCACGCCCGTTGAGAATATAAGCATAATGAACAGCGGAACTACCATAAACAGGAAGTGCCATGAGAATACGAGCCCGTCGCCTCCGTTTACACCCGTAAGCTTGAAGAATATCCAGACCATTACGTAACAAATCATAGAAATCATCGTTGTTACATATGATGAGAGTATAGACGACAAGGGGTACATATACTTAGGTACGTATACCTTTTTAATTATAGCTGCGTTTCTTCTGAAAGCTGTCATAGACTGCTTTGTTGATGTAACGAAAAACTCGTAAATTATTCGTCCCGAGAAAAGATATACGGGATAGCAAATTACGCCTGCAGCGTTTCTTCCGAGAAGCCTTCCGAATACAACAGAGAGAACTATCATATTTAAAAGCGGCTGGAAAAAGCTCCATAAAATTCCAAGCCAGGAGTTCCTGTACTTCAGTTTAATGCTTTTTCTTGTGAGCTCGCCGAGAAGGTTTCTGTATTTTTTAAACATGCTGAGGCCGTGGCTGAGTTCTGCCTCCGCTTTAGATTTCATCTGTTTTAACACCTCGTTTACAGTGTAATATGCCGCGTTTTAGCAGCGCAATATTTAAAAAGATGTATTAAACTTTTGACATTATACCACATAAGTTTTTATTTTTCAACTTTTTCTTTTGAATTACCTATTAACGCCTGTTTATTTAAAAATTTCCGCTATAGTCAGAGCGGTTTTCCTTGCGCTCATATCGCCGCTTACGACATAGTCCGCAGCGGCGTTATATTTAGCCTTACGTTCATCATAAAGCGCTCTCGCCTTTTCAATATCCTGAAAGAGCGGACGGTTTGTATTACTGCCTATTCTTTCACGAATTGTATCAAAAGAAGCGTCAAGAAAAACTATTTTTCCGCTTTTTCGGAGTTCATCGGCATTTTCCGAATTAACAAGCATTCCGCCGCCGGTTGAGATAACGCTGTTGCTTGTAAGCGCAAGCTTTTTGCACAGCTCCTTTTCAAGCGAGCGGAAATACTCCTCTCCCCTTGCGGCAAATATTGCCTTAATGGCAATGCCCTGCTCCTTTTCAATCAAATCGTCCGTATCAACAAACTTAAAGCCCATTATCTTTGAAAGCTCTTTGCCGACTACAGTTTTTCCCGCGCCCATAAATCCGCAGAGAATTATATTTTTCACCCTTTAAGCTCCTTTTCGCAAAGTTCCGTAATTCTTTGAATATTCTTCTGACTTACTTCAACGCCGTTCCATATCTCCTGTGCCACCGCTGCCTGCCATACGAGCATAGGAAGCCCGTTAACGTATTTCAGCCCGCCTTCCTTTGCGTAAGAAAGGAGCTTTGTTTCGGCAGGATTATACACGGCGTCAAAAACTGCCTCGGAAAGCAGAACGGCTTCCTTTTTCAGAGGAGATGAATCAGTATCGGGATACATACCCGCGGGCGTTCCGTTAACAATAAGGCTGTAGCCCTTATTAACCCCGTCAAGCGTTGTTACCAAAACAGAGGCGCCAAGCTTGTTTTCAATTTCCGCCTTAAGCTTTTCGGCTTTTTCAAGCCCTGACGGTCTGACGGCGAGAGTAACCTCGGCGCCCTTTTTTGCGCAGACGAAAGCAAACATTCTTGAAACGCCGCCGCTGCCGCAAATCAGAACGCTTTTTCCTATTTCCATTCCTGCGCCCTCAAGCGAACGGAGAAAGCCGATACAATCTGTATTATACCCGAAAAGCTTATCCTTTTCATTTTTTACGGTATTGACCGTTTCCATAAGCGCCGCTTCGCCGCAGAGCTTATCAATAAAAGGAAGTATATCCGTTTTATACGGTATGGTTACATTGAAGCCGTTTAAGTTCTTCATCACGCCTTCAATACCGTTTTCAAAGCTTTCGCGCGGTGTCTCATAAAGGCTGTAATCCCCTTCTACGCCGCAAAGCGCCATAACCTCTTTATGGATTAGCGGACTCAGCGAATGACCGAGAGGATAACCGAGCAGACCGAAGCGTTTACCGTTCATATTTTTATTCCACCTCATAAATGTATTGACAAAATGAGTAAAAATCTATAATATGATAATAACATATTAATATGAAGTTAACAACATTTTATTTTTTTAAGGAGTGATTACAATGCTGTTTGATGAAGTAAAAGAGATATTAATTGCACAGCTTGATATTAACGAAGATAAGGTTGAGGCAGAATCATCGTTGTTTGACGATTTGGATATGGATTCGCTTGACGCTATCGACCTTGCAATGACTATTGAGGACCAGTATTCAATTGAGGTTCCCGACGAGGTGATAAAGAACTTCAAAACTGTTGACGACGTTGTTTCATATATTGACGCAAACATTGACTAAGGCGTTTTTGGTCAATTCTAACATAAATAAAAGCCATATTTAGGTCAAAATGCCCAAAATATCGGCTTAAATTTCGTTAATTTTGATTAATTGAATTATAACCGTATTAATAGTACAATAAAGGTTAGGAGACTAACCTTTATTTTTTATATCAGAAAGGAATAAAAACAATGTCAGAAAGTTATGTTATGGCGCTTGACCAGGGTACAACCAGTTCACGCGCAATCATCTTTAATAAAAAGGGAGAATGTATTGCAAAAAGCCAGAATGAGTTCACACAGTACTATCCGCAAAACGGATGGGTTGAGCACGACCCGAACGAAATTCTCTTTTCGGTAATTCAGGCTATGATAGGCGCTCTCCGCCCCGCAGGAACAGAGGATTCCGTTAACCCGAGAGATATTAAGGGAATAGGCATCACAAACCAGCGTGAAACAACGATTATCTGGGATAAAGAAACGGGTAAGCCCGTATACAACGCTATCGTTTGGCAGTGCAGAAGAACTGCCGAATACTGCGAGGAGCTCAAAAAAGAAGGACTCAGCGATTATATCAAGCAGAAAACGGGACTTCTTATTGACGCATATTTCAGCGCAACAAAAATCAAGTGGATACTTGATAACGTTGACGGCGTAAGAGAAAGAGCGGAAAAGGGTGAACTCCTTTTCGGTACTATTGATACGTGGATTATATGGAACTTAACGGGCGGCAAGGCTCATGTTACGGACTATTCAAACGCTTGCCGTACAATGCTTTTTGATATTGAAAAGCTCTGCTGGGATGAAACCCTCTGTGAAAAGCTCGGAATTCCTATGTCAATGCTCCCCGAGGTTAAACCCTCAAGCTGCATTTACGGTTACGTAGACCGCATTACAGGAATTGAAGAACTTACCGGAATTCCTATCGCAGGCGCTATCGGCGACCAGCCCGGCGCTCTCTTCGGTCAGGGCTGCTTTGAAGCGGGACAGGCTAAAAATACATACGGTACGGGCTGTTTCCTTCTCATGAACACGGGCGAGGAAAGAATTGAAAGCAAATCAAATCTTCTTACAGGTATTGCATGGGGACTTGACGGCAAGGTTATCTATGACCTTGAGGGCTCGGCGTTCAACGCTGGCTCGGTTATCAAGTGGCTCCGTGATGAGCTTGAGCTTATCACAGACGCAAGAGAATGCGATATTCTTGCAGAGGAGGTTCCCGATACAAACGGACTTTACCTCGTTCCCGCATTTACGGGCCTCGGCGCTCCGTACTGGGATATGTATGCAAGAGGAATTATGGTTGGTATTACCCGCTCAATCAACAAGCGCCACGTTTGCCGCGCTGTTCTTGAGAGCATTACTTACCAGATGACAGACCTTCTTGAAGCAATGATGAGCGACAGCGACATCGTACTTAAGGACCTCCGCGTTGACGGCGGCGCGTCTGTATCGAATATTATGATGCAGATGCAGGCTGATATGACGGGCTGCAACGTTAACCGCCCCGTTAACAGAGAGGCTACCGCTCTCGGCGCTGCTTACCTTGCAGGCCTTGCAACGGGCGTTTGGAAGGATTGCGCAGAGATTGAGGAGAACAGAAAGGTTGATAAGATTTTCGTTCCTTCAATGCCGTCCGACGTCAGAAATAAGAAATATGCAGACTGGAAGCGCGCAGTAGAACGCTCACGCAACTGGGAAAGATAAGATAAAAAAAATATGGCTCCGCACCTTTGCGGAGCTTTTTGTGTATTAAATACAAGGAGGAATATTTATGAAAAAGATTTTTGCAGGATTATTCGCACTTATTATGGCGTTTACAATGCTTCCCTTTACGGCAAGCGCAGATACGCCGTCAGATATGATAAGCGCCTATTTTCCTATGGGCTTTCAAAAGCCCCAAAAGCCCTATATTCAATATGAAAACGACCCTGTTCACTGGGATACCTTAACCGCGTGGTTTGACGTTGACGACGATTTACAGTACCTCGTAAGCGATGCGCGTAAGGACAGCACGGCGTTCTACGAAAAATACAATATTCAGAACTGCGAGGTTCATTTTCAGTTTGACTGTAACGTAGACAATACGGGCTGGCAGGCGAACAGCGATTGGGAAGACCTCAACTACGATTTAGACAGTTTCTCCCCGTTTGAACCCGAATACGGCGGTAACTACGAGCTTTACGATATTGACAAAAGTACCATATCGCAGACTATCATGTATTCCTTCGAGCCGGGCAATTCAAGCGTTTTCAAGGGAAAGATTTTCAAAACAAGCGAGGATGGCTATAATCTTGATATGGCTAACCATACCTACGCCTTCCGTTACAGATATATTTACAATATCTGGGACAACGATTCCAATCCTTTATCCTATAGGTCTCCGTGGTCTGACGTTGTTTCAATCGGTAAAAATGCAACGCAGACCGATTTGACAAGACCGACCTCGCTTGATGCAATTACTATCGGTGGAAGCTGTCTTGCAGAGGGCACCGCGCAGGAACCCGAAAACCATTTTTACATAGATATTTACGAGATTCCGCAGAGCATATTTGACGCGGTAAGATATTTCAATATCTATGAAAACCCTGAAAACAGGTCAGACCTTGTTGTGTATCAGGCGCAGTACAGAGTTAACAGCGGCACATGGACGGAATATCCTTTTTTACACGGCACTTCCATTGACTTGAGTACAAGAGATCAGGGACAACTCCCCACACTGCTTAAAGAGGGCGACAAGGTTGAAATCCGTGTGCGCGTTAAGGCGGGTCCGAACAAAGAAATCGTAAGCGCTTGGTCAAACGTTCAGGAATTTACTGCACCTGTTACAGACTATAACTACAAAGAGTCTTCACCAACTCCGACTCCGTCGCCTGCTCCGAAGCCGACGCCATCGCCCGCTCCCGCCGTAAAGCCCGAGCCCGCTATTTCATCGCTGACTCCCGCCGCAAGCGAAAGCCAGGTTACAAAGTTCGTTACCTCTCTTAAAAACGATAACGACCCCAAGGGCGCTGCGTTCTCAAAATTCCTTGCAAGACAGAAAAAAGTATCCAAAAACTCAGTAACGCTCACCTGGAACAAGGTAAGCGGCGCAAAGACCTACGTTGTTTACGGCAATAAATGCGGAAATGCCAACAGATACGAAAAAATATCAACGGTAAGATCAAACAGCTTTACTCAGAAGAAGCTGAAAAAAGGCACTTACTACAAATATCTTGTTTCCGCCTTTGACGCAAGCGGAAAGCATATTGCAACCTCCTGCACCGTTCATATTGCAACAAAGGGCGGTAAGTTCTGCAACTTTAAAAAGGTAACGACTAAAGCAAAGAAGAACAAGGTAACCCTTGCTAAAAAGGGAAAGAGCTTCAAGCTTAAGGCAAAGGCTGTTAAGGAGAGCAAAAAGCTAAAGGCAAACGTTCATAGAAAAGTGAGATACGAAAGCTCCGACAAAAAGATTGCTACGGTTGATTCAAAGGGTAAAATCAAGGCAAAGAAAAAAGGCACCTGCTACGTTTATGCATACGCCCAAAACGGAGCTTACAGCAAAATAAAGGTAACCGTTAAAAAATAATAAAAAAGGCTGTCGCTGACAGCCTTTTATTATTTGAATTCCTTCATAAAGTGGATAGGAAGATATAGCGAAGCCTTGCGCTTTAACTTATACGCTCCGCTTGAATTGAGAATTTCAGCTATAAAGCGCGAGCAGAAATATCTTTTCTTAAAATAAGTAGGTATGCGGAAAAGACACAGTACCGTTGAAAAAGCGGAATAGGAAAGCTCTTCCTTCTTCGCCTTAAACCGTTCAATATCCGCTCTGAGCCTTTCGTGTACCTCATCGCTTACATAAAAGCGTATGTAAAGCCGTTTGGGGAGAAGGTGTTTTGACTTTCTCGTTTTCCAATGCTCCTCAACAAAGCCCTTGAGGTTAAAGCTGTAAAACGTTTCCTCATCCTCATCAACGCAGATTGAGGCGTGAGTATATTCGCAGCGGCTCATAAGCTTAATGAATTTGCTGAACGGGTCTCCGTACTGAGTTAAGAGTATTGTAATTTTATGCTTTTTTTCGCTGTCAGAAGGGGCTAAAAGCCTTTCCAAAATCATAGTAATTCCTCATATCCTATCCTTTAAAAACATTTTAGCACATCATTCTTACTTAATCAACAGTTTTTAAAATAATAGACCATTTATATTTTTATTTTCGTAACTCATTTTTAACTTGATATATTTATTTTATATGCTATAATATGATTGCTAAAAAATTATTTATTAAAAAAAGGAGATTTAAGTTATGCCAAAAGTAGTATGTCCTTGGAACTTAATCACTGATTTTGTAACCGACGCATTTGTCGGCTACGGTATCCCGCGCGACGAAGCAGAAATGTGTACTGACGTACTTCTCGAGTCCGACAAGAGAGGTATTGAAAGCCACGGCTGCAACCGCTTTAAGCCTATCTATCTTGACAGAATTAAGGCAGGAATCCAGTCGCCCACAACTAACTTTGAAATTCTCAAAGAAACTGAAACTACAGCTGTAGTTGACGGCCACAACGGTATGGGCCAGGTTATCGGAACAAAGGCTATGCAGATGGCTATTGACAAAGCTAAGAAGTACGGTATGGGTATGGTTGTTGTACGTAACTCCTGCCACTACGGTATTGCAGGTTACTATACATCAATGGCAACAGAGCAGGGCTGCATCGGTATGACCGGTACAAACGCACGTCCTTCAGTTGCACCTACCTTAGGTACTGAGGGTATGTTCGGTACTAACCCGTTCACTCTCGGCGTTCCTTCTGATGAGGCGTTTGACTTTAACTTTGACTGCGCTACCTCAATCACCCAGAACGGTAAGATTGAATACTATGCAAGAATTAACGAGCCCGTTCACCCGGGTACTATCATCAATATTGACGGTACTCCCGTTGAAGGCGACGCAGGCGAAGCTCTTAAGAAAATCCGCGGCGGCACGGCTGCTCTTACAACCCTCGGCGGTATCGGCGAGGCTCTCGGCGGATACAAGGGCTACGGCTTTGCTATGTTCGTTGAATTCCTTTCATCAGTTCTTCAGGACGGTGAATACGGTAAAGCTCTTGACGGTAAGGACGAGGAAGGCAATATCAGACCTTACCACCTCGGTCACTTCTTCATTGCTATTGATACTAACCACTTCCTCGGCGAAGAAATCTGCCGCAAGAAGACGGGCGATATCATCCGTAAAATCCGCGCTTCAAGAAAAGCTCCCGGTGAGGACAGAATTTATATCGCAGGCGAAAAGGAATACGAAATCTGGAAGGAAAGAGAGCCTCACGG
>DFGL01000088.1 GCA_002371215.1 Ruminococcaceae bacterium UBA3751 | reverse complement strand
TCATAATTAAGATATGCAATATCGGTAAATTTAATTTTACCGCCGAGGAATAATTTTACGCTTTCCTCGTTAGCGCCGTTTGCCGCTGCGGGATGAAGACCGCCGAGTTCAATAGCCTCTTTGCAAACGTTTATACACTTAAAGGTTTCATAATCAGGCTCAAAGAAGGTAAGCTTACCGTAATCGGCAAGGCTGAGCTCTTTAACGGGGCTCGGCTTGCGCTCGGGATAAGTGAGGGCGTACTGAATAGGAATTCTCATATCGGGTACGCCGAGCTGTGCTATCATTGAATTATCCTGATAAACTATTGCCGAGTGAAGCACGCTTTCACGGTGAATAACAATTTCTATATCCTCGTTGGGCATATCAAAGAGCCACTTTGCCTCAATGAATTCAAGCCCTTTATTCATCATTGTAGCGCTGTCTATGGTTATTTTTGCGCCCATATCCCAGTTTGGATGTTTAAGCGCGTCAGCCGCGGTAACGTTTTCAAGTTCAGCAAGCTTTTTGCCGAAAAACGGTCCGCCTGAGGCTGTGAGAATTATCTTTTTAACAGCCTTTTCGGACGGCGAGCCCTGAAGAGATTGAAAAATCGCGGAATGCTCGCTGTCAACGGGGAGAATATCAACTCCGTTTTCCGCTGCAAGAGTCGTTACGAGATGACCGCCCGCAACAAGCGTTTCCTTGTTGGCAAGGGCAATCGTTTTTTTAGCCTTAATTGCGGCAAGAGTCGGCTCAAGGCCTACCATACCGACAACGGAATTGAGAACGGTATCCGCGCCGTCATAGGTTGCGCACTCGATAAGACCTTCCATTCCGCTTACCACCTTAGCGGAGGTATCAGCAATTCTTGTTTTAAGGTCCAAAGCCGCCTTTTCATCCATCATACAAACAAGCTCGGGCTTAAACTCCCTCACCTGCTGTTCAATTATATCAACTCTTGACGCCGCGGTTAAGCATTTAACGCCGTAACCGTGCATTCTGCATACGTCAAGCGACTGGGTTCCGATAGAACCCGTTGAGCCTAAAAGAGAAATATTCTTTGTCATTTTATCACCTTAAAGAAGTGTTATTGCAACGCCGTATGTACATACGAGGGTAAACATCAGGCTGTCAAATCTGTCCATAACTCCGCCGTGGCCCGGGAAAATCTTGCCGAAATCCTTTACGCCGAAATTACGCTTAAGAACAGACGCCGTAAGGTCGCCCATCATTCCGAGGAACTGTACGAACGGCGAAATACCGAGAAGGATTGCAGTATAATTCTTCGGAACGGGAGTCTGAGCAAAGCGGTCATAGAGCAGGAGCGCGGCGCAGTTTGCAACAAAGCCGAGAATTATTCCGCAGCACGCACCCTCAATCGTTTTCTTTGGCGAAATGTTGGGCGACATCTTTGTTTTGCCGAATTTCATTCCGCCAAGCTGAGCGCCGATATCCGTTACGAGCGCACTGATAAGAGCGTAGAAAATGAGATAAATTCCGAACTGTGTTTTATAGCCCGTAATATCTCTGAGCATAACAAGGATAGAAAAGCACCACGGAACGATAACGCTCGCAACGATAGCTATTGCCACGTCCTCAAACTTTGTATGGGAATACGCTTTGAGCATTGCAAGGAAGCAGGCTATAACGAAAACCGCAATATAGATAACGCGCGGCACGATGTTTATTACAAGGAACCACTCATCCGTTTTAACGAGCGGTTCAAGAGAACTCGCATTCATAAAGAATGGAACAAAAAACGCGAAAACCGTACCGAATATTGTTATGAATTTATTGCTTATTTTAGCGCATTTCATTATTTCATCAGCCGCAATTGCCGCAAACGCCGCAATTACAACGGTAAAAAACGGCGTATATATCTGCCATACAACAACAATCAAAAGCGCAAGCAGCGCAAAAGCGGTAATAACTCTCTGTTTCATTTTAAACTCACCTATCCGCCGAAACGACGGTTCCTTTTTTCATAGTCGCGCAATGCGCTGTACAAATCCTCTTTTGTAAAATCAGGCCATAGAACGTCGCTGTACCAGAATTCACTGTACGCCGCCTGCCACAAAAGGAAATTTGAAAGTCTCTGTTCACCCGATGGACGAATTATCATATCGCATTCGGGAACGGTATAGAGATTAGCGGAAATATCGTCCTCGGTAATCTCCGTTTTTCCCTCTTTAATCAGCTTGTTTACAGCCGAAACTATCTCCTGCCTTCCGCCGTAATTCAGCGCAAGGTTAATAGTTGTTGCGTTATGGGAAGCGGTATCGCGCTCAGCCTCATCCATAAGGTCAATCAAATCCTGACGGATACCGTCGCGCTCGCCGATAAAGATAATCTTATTATCCCCCGCTTTGACAAAATCGCGCTTTGCTTCAAGGAGGTATTCCTTAAACAGACGCATTATTCCGTCAACCTCCTCCTGAGGCCTTTTCCAGTTTTCTGTTGAAAAGGCGTAGAAGGTAACGTATTTAATTCCGAGCTCAGCACATTCCTTAGCGATAGCTCTGAAGGTTTCCGCACCCTCTTTATGCCCTGCGTTGCGGGGTAATCCGCGTTTTTTAGCCCATCTTCCGTTGCCGTCCATAATTATACCGAGATGGTTTGGCAAAACCTCAAACTCCGGTCTTTCCGGGGCGGCCTTTTTCTTAGTGAATAATGCCATATTTTTTCCTCTAAAACTATTTATAGGGGCGATTAAAAATCGCCCCGATGATGTATTATTGTCAGATAGAGAGAACCTCGTCCTCTTTAGCCTTAATCATATCGTCAATCTGTTTAATGTAACTATCGGTGATTTTCTGGAGCTCTTTTTCTCCGTCCTTCTGGTCATCCTCGGTAATTTCATTATCCTTCTTGAGCTTTTTAATATCGTCCATTGAGTCACGGCGTATATTACGGATTGCAACCTTTGCCTCCTCACCGCGCTTTGAAACGTCCTTAACGAGATTCTTTCTGTGTTCCTCGGTAAGCTGAGGGAAGGTTAAACGGATAACCTTACCGTCGTTCTGAGGGTTAATTCCGATATCGGACATATTGATTGCTTTTTCAATCTCCTTAATCATTGAAGCGTCCCACGGCTGAACAACAAGAAGCCTCGGTTCAGGGGAGGATACGGCTGCCATCTGATTAAGCGGAGTAGGCGAGCCGTAATAATCAACAACAACGTTGTTGAGCACCTTCGGGTTAGCTCTGCCCGCTCTTACTGTCTGATAATCGCGGTCAAGCGAATCAAGACATTTTTCCATTCTCTCTTTAGTTTTTGCAAATACCTGTTCCATAAATTTACTCCTTTATATTAGCTTAGTTTTTTACTGTTGTACCGATTTTTTTACCTTCAACAACCTCAATGATATTATCGGGGTCGCTGAGATTGAAAACGATAATGGGCATATCGTTATCCTTACAAAGTGAAAACGCGGTAGAATCCATAACCTTAAGGTCGCGAACCATAACGTCGTGGAAGGAAATCTCATCAAACTTAACTGCATCGTCAAACTTATTCGGGTCCTTATCGTAAACGCCGTCAACGTTCGTTGCCTTGAGGAGCGCGTCGGCATTAATCTCAACACCTCTGAGCGCTGCAGCTGTATCGGTTGAGAAGAACGGCGAGCCCGTTCCGCAGCCGAAGATTACAATTCTTCCCTTTTCAAAATGACGGATTGCTCTGTTGCGGATATAAGGTTCCGCAATCTGGCGCATTTCAATAGCGGTCTGTACTCTTACGTCCGCTCCGAGCTGCTCAAGCGCGTCGCAGAGAGCGAGAGAGTTCATAGCCGTTGCAAGCATTCCGATATGGTCCGCCCTCGTTCTGTCCATATGCTCGCTTGTTCTGCCTCTCCAGAAGTTGCCGCCGCCTACTACGATTCCGATTTCAACGCCCTTATCGGCAACCTTTTTAACCGATTTACAGATTTTAAGCACAGTTTCGTTATCAATTCCCTTTCCCGCTTCTCCCGCGAGAACCTCACCGGAAAGCTTTAAGAGAATTCTTTTATAAGCAATACCCATTAAAGTATACCTCCAATAATTTACTGTAATCTATAATAATATAATTTTATAATAAAGTAAAGATTATGTATATAAAAAATTGGTTACAAATTTGTAAAACATTATAGTATTGCGCTCTTTTTACTGTTTTTCGTTATTAATCGGTTATATATCCCGCTTATGCCTCATATATAAATATGCACAAAAAACACTGCATAGATATTCATTTTTGTGTATATTTATAACTATTTTTGCATTTTCTATTGACATAGCTATTTATTTTGTTATAATACCATTAGTTATAAATATACAAGCAGGTGAATAATTATGACAAAAGTATTTATTGACGGCTCTCAGGGCACAACAGGTTTAAAAATTGAAAGCAGGCTCCGTTCACGCGATGATATTGAGCTGCTCAAAATAGACAGGGATATGAGAAAGAATATCGACGCGAGGGAGAGAATGATTAACTCCTCGGACGTCACTATTCTCTGCCTTCCCGACGAGGCAAGCCGCGAAGCGGTAGCGCTGATACAAAATAAAAAGGTTAAAATAATTGACACCTCAACCGCACACCGCACCGAGCCCGAATGGGCTTACGGCTTCCCCGAGCTTGATAAATCCTTCAGGGAGAAGATTAAGACCTCAAACCGAATTGCAATCCCCGGTTGTTACGCAAGCGGATTTTCCGCAATAGTTTATCCCCTCGTCAACAGCGGAATTATTGCGAGAGATTACCCGATAACCTGTTACGCAATAAGCGGTTACACGGGTGCGGGCAAAAACGGAATAGCGCAGTACGAATTCGTTGACCGCAACAAGGAGCTTGACGCGCCGCGGCAGTATGCGCTTTCGCAGGAGCACAAGCACCTCAAGGAAATGACGGCTATTCCGCAGCTTGAGCGAGTTCCCTTCTTCGCTCCTCACATCTGTGACTACAGGTACGGTATGGTTGTTTCTATCCCGATTTTTGCGGACATGATGGAAAAGAAAATGACTCCCGAGGAGCTGCAGCAGTTCTTTGCCAAGCACTACGAGGGCGAGCCACTTATCAAGGTACGCGACCTCGGTTACAGCGGAAATATGATAGGCGCTAACAACTTTGCTAAGCGCGACGATATGGAAATTGAAATTAACGGAAACGACGAGCGTATCTTAATTACTACCCGCTTTGACAACCTCGGCAAAGGAGCGAGCGGCGCGGCAATGCAGTGCCTCAATCTTGCGCTCGGAATTGATGAAACAAAAGGTCTCAAAATAGGAGAATAAATATAAATGATATACAACAGTTTTAAAAGCATTGACGGCGGAATCTGCGCCGCTTCGGGCTTCAAGGCGAGCGGAACTTACTGCGGAATTAAACGCCCCGCAAACGATACGCCTGATAAAAAGCATAAAAACGATATATGCCTTTTTGCTTCCGACGTTGAATGTAACACTGCGGCGGTATATACTCAGAATAAGGTTAAAGGCGCTCCCCTCCTCGTTACAAAGGCTAACCTTGAAAAGTCCGGAAACAAGGCGATTGCGGCAATTGTTAACTCCAAAAACGCAAACACCTGCAACGCAGACGGAGTTGAAAAGGCTCAGGCGATGTGCGACCTCGTTGCAAAGGAAATGAACATACCGAGCGAGAAAGTTATCGTTTCATCAACGGGCGTTATCGGTCAAATTTTACCGATTGAGCCGATTGAAAGCGCCGTGCCTACGCTTGTTAAAGAGCTTTGCTACAACAAAAACGCCGCTGCGGCAACCGCTATAATGACAACGGACACCGTTAAGAAGGAATACGCCGTTGAATTTGAAATAGGCGGGGTAAAATGTAAGCTCGGCGGTATGGCAAAGGGCTCGGGTATGATTCACCCGAATATGGCGACAACGCTGAATTTTATTACTACCGACTGCGCCGTATCCGCTGAAATGCTGCAAAAAGCGCTCAGCGAAACGGTAAAAATCACATATAACTGCCTTTCCGTTGACGGGGATACCTCTACTAACGATATGGTAGTCCTTATGGCTAACGGGCTTGCCTTTAACGATGAGATAGACGCCGAGGGTGAGGAATACAACATTTTCAAAGCGGCGCTGACGGAGGTTATGGCTAACCTTACAAGAATGCTCGCGAAGGACGGCGAAGGCGCAACAAAGCTTATTGAATGTATATGCTCAGGCGCAAAGGACCTTGACACGGCGATTACCGTTGCAAAAAGCGTTGTATGCTCAACTCTTTTCAAGGCGGCGATATTCGGCGAGGACGCCAACTGGGGACGGGTTCTCTGCGCAATCGGTTACGCTGACGCGGAGTTTGACATTAACGCCGTTGATGTATGCCTTAAAAGCGAATACGGCAAAATTGAGGTTTGCAAAAACGGAAGCGGCGTTGACTTTTCCGAGGAAAAGGCGGCTGAAATACTTAAGAGCGACGAGATTTACGTTCTTATAAATCTCAACGGCGGAGACGCTGAGGCTACCGCCTGGGGCTGCGACCTCACATACGATTACGTTAAAATAAACGGAGATTACAGGACTTGATATTATGAATATTGACAATCAGAAAAAAGCTCAGATACTTGCTGAAGCGCTGCCGAACATTCAGATGTACCGAAAGAAGATAATAGTTGTTAAATACGGCGGAAACGCTATGATTAACGACGAGCTGAAAGCGGCTGTAATGCACGACTTGGTTTATCTTTCAACAATAGGAATAAAAATCGTTCTCGTTCACGGCGGCGGCCCCGAAATTAACAAAACTCTCAGCAAAATGAATATTGAAAGTAAGTTTGAGGACGGGCTCAGAGTTACCGACAGCGAGACCGTCGGCGTTGTACAGATGGTGCTTGCGGGCAAGGTAAACAAGGATTTAGTCTGCCAGATAGGCAACCTCGGCGGTCACGCAATCGGGCTTTCGGGAATGGACGGCGGAATGCTTAAATGCAAGCCGCTCGACGATATTCACGGCTACGTAGGAGAAATAACCGAAATCAATATGGACGCCGTTTGCGAAACGCTTGAAAACGGCTGGATTCCCGTTATTTCAACGCTCGGATTTGACGAAAACGGCAACTGCTACAACATAAACGCAGATACTGCGGCGGCTGAAATTGCAGGCGCACTGAAGGCTGAGGCGCTCATTTCTATGACGGATATAGTTGGGCTCTGCAGGGATAAGGACGACCCCGAAACGCTGATACATAAGGTCTATATTTCCGACACGCCTGCGCTTATAGCTCAGGGGATTATCAGCGGCGGTATGATTCCCAAGATTGACGCCATGACTAAGGCGCTCAGACAGGGCTGCAAAAAGGCTTTTATTATTGACGGACGCGTTCCCCATTCCATACTTATGGAAATGCTTACCGACGAAGGTATGGGAACGATGTTCAGAATAAACTGACGGGAGAAAACTATGACAACTAAGGAGACAGATAACGAATTCGTCGCCCACGCATACGGCAGGTTTGACGTGGCTCTGGATAAAGGAAGCGGCAGCACGCTTTACGACGAGAGCGGAAAGAAATACGTAGATTTCGGCTCGGGTATTGGCGTTACGGCTTTCGGAATCAGCGACGAAGTGTGGAAAAACGCGGTAGAAAATCAGCTCAATAAGCTGCAGCACGTTAGTAATTTATATTACACCTCCCCCTGCGCAAAGCTTGCAAAACTTCTCTGCGAAAAAACGGGGATGAAAAAGGTATTCTTTGCAAACAGCGGCGCTGAAGCTAACGAGGGCGCAATTAAATTCGCAAGAAAATACAGTTTTGATAAATACGGCGAAGGCAGAGCGACAATTATTACCCTTGAAAACTCCTTCCACGGAAGAACGATTACAACGCTTGCGGCAACGGGTCAGGACGAATTTCACACAACCTTTTTCCCGTTTACCGAAGGGTTTAAATACTGCCCCGCTAACGACAGCGAAGCGCTGAAAAATATGATAAGCGACGACGTTTGCGCAATTATGATTGAATGTATTCAGGGCGAAGGCGGAGTAATTGATATTACTCAGAAATTCGCTGACACAGTTAAGGAAATCGCTGAAAACAACGATATTCTGATTGTTGTTGACGAGGTACAGACGGGCAACGGAAGAACGGGAAAATACTTTGCTTACGAGCATCTCGGATTAAAGCCCGACATTGTTTCAACCGCTAAAGGACTTGGCGGCGGACTGCCGATAGGCGCTGTGCTTTTCGGAGAAAAAACTGCCGACTGCGTTACTCCGGGTACTCACGGCTCAACCTTCGGAGGAAATCCGATAGCCGCTGCGGGAGCGGTAAGCATTGTAAGCAGAATTGACGGCGCCCTTTTAAATGAGGTAACCGAAAAAGGCGAATATATAAGAAAATATTTAAACAAAATAAAAGGCGTTAAATCGGTCAGCGGAAAGGGCCTTATGATAGGCATTGAAACCGATAAAAACGCCGGTGATATATGCAAAAAATGTTTAGAGAAGGGGCTTCTTGTTTTAACCGCACACAACAACAAGGTAAGGCTTCTCCCCGCCCTGAACATCAGCTACGGCGAGCTTGACGAAGGGCTAAACATACTTAAGGAGGCAATTGAGGAATGAAGCATTTATTAAAACTACAGGACTTAAGCAAGGCGGAAATACTTGATATTTTAAACCTTGCGGACCAGCTTAAATTTGAACACCACAACGGCGTTGAACACCATCATTTAAAGGGCAAAACGCTCGGTATGATTTTCCAGAAAAGCTCAACGAGAACGCGCGTTAGCTTTGAAACGGGAATGTATCAGCTCGGCGGCCAGGCGATGTTTCTCTCCTCAAGGGATTTACAGATAGGCAGGGGCGAGCCCGTTGAGGACACGGCAAGGGTACTCTCCCGCTATCTTGACGGAATAATGATAAGGACCTTTGAGCAAAAAGAGGTTGAGGATTTGGCAAAATACGGCTCAATCCCGATAATCAACGGGCTTACGGATTACTGCCATCCCTGCCAGGTGCTCGCTGACCTTATGACTATAAGGGAATATAAAAAGAGCTTTGACGGGCTCAAGCTCTGCTTTGTAGGCGACGGAAACAATATGGCTAACAGCCTTATTGCAGGCGCAATTACAATGGGTATGGAGTGCGCTATCGCCTGCCCCGACGGTTACAAGCCTGATGAAAAGCTTATGAAATGGGCTGAGGAAAACGGAAAGTTCACCTGTTCATCAAACATTGAGGAATGCGTTAAGGACGCGGATATTCTGTATACGGACGTTTGGGCTTCAATGGGTCAGGAAGATGAACAGGCTCAGCGCGAAAAGGTATTCAAAAACTTCCAGATTAACGACGGAGTTATGGCTCTTGCAAAGCCTGACGCGATAGTGCTTCACTGTCTGCCCGCTCACCGCGAGGAGGAAATTACCGCAAAAGTATTTGAAGAACACGCAAACGAAATATTTGACGAAGCGGAAAACAGGCTCCACGCTCAGAAAGCGGTTTTAGTTAAATTAATGGCATAAAAAATAATTCGGAATTCGGAATTAACGGGCGGGCGCAGAAACCCGCCCCTACAAATTAACACAACAGTAAAAAAGGGAGGGTATTAAACCCTCCCTTTCATTTTATTAGCTTTTATTCAACCGGATGAACGTTGCACTTATCGTAAAACTCTTTAGACGCGGGGAAATCGCACTTATAATCAACTGTTGCCGAAAGCGACTTATCGTGTACTACGGCGATGCTTGCGTGGATAATATTAACGTAAACGTGCATATCGTAATGCGCCTCAACAATTTCACCCGACTTAGTATCAATAGTAACAACGGCAGTTCCGCCCTTATAAACAACCTTACAGTTTTCCTCGGTTGTACCGCTTGCCCAGCTGAACGCGTCTACGGCGTCAACTACGGAGCCGATATCGTTAAGAGAGGTAAACATCCTTCCCTGCGCATCCATACCAACCCTTGACATTTCAACGGTTTTAGGCTGCATTGAGATAATAATTTTACCATCGCCGCCGTCCTTTACGTTAGCGGTTACAAGGTCGTCCGCTTTAACGCGGCAGGTCTTAAGGCTTTCGCCCTTTTCGTCAACGTCCTTTTCAGGCTCGCGTGCATTACACGGCTGAAGTCCGCCGATTGTAGGAACATAAAGAGCACCGAGAAGCTGAGGAATAAGCTTGTTGATTACTGCGTTTGATTTACCCTCAACAAGAATATCGGTAATAGTAATTTCCTTTTCATCGGCAAATGCGTACATCTCAACGATTTTGCCTTCTTCGTCCTTATATTTAGCGGTTTTTGCCTTGGTCTTATCGTATGCGGCGCAGTAGTATTTAACTACGTCCTCAATGGATTTGAATTCAACTCCGCCAAAGGTTCCCGCGGCAAATTCATCTATAACCGGAGGGTCGTCCGTGCTTGCGGAAGCAGCGTCGGCATTCTCTGCCTCGGGGGCTTTTTTCCAATCGCCCGATTTAACCTCCTGAATTGCTTTAACGGTACCGTTAAACACATAGCCTACCTTTGCGCAGCCCGTTAATGAAAATACGAGCGCTGCAGCAAGAATAACACATAATACTGATTTAGTTATTTTTTTCATATAACTCACCTCAGCCCCATTTTACCATTTTAGTTTAAAAAGGTCAATTATTTATTGCTTTTCTTTTTTACAATTGATATAATAATTCAGTAAATTATCTAAAACGAGGGTTAAAATGGATATATTTTCAAGAACGGAAATTCTTATAGGAAAAGAGGCAATGGAAAGGCTTAAATGCGCTCACGTTGCCGTTTTCGGCTTGGGCGGAGTAGGAGGATATGCCGCGGAGGCGCTTGCACGCTCGGGAATAGGCACGCTCACGCTCGTTGATAACGATACAATAAGCGAAACCAACCTCAATCGCCAGATTATAGCGCTGCAAAGCACGGTGGGTATGAAAAAAACCGATGCCGCAGAGCAGAGAATAAAAAGCATTAACCCAGATATTAAGATAATTAAACGGGACGTTTTTTACCTTCCCGAAACGGCTGAAAGCTTCGATTTTTCAGAGTACGATTACATTGTTGACGCAGTAGATACCGTTAAGGCAAAGCTGACGCTCGCTGAAAACGCGCAAAAGAGCAACACGCCGATAATTTCCTCTATGGGAACGGGAAACAAGCTTCACCCCGAAATGCTTGAAATTGCAGATATAAGCGAAACCTCAATATGTCCGCTTGCAAGGGTGATGAGAAAAGAGTGCAAGGCGAGAGGAATAAAAAAGCTGCTTTGCGTTTACTCCAAAGAGGCACCGCTTACACCCGCACAGACCGAGGAAACGAAGGGAACGCTCGGCAGACCCGTTCCCGGAAGCACCGCCTTTGTTCCCGGAACGGCGGGGCTGATTATTGCGGGCAGAGTAATAAACGATTTAATAAGATAAAAAACACTTGCATTTTTAATTATAATGTGTTATAGTATTTGAGCATTAAAAATGTACGCGCCGGTAGCTCAGCTGGATAGAGTGACTGGCTACGAACCAGTAGGTCGGGGGTTCGAGTCCCTTCCGGCGTACCAATAACCCGTTGAACACATTCGTGTTCAGCGGGTTATTCTTATAATTGGGACTCGAAACGAACTCCAAGAGCGCCGCAGAATGTGGCGCGATTGGGAGAAAGCCCCAGTGGGGCTTTCGATAGCTGAGAAGAGAGTCCCTTCCGGCGTACCAAAAAAAAAGCCTTGCAAACACTATGTTTCAAGGCTTTCTTTTGTTTTATTTCTGACCACTTGCTTATCTACACGCAAGTTGTATTGCCCATTCTTGCATTGGTGCAAACATTTTGCCTTTTATTTCACTTACGTTTACCCAAATTAATTCGTGGTCACTTTCAATAGGCTCTTGTATCTTGTTTGAAAGTTCACCGCTATAATAGTGCTGAATCGGGTGAAAAAACTTTACTTTCGGATGTTTACAGAACGTTTCTGCACTTGCTATCTTTTCTTTTATAATAACGTTGCATCCCGTTTCTTCAAGACATTCTCTTATAATACAATCCGTTTCACTTTCGCCCGCATCCATACCGCCGCCGATAAGAAAATATCCATTAGGAGTTTTTACTATACAGACTTTGTTATCCTTTATCGGAATAACATAAGCGCCTTCTCTGTCATAATAGTCTGCATTTTCTTTTGTACCGAAGGTTTTAAAAGGAAGTGTTTTATTCAAACGATTTCACCTCAACAGTTTTATCCGTAAATTCCGATTTGTTGAATTAATTATACCATAGCACACACAAAAAGTACAGCCTCCGCATTTTCTGCGGAGGCTTAATGATTCTATTCTATACCGATTACCTTGTAATCAAGCGCTTCAACTGTTTGCTTGAGGAGGGCGTTGTCAACGTCATCTGTAAGAGTTAAAACGGCTTTGTTTTCCTCGTGGCTCGGAACTGCTTGTGCAACGCCGTCAAGCGCTTCGAGAGCGGTTTTAACAGCCTTTTCGCAGTGAGAGCACATCATACCTTCAATTTTCATAGTTTTAGTCATATTTTCCTTCTCCTTTATCTCCTCCCTTTTGAGATTGAGCTCAACGGGAGTTATTTTTTTATCGTGTGAATTACCGTGTACTTTAAAAAGATTAAGCCTCAGCGCATTTGTTACGACGCAGAATGAGGAAAGGCTCATTGCCGCCGC
>DFGL01000082.1:7981-16330 GCA_002371215.1 Ruminococcaceae bacterium UBA3751 | reverse complement strand
TCTGGAAGAAGGTGTTCTCATGGCAGTTATCAGTAGCCTCGTTTCTGAAGCAGCGGCCGGGGAAGATAGCCTTAATAGGTACGCCGTCCTCAACGAGGGGCTTTTTGTATTTTCTTAATATTGCGTTTTGCGCCGCGGAGGTCTGGCTCTTTAAAAGCTGACCGTTTTCAAGATAGTAGGTGTCCTGCATATCGCGAGCAGGGTGGTCCTTCGGAATGTTTACGGACTCAAAGCATTCATAGTCCGTAACAACCTCGCTGTAATCCTCAACGGTAAAGCCCATTGATTTGAAAATCTGCTCGCACTGGCGCTGAACGAGGGTAATCGGGTGGTAAGAGCCTCTTGCAAGGTTAGCGGGGATTGAAAGGTCAAATTCGGGCATAAGCTCAATTTCCCTCTGAATTTGCGCTTCTTTCAGCTCTGCTGTCTTTTCCGCAATCTTTTCGGCAACAATGCCCTTAAGCTCGTTTACCTTCTGGCCAAAGGTCTTTTTTTCTTCGTTTGAAAGCTCTCGCATACCTTTGAGAAGGTCTGTTACAGAGCCCTTTTTGCCGAGGTATGAAACTCGCATACCCTCAAGCTCGGATAATTCCCTGATTTCACTGAGTTCCTGCTCAAACTGAGCCCTCAGCTCCTGAATTTTGTTAGCCATAACTTTTCTCCTAATAAAAAAATCCGCCTCGTTTTGAGGCGGAAAGTATCCGTGGTACCACTCAAATTACAGTATTTCTACTGTCACTCGGTTACTTTAACGCAGTAATTACGCCCTGCTTAGTTTCTCGCAGGGGACTCAAAGGTTGAAATTCGGATTTGCATTTGTCATACGCTTTCAGCGCCCGCGTACTCTCTTTATCAAAATGTTAATCTTACTTACGCCTTTTCACAGCCATAATTAAATATTTTAATAGATTATAACGCCCGAAGGACTCAATGTCAAGTCGTTTTTCTTCTGAAGAGAGAAACGTTGCCGTCGCCGAGTATCAGTTCAAAGCTCTTGTCGTTTTTAAGGTAATTAAAGAGATGCTTTTCCTGTTTATCAACTATAAGGTAGTTAAAGCCGTATTTATTTATAAATTCCTCGCAGTCAAGCTTACCTGAAAGAAGATTATAGTATTCTTTAAGATAGTCCGCCTCGTGGTTGTTGTCCTTTAAAAACAGCTCGGCTCTTCCGTCAATATACGGGTGAAATCCCTTGAATTCCATATACTGTCCGTAGTTGAAGCCTGTAAAGAGAATAACATCATCTTTATCTTCTTTAATGATTGCTGCAGCCTCGTTAAGCGTTTCGTATGGATTATTTTCTTGTTGGGGTTTACTGTCAGTGTTGAAAACCAATACCGTTCCCGCCGCGGCAACGGCAACTATCAGAAGGGAGAGGATAGCTATTTTTCCTTTGCTCTGACTTTTTTGGTTCTTTTCAGGCAGAGTTATTTTTATATCAATATCCTTGATATAATATGAAAATGCGGGGATTGCAGCAACGGCAAAAAGACCGGTTGACCTTAGATTCATTACCGCAAGAACGAGCGTTCCGAAAAACAGAAGAACGAAACGCGTTTTGAAATTTTTCTTTCTTGTCAGTAAAACGGTTACTGCCATTATGGCAAGAATAACGTAAAACAGTATTCCGAGCGGACTGTTAAATCCCGTCGGTGCCATTTCGTATATAAGCTTGTTAATCTCGCTGTAGCCAAAGGAGGTAAATACGTAAAGCATTGCTTTTGTGCCGTAAGGATTGATGAAGCCCGCAGCAAAGCAAACGATACCGGTAATCAGCAACACAAAGAAATTACAGCACGGCTCCTGACGGAATTTTCCGATTTTTACCGGTATTGCCTCAGCCGCAAAGGGAAGGGCGAACACAAAAAACAGAAGCCACATTGAAGCGTGAAAATTAACAAGAAGAAGCGAAAGAACGGGCAAGAGTACGAGCGGCTTTGTGCTTTTTGTTTTAACGTATTTTTCAAGGATGAACAGCTCAGCGACAAAGATAATATCGCTGATTGCGTTCGGGCGGGTTGTATAAAATATTCCCGCTGAAAAAACGTCCGCAACGAAGGCGCAGATTGCCGCCGAAAACTCGTTATCGCATATAAGTTTACAAAGCTTAAACATAATTACGGCAAATGCCGCATAGCATAGATATATAAAGCCGAACAAGCCGTACAGTCCGAGCTTTGAATACATAATATAGAAAACGACGTCGCTTGCCCACTGCTGAACAACAATGTCCATCCCCGTGTGCATCGAGAGAAAATCCTTTGTCGGAAAGCCGTCGTTCAATATGTGTTCTCCCGTTTTATACAGAAAGAAAAAATCGTTATTTATTTCTGTCCCTATGAGAAAAATTCCTATTACGGGCAGAAGTATTAAAAAAAGCCTGAGCGCTTTCGGCGCGTCGTTAATGCTTATTACGTTTTTATTTTCCATATTTTTCTCCGTTTTTAATGTTAGTTTAATTATAACAGAATATAATCGCCTTATCAAGAATGTAAAAAATTAATTAAACTTTAAAAAAATTAGTAAAAACTATTGTTTTTTACTTGAATTGCGGTTATAATGAATAATTGAAATTATAATGGATTAATATATTTATATCGGAGGTGACTTTACTGTGTCAAGTAAGACTATGACCTTTAAAATCGGCGGCGACAATGATGACATAATGAAGGAAACCTTAACTCAGGTTTTTGACGCGCTTCAGGAAAAGGGTTATAATCCCGTTAACCAGATTGTCGGCTATATACTGTCCGAGGACCCTACCTATATTACAACCCACAAAAACGCAAGAAGTCTTATCAGAAGAATTGACAGGGACGAGTTACTTGCGGAAATGGTAAAGTCCTATTTAGGATAATCAGATAAAGGAGGCTCATTATGGCAGAGGAAAAGAAAACAAAAGAGCCAAAGTTTACAGAGTATAAGGGTAAACCGCTTGTAAGAAGCGGAAAGACCATATATTACGGCGATATGAACGACCCGTACGTTGTTTGCCTTACCGTTAAATCCGAAAAGGAGGAAAACGGGGTTAAGATAGCTGATGATGTTACGGTTCAGCTTATCAGCACCGACCCAACGGTTTCGCCAAAGGATATGGTGCTCAAAAAGAGCGAAAAGAAGGGCGTGTTTACTGCTCTTGACCTTGGCGCAGCATGGCTTGAAAGACAGCTTAAAAAAGGATAATGTTTTTAGGAAAAGCAGGGTGTTAACCCTGCTTTTTTATTTGCTTTTTGTGAAGGTCAGAAAAAGTCAAAAAATTTTTTGAAAAAAGTATTGACTTTTCTTGACCTTTGTGCTATAACAAACTCGAAGGTTAAAGAAAGTCAAAGTTAAAATTGACTTTAAACCGAAAAACATACGGAAAGAAGTGATTACCAAATGAAGATGAGCGATTTAATAGCGGATATGATTCTTGATATGTTTGACGATAAGAGCTCAAGCGTTCAGATTCAGCGTAATGATTTAGCCAACCGCTTAGGCTGCGTACCAAGCCAGATTAACTACGTTATCTCCTCTCGCTTTACGCCTGAGGCGGGGTACAGAATCGAAAGCCATCGCGGCGGCGGCGGATACATCTTGATAACAAGGGCTCAAAGCAAGGATAACGCCATTCTCGCTCTGATAAATTCAATCGGTGACAGCATTGACGAAAGAACGGCGAAGGCGAATTTAAATAACCTAAGTTATCAGAATATTATAGATGATAAAGCCGTAAAAATTATGGCGTCGGCTATAAAGGATAATAATTATTACGGGCTGGAACGCGATGAAGCTAACTCTGTCCGCGCCCGACAGCTTAAACAAATGCTGATTTCATATATCAATTAGCCTAAAGGAGGAATTCACTATGAAATGTACACATTGCAATGAAAGAGAAGCAAATACTCATATTAAAAGAATAATCAACGGAAGGAAAGAGGAAATGCACCTCTGTGAGGAATGCGCAAGAGAACTCGGCGTTATGGAGGAGTTTTCGTTTGAACCGTTTACAATGGACAGCCTTTTCGGAAATCTTCTCGGCGCAGGCGCAAAGGCTTTCAACTCCCTTTCCGGGGTGGACCGCTGTACCTATTGCGGAACAACCTTCAACGACATTGTTAATACAGGCAGAGTGGGCTGCGCTCACTGCTACGATAAATTTGAAAGAAAGCTTGAGCCGAGCATAGAAAAGCTCCACGGCAGAGCAAAGCATATAGGCAAAAACGTAAGCTATACCGAGGAGAAAAACGAAACCGAAAAAGAATCGGTTTCAGAGCTTGATAAGCTCAAGGCGGACTTAAAGCTCGCAATTCAGGAACAGCGCTTTGAGGACGCAGCGGTATTAAGAGATAAAATCAACGAGCTCGGCAAGGAGGATTAACAATGAACGGTAAATGGTATCAGGGTAACGGCAATAATTCGGATGTTGTAATGTATTCAAAGGTACGCCTTGCGAGAAACCTTGCTGACGCGCCCTTCCCGCGAAAAATGAGCGGCGACATCCGTAAAAGTATAACAAAAAAGCTGTATGCAACCGTTAAAAGCTCTCCTCTTGCTAATGAGTTTGATTTAATAAACACGGAAAGCCTCAGCGAAAGCGAGCTTGAATCATATGCTGAGAAGCAGCTTATTTCAAATAGATTGTCCGAAAACAAGCCTTCGTTTATGCTCTCAAAAAATGAGGATATATCTATTATCCTCTGCAGCGAGGACCATATAAGAATTAACGCCTTTGCTGCGGGAGAAAATCTTGAGAAGGCGTATGAAAAAGCCGATGAGCTTGACGACGTGTTTATTTCATCCCAAAAGATTGCGTTCTCGGAAAAGCTCGGTTTTCTGACTGCTTCGCCCGTAAATCTCGGCACGGGACTTAAGGTTTCCTTTGCGCTTCATCTTCCGGCGCTTGCACAAACCGGAGCGATTTACCGATTAACCGCAATGGTCGGAAAGCTCGGACTGTCGCTCAGAGATATGTTTGATAGCGGCTCGGGGGATATGTTTATCCTTTCAAACCACGTTTCGCTCGGAATAAGCGAAAAGAGCGCTATAGACAATATTACAGCAATTTGCGACCAGATTGTTCAGCAGGAGCGCAAAACCCGTGAGCAACTCAAAGAAAATATTGATTTTGAGGATAAAATTTACCGTACTATGGGCATACTTAAAACAGCGCGTAAGCTCAGTCTTGATGAATTTCTTGACTCGCTTTCCGTTGTGCGCTTGGGTGCAAGCCTAAAGTACCTTGATATTGATTACAAAACAATAGGCGATATGCTTTATGAGCTTCAGAACGCAAGCCTTGCGGTATCCTCGGGAGAGGAGCTGACTAAGGAGATGACCGAAAGGCTCCGCGCCCAGATAGTAAGGGAGCGTCTGGAGTAAACGGCAGAACTATCCTTTATTTCTGCCGTAGCAGATAAGGAGGAATTACTATGTACAGATTTAATTCATTTACACAAAAGGCCAACGAGGCTCTCAACCTCGCAATTACCGCTGCCGAGAATTACGGCCATAACTATGTGGGCAGCGAGCATATATTAATAGGTTTAATTAAAGAGGGTACCGGCGTTGCGGCAGCCGTACTTGAAAACAACGGAGTAACTCAGGAGAAGATTGACGAGCTTATTAAAACCCAGATAGGCGTTGGTGAGCCCGCAAAGCTCAGCCCCGAGGATTTTACTCCGCGCTCAAAAAGAATTATTGAGCTTTCCTTCCAGATTGCAAGGGGAATGATGAATTCCTTCGTCGGAACGGAGCATATTCTTATTTCTCTGCTTAAGGAAACGGACAGCTACGCCGTAAAATTCTTAAACGAAACGGGAGCTCCCGCCGAGGTTCTGCTTCAGGACGTTATTCAGTCCGTATCGGGCGGAGAGGCGGAGGAACGCCGTACGAATAAAACTAACCGCAAGTCAAAAAGTAAAACGCCTACTCTTGACGATTTCGGCAAAAACCTTACAGAGCTTGCTAAGGAGGGCAAAATTGACCCCGTAATCGGCAGGGAAAACGAGATTCAGCGAGTTGTTCAGATACTCTGCCGAAGGAACAAGAATAACCCCTGCTTAATCGGAGAGCCCGGCGTAGGCAAAACTGCAATCGCAGAGGGACTTGCTCTTAAGATAGTTCAGGATGAGGTGCCCGAAATTCTTAAGGATAAGAAAATCGTTGCGCTTGATTTAACCTCAATGGTTGCCGGTACGAAGTACCGCGGCGATTTTGAGGAGCGAATTAAAAAGGCGATGGACGAGGTGCGCGACGCAAAGGACGTAATCCTTTTTATTGACGAGGTGCATACCATTATCGGCGCAGGTGCTGCAGAGGGCGCTGCTGACGCCGCCAATATCCTTAAGCCCTCCCTTGCAAGGGGTGAAATTCAGGTTATCGGCGCAACAACTATTGATGAATACAGAAAGAATATTGAAAAGGACGCAGCGCTTGAAAGACGTTTTCAGCCCGTAACGGTAGGCGAGCCGAGCGAGGAGGAAACCGTTGAAATTCTCAAAGGTCTTCGCGACAGATATGAGGCTCACCATAAGGTTAAAATTACCGACGAGGCTATTGAAAACGCGGTTAAAATGTCATCGCGATACATTGCGGACCGTTACCTGCCCGATAAGGCTATTGACCTTATAGACGAGGCGGCTTCAATAGTAAGACTGAGAAATTATACTCTTCCCCGAAACTTAAAGGATATGGAGGAGGAAATAAAGCGTCTTGAACAGGAAAAGCAGAGCGCAATAGCTCAGCAGGATTATGAAAATGCGGCAAAATTCCGCGATAATCAGAATAAACTTCAGGAACTTCTGAACGGCGAAAAGGATAAATGGCGCAATTCCTCATCCCACGAGGTTAAGTCAGTAACGACGGACGAGATTGCCGCTGTCGTTTCCTCCTGGACGGGTATTCCCGTAACAGAGCTTTCTAAGGAGGAGAGCGAGCGCCTGCTCAATATGGAGGAAATTCTCCATAAACGAATTGTCGGTCAGGACAGGGCTGTAACCTCAATTGCAAAGGCTATCCGCCGCGGCAGAGTAGGGCTTAAAAACCCGAACAGACCAATAGGCTCGTTTATCTTCCTCGGTCCTACGGGCGTTGGTAAAACGGAGCTCTGTAAAACCCTTGCCGAGGCTATGTTCGGCGATGAAAATGCAATAGTTAAGCTTGATATGAGCGAGTATATGGAAAAGCATACCGTATCAAAGCTCATCGGCTCGCCCCCGGGCTACGTAGGATTTGACGAGGGCGGTCAGCTTACCGAAAAAATCCGCAGAAAGCCGTACAGCGTAGTGCTTTTTGATGAGATTGAAAAGGCTCATCCCGACGTTTTCAATATTCTCCTTCAGATTCTTGAGGACGGCGTTCTTACCGATTCTCAGGGCAGAAAGGTATCCTTTAAAAACTCAATTATTATTATGACCTCGAACGTTGGCGCGTCAAAGATTACGGACGGCAAAAAGTCGCTCGGTTTCGGCGACGACAATGAGGAAAAGAATATTGAGGAGCTTGTTATGGCAGACCTCAAGCGTACCTTCAAGCCCGAATTCCTTAACAGACTTGACGAGATAATCGTGTTCAGTCAGCTCAATATTGAAGATATTAAGGAAATTGCAAAGCGTATGCTTGAAACGCTCAGAAAACGCCTTAACGAAATGGATATTGATATTGAATTTTCGGATGACGCTATCAGTGCTCTTGCTGAGGCGGGCTTTGATAAAACCTACGGTGCAAGACCGCTCAGAAGGGAAATTCAGTCCAAAATTGAGGACAGGCTTTCGGAGCTTATTCTCGAGGATAAACTTAAGGCAGGCGAAAAATGCAAGGTAAGCTTCAACAACGGTGAATTTGCTTTCGCTTCATAAACAAAAAACGGCAGGCGGTACGGTTACCGCCTGTTTTTTATAACTATTGACATTTTCAGGTGAAAAGACTAATATATTATACGGTGGTTTACACTTAAAAGTAAATATTTTTAAAGGAGTGTTTTAGCTATGAACGAGTACATTGCAAAAGTCATTGAAACAGCTGAAAAGAGAAACCCCGAAAAGCCTGAATTTATTCAGACCGTTAAAGAGGTTTTAGGCTCTCTTGAAAAGGTTGTTGAAGAGCATCCGGAATATGAGGAAGAGGATATCCTCGGCCGTATGGTTGAGCCCGAAAGGTTCATTACCTTCCGCGTTGCATGGGTTGACGATGAGGGTAAAACACAGGTTAACAGAGGTTACCGTGTTCAGTTTAACTCTGCTATCGGTCCGTACAAGGGCGGCCTTCGTTTCCATCCCACTGTAAACGGCTCAATTATGTTCTTCCTTGGCTTTGAGCAGACATTTAAAAACTCTCTTACAGGTCTCCCGATGGGCGGCGGCAAGGGCG
>DFGL01000082.1:0-7935 GCA_002371215.1 Ruminococcaceae bacterium UBA3751 | reverse complement strand
GCGGCGGCAAGGGCGGCTCCGACTTTGACCCGAGAGGTAAGAGCAAGGGTGAAATTATGCGTTTTTGTCAGGCGTTTATGACTGAACTTCAGCGCCATATCGGCCCGGACGTTGACGTTCCTGCAGGCGATATCGGCGTTGGCGGAAGAGAAATCGGCTATCTCTTCGGTCAGTATAAGAGAATTAAGGACGCTTATGAAAACGGCGTGCTTACCGGTAAAGGCAGAAGCTACGGCGGTTCGCTTATCCGTCCCGAGGCAACAGGCTTCGGTGCTGTTTACTATACCTGCGAGGTATTAAAGCACGAAAACGATACAATCAAGGGCAAGACAGTTGCTATCTCAGGCTTCGGTAACGTAGCATGGGGCGCTTGCAAAAAGCTTGCTGAGCTCGGCGCTAAGCCCGTTACTATCTCAGGTCCTGACGGATATGTTTACGACCCCGACGGAATTATTACCGATGAAAAGATTGGCTATCTTCTTGAAATGCGTGCGTCAGGCAGAGACAGATGTCAGGATTACGCCGATAAATTCGGCGTTGAATTCCAGGCAGGCGAAAAGCCGTGGGGCGTAAAGGTTGATATCGCTATGCCTTGCGCAACTCAGAATGAGGTAACTCTTGATGAGGCTAATAAGATTCTCGCCAACGGCACAAAGTACTATATTGAGGTTGCCAATATGCCTACTACCGAGGACGCTTTTGACCTCTTCAGAGAAACCGAAGGCGTTATCATTGCTCCTTCAAAGGCAGTTAACGCAGGCGGCGTTTGCGTATCAGGTCTTGAAATGAGCCAGAACAGCGCAAGACTCAGCTGGACGGCGGAAGAGGTTGATACAAGACTCCATAACGCTATGATTGAAATTCATAAGTGCTCTATGGAAGCGGCAGAGCGTTACGGTCTCGGCTACGACCTTGTTGCAGGCGCTAATATCGCAGGCTTTGAAAAGGTTGCGGACGCAATGCTTCAGCAGGGTATCTATTAATACTTAAATAAAAATCGGAAGCGGATTATTTCCGCTTCCATTTTTTTATTGCAATAAGATTTTAAATATAGTATTATCTTATATGTGAATAAAAAAAGAGGTGTTGACTTTGAAAATAAAAAAACGGGACGTTATAAATATGTCTGTCAGTGTTG
Organism: Ruminococcaceae bacterium UBA3751; assembly: GCA_002371215.1. Taxonomy (GTDB): domain Bacteria; phylum Bacillota; class Clostridia; order Oscillospirales; family Acutalibacteraceae; genus Eubacterium_R. Next base: position 6,797 of record DFGL01000082.1, on the reverse strand, counting down.
TAATAACGGTTGCAGCGCTGTTAGTTACATATGCCGTTAAGGGGATTTATCCCTTTGGCAGCGGCAATATTCTCGGCGGGGATTTATACCAGCTTTATATCCCCAATTTTTTTCATATATATGATTCGTTCCACGGCGGCAGTCTGTTTTATGATTTAACTACTGCGGGCGGTCTTGAACGAAATATCATAAGTAATATTTTTCAGCCTACGACCTGGTTTTTGCTTCTTTTAAAGAGAAATCAGATTATTAATTCAATCTCGCTTTTGCTGATAGCAAAGCTCGGCGTTATATCGCTGACGGCTTCCTTCTCTTTTTCAAAGCTGTTTAAAAAGCTGTCAGTACCTTTTACGGTTCTGATTTCGCTGATTTACACCTTCAGCGGATACAATCTGGAATACTATACCAATCTCGGATGGCTTGACGCGGTTGCTCTTTATCCGCTTCTTATACTCGCTTTGTATAAGATGTTCGAGGGCAAATCAAAGCTCCCGTTTGTTATTGTTTTAACCTATCTTTTATCGGTTCATACCTATATGGCGTTTTTCGCCGTGGTTTCGCTTATCGTTTTCGGCGGACTGTATATCTTTCTCGTTCCGGAAAAGGATAAAAAGAAGGAATACGTATATTCTCTCGGCGCGGGTACAGTTATGTCCCTTGTTGCCTCAGCCTACCCGATTTTATACTACGCAAAGGGCTGGCTTACGAGCGCAAGGTTTGAAAACTACGGTGCTAACGGAAAAAGCGCTACCGTTAACCATACAAGCCTGATGAAAATAGTTTTCAGCGGGTATACTAAATCTATTATTTCAATCCTGCTTTTCATAGGTCTTGAGCTTGCGGTTGCCTGCCTTGCAATGCTTGTTATTAAATGTATAAAAAACAAGGATTTAAGAGGTATTACGGGATTTTTTGGCATTTCCGCTTTTATACTTGCCGTTCAGGCAGTATGTAAGGGTACGGACCTTATCTGGCACGGCGGTTCAAGAATAATGTTTCCGTTCAGAAACGGTTATATTGCGGCATTTATTGCCTGTCTGATTATAGGCTATTATATGTCGGAAATAATAAATAAGCCTGAAATAAAAAATATTTTTGAAAAGAAAAAGGCGTTTATCCCCTATGCTCTTTTCGGCGTTTTTGCCGCTTTGGCTGCGCTTTATTCAAAGAGGTTTTACGCCATAACGGATAACTTCAACGTTCTGTCATTTTCTGCGGAACAGACGAAATACTTTTTCCCGGGGATAATTCTTTTCGGGCTTATTACAATCGCCTATTTTATGCTGCTTTCAGCAGAAAACAAGCGCGCTGTTTCGGCAATTCTTCTCGTTTGCTCCTTCTCCGTTGTTATGTTTAATACCTTTGGCTTTGTCGGAAATTATGAGGGCGGAAAAACGGCTGAAAAATATAACAAATACTATGCTGATTGTAACGAGGTAGGGGAGGTCCTTGCCGAAAACGATGAGTTTGAGCGCGTTGTGAATCCCGATATTTCGCTGATTACAAACTATTCTTATATAGCCAAGACTCATTCCGTTTCAAACTGGGTAAACAGCTTAACGCAAGAGCAGATTATGCCGTACAAAAATCTCGGCTATTCAACTGAATATACAAGAACGCTCGACAGCGGAGCAACTTTATTCTCCAAGGCGCTGATGCGAACAACAAACAGCGTTTCAAAAGCCGAGCTTGACGAAAAGCTATATGAACTTATTGAAACTACGGATTCGGGAATAAACGTTTATAAAAACAAATATGTCCTTCCGTTCGGGCTCACTGCCGACAGTAATCTTGCCGATATAAGCTTTGGCGATAACTCAAATACCTTTGAATACCAAAATCGGATTTATTCCTCTTTAAGCGGGGATAAGGCAATTTTTGAAGAGTTAAAGCCAAAGGATAACGGCTTTAAAAGTATGAGCGTTTATGATTACGCAAAAAGCAGAGGCTTTAAAAAGATGCCCAGAGCGAAGGGAACGGTTAACGTCGGAACGGCTGAAATAAAAACCAAGCCGGATTCAACATTATATCTGATTGTTTCAAACGAAAATACAAGAATATGCAGGCTTACCGTTAACGGAAAAGTTCAGATTTTTCGTAAAAACGCCGAGGAGCAGGTGAGGGAAACGACCTTCTTCCCAACGAGCTTCAATAATAACACCTATGAAATCGGCGCTTTTAACGGCGAAAGTATTAAGCTTGAATACGAACTTCTTGACGGTAAGGTTAACGATTTGGGCTTTTTCTCGATGGATAATTCAAAGCTTGCCGCACTGTGCGAGGCACAGCCTGAAACAGAGTACAGCGTAAAAGGCGATACAATATCCGTTAAAATGAATTCCGTAAAAGACGGCTATGCCTTTTTCCCGCTTTCTTACAGCGCAGGCAGAGAGTGTACCGTAAACGGAAAAGCCGTTAAGCCCGAAGCCGTGCTCGGCAACTTTACTGCTGTTAAGGTAAAGAGCGGAAGTAATGAAATCGTTATGAAAAACAGCAGAAAATCAGGCTTACTGATTACTGCGTTTATAGCGCTTTCTTTCGTTATTGCCTGCGCGCTTGTGCTTATTGAAAAACGGATTAAAAACAAGCCCGAATGGCTGAAATCGTTTATGTACGGAGCTTTTATGCTTCTTGTTGCAGGGGCGTATACGCTTATTTACGTTCTTCCCGTTATCGGAGGAGTGCTAAGATATATAATTAAATAGACAAAAAACTGTTCTGCATTTGCAGAACAGTTTTGTTTTTTTAGAGCTCTATAATTTCATTGAATACAGCGGTCATTTTTTTGCTTATATTCAGGTCCATATGAAGCGAACCGAAGTACCAGTGTTTATATTCAACCGCCTTCATAAGCTCCTGGAGATAGGTGTTAAGAGGGGTTAAATGCATTTCGCGGTTTGTGTGAAGGCGAATGAAGTCCTTGGCGATAGCGGGCGCCTCGTAGGTTAAAACATAGTCGATTTTGTTGTCGAACTCCTTTAGGTTCTTTGCGCCTCTCATAAGCTCCTCAGCGCTCGGCATTTCCTCCTTCCACCAGGTTTCGCCCTCGGTTCTCATATCAATATCCTCGCTTTCGCCGCCTCCCATAACGAAGAAATTTTTCTTATCAATTGTAAAAATCTCTCCGCGGCAGAGGTGATAGATATTTGAAGCGATTTTATGCGCGTCGCCGCCCTTGTAGCGGTATGGCTGGTAAGAGTTCAGAATGTCAAAATTTTCGTGGGTTCCGTCAACAAAACAGATAACGTATTTCTTCTTTTCAAGCGCTTTTAAAACCTTTTTTTCCTTCTCGCTTCCGTTCCACAAAAAGCCGAAATCGCCGCAGATAATCAGCGTGTCGTCCTCAGTAAGTTTTTTCAGCTTCGGGTTTTTAAAAAACCTGAAATCACCGTGGGTATCGCCCGTAATATATACCATAAGAAAATCCTCGTTTCTTGTTAAATATCATTGAACTTTATTTTTCTTTGTGTTATTATAATAATAACTTTTAATTAACAGGGTGTCAAGAGTATGAAAAAATTGATTTCATTTTTAATAACAATATGTCTTATCTTTGTAACCGCGTTACCGCTTAACGCTTTTGCGGCGGACGTTAACGATGATAAGGGAATGTATCAGGTTAACGAAAAGGTATATGCGGATTCGTATATGCTCGTATCCCTTGACGATGAAAGCTATCCCGTTATTGCACAGAAAAACAAGGATGTAAAAAAATATCCCGCTTCATTAACAAAAATTGTAACCGCAATGGTTACAATAAAGAATTGCAGCGACCTTCAGAAAACGGTTAAGGTTTCCAAAAGAGCGATTGACGCACTTTCGGGTACGGGCGCTCAGGTTGCAGGCTTAAAGCCGGGAGAACAGCTTACCGTTGAGCAGCTTTTGTACCTGACTCTCGTTCATTCCGCCTGTGACGCCTGTCAGGTTCTTGCAGAGGTTGTCGCCGGCGACGTTCCGTCTTTTGTTAAGCTTATGAACGATTGGTGCAAATCGGTAGGCTGTACGAATACTCACCTCGTTAATCCTGACGGACTTCACGACCCCGACCATTATACTACCGCTGCGGATTTAAAGTTAATTACAATTGAGGCGCTTAAAAACAAAACCTTTGAAAAAATTGCAACGACGCAGCAGTATGAATATAACGGACAGACCTTTATTCATACAAACTTTATGCTTGATAAATACCATATTACTTATTATTACGAGTATGCCAAGGGTATTAAAACGGGCTCAACAACCGAGGCCGGTTACTGCCTTATTACCGAGGCTTCCAAAAACGGTTATAACTACCTTTCAATAGTTCTCGATTCCCCTATAAAGAAGCTTGACGGAATAGATACAAAATGTTCGTTTATTGATTCTAAAACGCTGTTTGACTGGGCGTTTGACTCTCTTAAATATTCAACCGTAATCAAGGCTAACGACGTTGTAAACGAGCTTCCCGTTGAAAACGGTAAGGACGCCGATACCGTTCAGCTTGTTGCTGAAAAGGACGTTACAACGCTTGTACCCGTTAATCTTGACCCGTCGGCGGTTATGATTAAACCCGTTGACCTTCCCGAAAAGCTTGACGCTCCTGTTTCGCAGGGTGATAAGATTTGCGACGCAGAGATAGTTTACGGCAATAAGGTTATAGCAAAAACAAAGCTCGTTGCTTCAAAAACCGTTGAATTGTCAACCTTCCTTAAGCTTTATACAACCGTTCGTAACGCTCTCGGAAGCAAGGTAGTTTTTGCAATTCTCCTTGTTTTAATCATCTTAGTGGGAATCTATATTCTCGTTTTTGTTTCCCGTATGAAGGAGGCAAAAAAGCGTTCCGAGGCAAAGAGAAGAAGGCGCGAACAGTTTGACGAGCAGATGAACATAAATTCAAGAAATTCAAATCGCGGCAGAAGGAATGACGACCTTCCGCCGCCGAGAAGATAATACGTATTAAGCAGGACTTTTTGTCCTGCTTTTTTATAATTAAGTATTGAATACTATTTATTAAAGTTTTATAATATAAGAAGCGACTAATCCGGGAGGGCAAATATGAAACAGTCATTAACAAGAAAAAAGAAGTTCGGCTACGCCTTCGGTATTTTCACCGAATCGCTATGCTACAATATGTTTTACACATATTACCTTACCTTTCTTAATGAAATCGTAGGGATAAAGCCGCGCTTCAGCGCAATTATAATTTTTATTTCTATCGCGTGGGACGCGGTAACGGACCCGATAATCGGCAATTATACCGATAAACCAGGAGTCGATAAGCGCAAGGTAATGCGCGTTTCAATTCTGCCGCTTGCTGTAACGTTTGTCGTTGCATGGACGAGCATAGGCGCAGGGCTGAATTCGCAGCTTGCTAAGATTATTATCTATACGCTCATTTCAATGGGAATCTGGATTTTCTATACTCTGTATTCAATCCCGTATTACGCAGTTGTAGCGGAGCTTACAGAGGATTACGATGAAAGAACGGCTATCCGTTCCCTCTCCTCGCTGCTTAACGCATTCTGCGTAGGACTCGGTAACATTCTTCCCGCTCTTGTTCCCACTATTGCTATTATGCTCGGCAAAAAGTATGAAAGCAATGCCTATGCTGTTGTTGCGGCAATAATCAGCATTATTGCAATCGTGCTCGGATTTATCTGCTGTAAGTCGCTTGACGGCGTATATCAGCCCAAGGTGCTTAAAGAGGGCGAAAAGGTTGAAAAGGTTACAATTAAATCCACCTTTTCAGCTTTCGGCGATATTTTGAGACTTAAACCTACAAAATGGTTTTTGCTTTTCGTTTTCTTCTTCCTTGCGATGAGCTCGATGATTCAGTCAAACCTCACCTATATGGTTATTGACTGTATCGGAATGAAGTATGATACGGGAATTGTATTTGTAATAATTTCCCTCGTTGCTTCAATGGCAATAACCGTTCCCATTGTAGAAAAAGTAGCAGAAAAGAAGGACAGGCGCTTTGCCACAATTCTGTTTTTATCAATAGTTTTTGTTCTTGAAATAGTTATCAAGCTTGCAGGACTTGATTTTACGGTTGGCGATTTCAGGATTATGTGTATAATCAGCCCCGCCGTTCTCGGAATAGGAACGGGTACCTTCTGGACTTTGTTTTATTCTATGGGCTACGACCTTGTTGAGCTTAATGAATTTAAAACCGGAGAAAGGCGTGAAAGCACAATTACCGCTCTTCCTCAGCTTGTTCAGAAATTCGGCTCAGCATTTGGTATTCTTATGGCGGGCCAGTTCCTTTCAGCCTACGGTTATGACAGTTCAAACGACGTTGCGGGCAAGGAAAGCCTGTTTACTAAGGTTACAGACCCCAAGATTATTAACGGAATGGAAAACATTTCAACTATAATCCCCGCTGTAATTTTAGGCGTTTCGCTTATCTGTCTGATTATTTATCCTATGACAAGAAAACGCTTTGAAGCGCTTATGGTTCAGCTTGAAAAGAAGCGCCGCGGCGAAGAATATACAACTGAAGGCTTTGAAAAGCTGCTGTAGGCGCCGACTAATGAATCCAAAACGCTTAAAATGCGCCACTTAAGCGAACTTTGGCGTTTTCGGTTTTGCTTGGCGTCAGCCAAGCTGCAATCTCAACCCACCAAATTTCATCTTAATTATCTGCATTTTAAGTGCTATGCAGTTTTCATTAGGCTGATTTGGTCTTAGATGAGGCAAAAAACGCAGGAATACTTTCGTATTCCGAGTATTTTTAACAATATATAAGGGCGAATCAGCCAATGAAAACCGTTTCGAATTCATTAGCCGGCGCCTAAGCAGAGCGAGACGAATCCGAA
>DFGL01000068.1:2108-3153 GCA_002371215.1 Ruminococcaceae bacterium UBA3751 | reverse complement strand
TCTATCAGACCACGTCATACGTTTTTCGCAACAGCGACCACGCTCAGGCTCGCTTTAATCTTACTGACGCGGGCAATATTTACGGAAGACTTACCAATTCAACTCAGGGCGTATTTGAGGAGAGAATTGCGGCTCTTGAAGGCGGCGTTGCAGCCCTTGCAACGGCAAGCGGCGCGGCAGCTATCTCCTACACTCTGCAGGCGCTTGCAGGCGCGGGCGACCATATCGTATCGGCAAAAACCATTTACGGCGGAACGTATAACTATCTTGCTCACACCTTCCCGCTTTACGGGGTTAATACCACCTTCGTAGACCCCGACGACCCGCAGAATTTTGAAAACGCTGTTAAGGATAATACGAAGGCGATATTTATAGAAACGCTCGGCAACCCGAACTCAAATATTATAGATATTGAAGCGGTTGCGAAAATTGCGCATAGCCATAATATACCGCTTGTTGTGGACTCAACCTTCACAACCCCGTTCTTACTCAGACCGATTGAATACGGCGCTGATATAGTCGTTCATTCCGCAACGAAGTTTATAGGCGGCCACGGAACTACCCTCGGCGGCGTTATAGTTGACGGCGGTAAGTTCGACTGGAAAGCGTCGGGTAAATTCCCTCAGATTGCAGATGCCAACCCGAGCTATCACGGCGTATCCTTTGTTGACGCGGTGGGCGCAGCGGCGTTTGTAACATATATCAGAGCGGTAATACTGCGCGATACGGGCGCGGCTATCTCTCCGTTCAACGCCTTTCTTCTCCTTCAGGGAACGGAAACTCTTTCGCTAAGGGTTGAGCGCCACGTTGAAAACACGAAGAAGGTGCTTGATTACCTTAAAAACCATCCTCTTGTTGAAAAGATTAACCATCCCTCGCTTGAGCCTAAGTATCAGGAGCTTTATAATAAGTATTTCCCGAACGGCGCGGGCTCAATCTTCACCTTTGATATAAAGGGCGGAGAAGCAGAGGCTAAAAGATTTATTGATAATCTTAAGATATTCTCAATTCTCGCTAACGTTGCGGACGTTAAATCTCTTGTAAT
>DFGL01000068.1:0-1917 GCA_002371215.1 Ruminococcaceae bacterium UBA3751 | reverse complement strand
TTTGCCTCAATATAAACTAATGCTGTTGACAAATTGACTTATTTGGTATATTATATCATTGCTAAATAAGTCAGGGGTGCCGAAAGGCTGAGATTATACCCTTCTAACCTGTACGGTAATGCGTGCGTAGGAAGACGATATAATTAGATTTATAAACCTGTGCTTATTATAAGCGCAGGTTTTTTTGTGACTTTATAGCGAAAATCTAACATCAGGAGGAAGAAAAATGAACTCAAAAACAAAAAGATTAACAACGACGGGCGTTCTGATTGCGCTTTCGGCAATCCTCGCCTTCATTAAGGTTTATGAGCTTCCGTACGGCGGCTCAATTACCCTTGCGGGTATGGTACCAATCATCATTTTAGGCTATAAGTACGGCGTAAAATGGGGGCTTTTCTCAGGCTTCGTTTACAGTATTATTGAGGCGATTTTAGGCGCTACAACCTCTCAGGCGTTCGCGGGTATGTATGACCCTGAGCACGCGGCTAAATCCGTAATCAATATTGTTCTTATGGCTTTTCTTGATTATATCGTTGCCTTTACCGTTCTCGGTCTTTCGGGTATGTTCAAGGGTAAGATTAAAAACGATACTGCCGCTATAACCGTTGGCGGTACCGTTGTTGTTCTTCTCCGCCTTCTTGCTCATTTCTTCTCGGGCTTCATTCTCTGGGGAAGCTATGCTGAATGGTTCTTTACCGACGTTATGAACAACAGCTTCGGCAAGAGCATACTCGCCAATTTCAGCGGCAGTGCGCTCGCGGCTATCTATTCAATAGTATATAATGCGTCCTATATGCTTCCAAATCTTGTGGTAACGGTTGTTGCAATTCTTGCGCTTATGTCCGTTAAGCCGCTGAGAAAGTATATTGTTGACGACGATTCGGGCAGCGCGCGTTTTACCCGCCATTAAGTCTTGACAAATCGTTAATTCGGTGATAATATATTTTCAATATTTAAAGCATTGAAGGGAACAAGGCAGTAATCATTCGGTTCAAGAGAGTGTCCGTTTGGTGTAAGGGCATACCGCAGCTTACTGTTACCGCCCCTGAGCGCAGAGAGGAAATGCTCTGCCGTACGCCTGCGTTAAAGGCTTTGAGCGGCGCATATCAATGCGCAATTCAGGTGGAACCGCGTAAATTCTGCGCCCTGATTTTCAGGGCGCTTTTTATTATGCAAACGAGTTAATGATAACCGTATGTACAACCAATGGAGGAAATTTTATGAACATCACACTAAAAGACGGCAGTATTCTTGAATACTCAGAGCCGAAAACCGCAGCCGATATCTGCAAGGATATCTCGATGGGTCTTTTCCGCAACGCCTGCGCCTGCAAAATTGACGGCGAGGTTAAGGATTTAAGAACTCTTATCAGCGCTGACGCTTCTCTTGAAATTCTTACCTTTGAGGATGAGGACGGAAGAAAGGCGTATAACCATACAGTATCTCACATTATGGCTCAGGCTGTTAAGCGCCTTTATCCCGAGGCTAAGCTTACAATCGGCCCCGCTATTGAAAACGGTTTTTATTATGATTTTGACGTTGAGGAAACCTTCTCTCCCGAGGACCTTGATAAAATCCTTGCCGAGATGAAGAAAATCGTTAAGGAAAACTTACCTCTTGAGCGCTTTGAACTCCCCGTTGACGAGGCTATCAGGCTTATGGAGGAAAAGAATGAGCCGTATAAGATTGAACTCATTCAGGAGCATGCTGAAAAGGGCGAGGCTATCAGCTTTTATAAGCAGGGTGAATTTACAGAGCTCTGCGCGGGTCCGCATATTTTTAAAACGGGCGACGTTAAGGGCAACGCTTTTGCGCTTATAAGCAATAACGCGGCATACTGGAGAGGCGATTCAAAGAACAAGGCGCTTCAGAGAATTTATGGCATTGCTTTTCCGAAGAAGGATATGCTTGACGAGT
>DFGL01000025.1 GCA_002371215.1 Ruminococcaceae bacterium UBA3751 | reverse complement strand
GCAGAATTATGGATATGGGTATTACTAAGGGTGTAGAAATCTATGTGCGCAAGGTAGCTCCGCTCGGCGACCCGGTTGAAGTTACCGTAAGAGGCTATGAGCTCTCAATCCGTAAAGGTGACGCAGAACTTATTGAGGTTGAATATTTTTTTTAAGCATAGGTTAGCAATAACTAACTAAGAAAGGACAGAGAATATGAGTATAAAAATTGCACTTGCCGGCAATCCGAACAGCGGTAAGACAACGCTTTTTAACGCTCTCACAGGCTCCAACCAGTATGTTGGTAACTGGCCGGGCGTTACGGTAGAGAAAAAGGAAGGTAAACTCAAAAAACACGGTGACGTTACCGTAACCGACCTTCCGGGTATCTATTCCCTTTCTCCCTATACTATTGAGGAGGTAGTTGCAAGAGACTACCTAATTGACGAAAAGCCTGACGTTATAATCAATATAGTTGACGGAACAAATCTTGAGAGAAACCTTTATCTTACAACTCAGATTATTGAGCTTGGTATTCCCGTTGTCGTTGCCGTTAATATGATGGACGTAGTTAAAAAAAGAGGCGACAAAATTGACTGCGCAGAGCTCTCCCGCCAGCTCTCCTGCAACGTTGTTGAGATTTCCGCTCTTAAGGGCACGGGCGTTGAGGAAGCCGCTGAGGCAGCTATAACCGCTGCAAAGGGTGAGCCGACTGTTCCGCAGCACAGTTTCAGCGGAGTAGTTGAACACGCTCTCGCTCACATTGAGGAGCATCTGCTCCACAATATGCCTTCCGAACAGCAGAGATGGTACGCAATAAAGCTTTTTGAAAGCGACGAAAAGGTACTTGAAAAGCTTAACATTTCTGCTGAGGACAAAGCTCATATCGCAAAGGATATTGAAGCGGCGGAAAATGAGCTTGACGACGACGCTGAATCAATTATTACTAACGAAAGATATATTTACATAGCTTCAATCATCAAGTCCTGCTATAAGAAAGCGAATAAGGGCGAGCTTTCAACAAGCGATAAAATAGATAAGATAGTTACTAACCGTTTCCTCGGCTTACCTATCTTTGCGCTCATTATGTTTATTGTATATTCAATTTCAATGTCGGGCGCTGCGCTCGGTACGGGACTTACAGACTGGGCTAACGACGGACTTTTCGGCGACGGCTGGAATCTCACGGGAGGCAGCGCATATTCAGACGCTATGGACGAATATGCAAACGAGTATTTATTCTCAAACGAAGAATTCAAGGCAACAGTTGACGCGGCTGTTAAGGCAGACGTTCCCGGCGCTGAGGATATTCAGGGCGCAGTTGAGGACGGAAGCTGGGCGGATTTTGAAGAGCCATACGATTTCTACGGCGATTCGCTCGCTGAGGAGGGCTACGATATTTCCTCTTACGTTGATACCGCTATGGGTAATGAAGAAGAAGGAATTGAGCCCGCAGGCGAGGTTCCCGAAGCTCAGAACTTCGGCATCTGGATTGACGGTATTCCCGTTCTTATCGGTAATCTTCTTGAAAAAATCGGCGCTAACGAATTTGTTACAGGGCTTATCCTTGACGGTATCGTTGCCGGAGTAGGCGCAGTTCTCGGCTTCGTGCCGCAGATGCTCGTGCTTTTCCTCTGCCTTGCATTTCTTGAAAGCTGCGGCTATATGGCTCGTGTTGCCTTCATTATGGACCGTATTTTCAGAAAGTTCGGTCTTTCGGGTAAGAGCTTCATCCCCGTACTCGTTGGTACAGGCTGCGGCGTTCCGGGTATTATGGCTTCCCGTACAATTGAAAACGAACGCGACAGGCGTATGACAATAATGACAACAACGTTTATCCCCTGCGGCGCTAAGCTCCCCATCATTTCAATGATTGCAACGGCGCTGTTCCACGGCTCACCGCTTGTTGCAACAAGCGCATACTTTATCGGTATTGCGGCAATCATCTGCTCGGGTATTCTTCTTAAGAAAACCAAGATGTTCGCAGGCGACCCCGCTCCGTTCGTTATGGAGCTTCCCTCCTATCACCTTCCGACAGTCGGAACAGTTCTCCGCTCTATGTGGGAGCGCGGCTGGTCATTCATTAAGAAGGCAGGAACAATCATCCTTATCTCCTCTATCGTTATCTGGCTGGGCTCAGTATTCGGAAAAGGCGGCTTCAACCCCGATATGGAACTTGAGGACAGCATTCTCGGTATGATAGGTAACGTAGTTAAATGGATATTCGCGCCTCTCGGCTTTGCAAATATCAAGGCAACAATCGCAACCGTTATGGGCTTAGTTGCAAAGGAAGAGGTTGTAGGCGTATTCGGCGTACTTGACTTTGAGGGTATGACACAGCTTGCTGCATATTCCTTCCTTCTCTTCAACCTTCTCTGCGCTCCTTGCTTTGCTGCAATCGGAGCTATCAAAAGAGAGATGAACTCCGCAAAGTGGACCTGGTTTGCTATCGGCTATCAGTGCGCGCTTGCGTATGCGGTTTCCCTCGTTGTATACCAGGTTGGCTCAATATTCACGGGCAACCTCAACATCGCCGGATTGATTTTCGCTCTCGCTGTTCTTGCAGGTTTCTGTTATCTCTTATTCAGAAAGAACAAGTACGACGATAATCATCTTACGGTTTCTGCAAAGAAAAACAAAAAATAATTGACATAGCTTGATGTCGGTAATAAAATACTGATTAAAGGAGGACATTATTATGTTACAGTTAATACAAGCTAATTTAGGCACTATAGCTGCACTGCTTGTTGTTGCATTACTTGTGTTCCTCGCAGTAAGAAGAATGGTGCTTGATAAAAAAGCAGGAATAGGCGCCTGCGGTCAGAAATGTTCAGAGTGCGCAAAAATGGCAAGTTGCGAATCGGCTAAGCCGAAAGAGGTAAAGCCCGAACAGGGCTCAGCGTGCAACGGAGCTTGTTCATCGTGTAAATACAGCGCCAACTGTCATAAGCAATAAAAGCAAAAACCTGAACTTCTTCATGACGGGCGCTCCAAGGGGCGCCCATCATAAAGAATGTTAGCTCTA
>DFGL01000072.1:8283-24188 GCA_002371215.1 Ruminococcaceae bacterium UBA3751 | reverse complement strand
GAGTAAATATGCAAACCTTTAATTAAAGTTGTTACTGCCGAATTCACCGTTTGCAGTAAATTTGAAATAAGAAGCAGTATTCCAAATACGCCTTCGTCATCATAAATCTTTTTAACAGGATTAGCTTTCTTGGGCTTTTCTTCTTCGCCGTTTATCATTTCTGCAGTTTCTTCTTTGGCGTTATCAGAAGCGTCGTCTTCAACGGTTTCGCTGATTTTTGGCGTTTCTGCTGATTCGTTGACTGTCTTTTCATCAGCTTTCTGCTCAGCATTATCTTCAGCCTCGTTATCTTCTATGGAAGCTACTTCGTCAACCTTGGCTGCATCCTTTTGTTTTTTCTTTTCCTTACTCTTTTCAGCGGCATCTGCGCCTGCCTTTTCAGGAGCTACAAGAAATGAGAGAAGCTTTGTCAGCTGAATATCCTTTTCAATAAACAAAACTTTAACCTTTGTTGACCAGCCGTTATCAAAAATAATTGTGAATTCAGCTGAAATACATAGAATAAGAATAATCAGTAAAACAATAACTGCAAGTATTATTAGAAAAACTTTCATTTACTATTCTTCAGCCTCCTCACTTTTATTATCATTTTCATTCTCTTTTTCATCATCAAACAACGATGTTTGACCGTCATTACCCGATATTTTTTCAACCTCCTCGGTTTTTGGTAAATCAGGTAAATCATCAAGAGAATTAAGAGAAAAGCATCTCAAAAATCTGTCGGTAGTTCCGTAAATTAGCGGACGACCGGGTAAGTCAAGCCTTCCCTTCTCCTCTATAAGTCCTTTTTGAACAAGAGAGGCGATTGAGCCGGAACAGTCGACGCCCCTTACCTGTTCAATAAAAGACCTTGTTACTGTTTTATTATACGCTACAATTGCAAGAACTTCAAATGCTGCGTTGGAAAGCGGAGCATTCTTTTTTATTTCAAGGAGCTTGCGCACAGAGTCGCTATAAGCTTCCCTTGTGCAAAGCTGATATTTGTTATCAATTTTAATAAGCATAAGCCCGGAGTTTCTTTCGTCATATGTAGCCGACAAGTGACCGAGCATTTTTGTTACCGTTTCAATGTCGAGCTCAAGCACTTCCGCAAGCTTGGCAACCCCAACGGGATCGCCTGCCGCAAATAACATAGCCTCAAGAGCTGACAGAATATTATCTGTTTTACTCAACTGTGTCTACCTCATTAAAAATTTCTGCTTCATTTACATTATTAACCATCTGAACCTCAGGGTTTACCATATCCCCTTCGATTGTAATTCTTTTTGTTTTTGCGAGCTCAAGAACCGCCAAAAAAGTAGCAACCAAGTCGCTTTTAGACTGTGCTCCTTCAAACAGTGAGGTAAACTTTACCTTTTTACCGCTCCAAAGCTTTCTCATAACAGTTCTTACTTTTGACGCTACGTTAACAAATTTTTTAGCAACAATAACCTTAAAGCTGTCTATCGGTGGGGGTAGCTTGCGCATTGCCTTACCCGCAGCGTTAACATAAGCCTGAAGAAGTTCCTCACCTTCATGAAAACGCTCATAATCATAATTAACCCAGCCTCCCTGCGGCTCACGAACAAATCTTCCGAAGCCGTCAGTCTGTTTAGACAGTTTTTCAGCCATCAATTTACAATCACGATATTCGATTAGCTCACCTGTAAGTTCCTTTTTAAGCTTTTCAGCCTCTTCGTGCTTGGGCAATAAAGAAACTGTTTTTATGTATATAAGTCTTGCTGCCATTTCAAGGAAGTCGCCCGCAACGTCAAAATCCGCCTCTTCCATCTGCCTGACGTAATCAAGATACTGATTAACAAGCTCAACAATAGGAATATCGTTAATATTCAGTTTATGCTTACTGATAAGATGTAAAAGCAAGTCCATAGGACCCTCAAACACCTCAAGTTTATACGTTAAATCACTCATAAATTACCTTTAGCCGAAAATCAAATTAGGAATAATAGAAATCACAAATAATAACGCTCTGACTACAACGTTTAAAATGCCGTCAAGCAATCCTGAAAGCATAAGTACAAACAGTGCAATCATAGCATAGCGCTCATACTGCATATACTTATAATAAACTCTATTCGGTAAGATTCCTGCAAGAATTTTAGAACCGTCAAGCGGCGGAATCGGTAAAAGATTGAATGCCGCTAGTGAAACGTTAATTATTGCAGAATACATAAAGAATAAAGAAATATAGTCTATTAAACTACCGGCAGTGCTACCGAGAGCGTAATAAATAAATATACTGATAAAAGCTAAAATCAAATTAGAACAAGGACCTGCGAGCGCAGTAAGCGCCATACCGCTTTTGGGGTTCTTAAAGTTATTCATATTAACAGGAACAGGCTTAGCGTAACCGAAGCCAAGCACAAGAATCATAATCATACCAATTAAATCAATATGTGCAATAGGATTAAAGGTAAGCCGTCCCTCTCTTTTAGCTGTGTTATCACCGAGCTTATATGCAACCCAACCGTGTGCAAGCTCATGAATAGGAGAACATACAAAAACAACAAAACAGCCCGAAAGAATAAATATAATCGCCTGCTGTATATCTCCTTGTCTGATTAACGAAATAAGTGTTACCATTTTATCATCTCACCGTAGCTACAACAATTCTGTCATTGCCGTAAATATCCTTTAATACTTCAACTTTACTAAAATTATACAAGATTTCTTTAATTTCTCTCCCCTGCTCATTTCCGATTTCGAGGAGAAGATAACCGTTATTCTTAATTAATGAATACCATTTGTCGTTAATAATTCTGTAAAAATCAAGTCCGTCGCATCCGCCGTCAAGCGCAATTTTTGGCTCCGCCTTAACATCAGTCTGAAGCGTATCAAGTTCATTGCTCTTGATATAAGGAGGATTAGATATAACTAAATCTGCGCTTTCTACATCAAAATCATCAAAGCACTCTGAAATATCAGCGTTTACAGCAATAACGTTTTCGGTATTTTCACTGTTTTTTAGCAAATACCTGAACGCTTCATCGCTTTTTTCAATGCAATATACTGTAGCTTCAGGAAATTTTTTAGCTAAACTAACGCCTATACATCCGCTACCTGCACATAAATCAATAATAACGGGCTTTTGTAAACCTTTAACGATATCAACTGCTTTTTCAACAAGCTCTTCAGTTTCAGGGCGTGGAATCAAAACTCCCTTCCCAACATAAAACTCGCTTTCATAAAAATCCCACTTACCAATTACGTACTGAAGCGGTTCACCGTCTTTCAGTCGCCACAGCATATCCGCAAGCCGCGACATAATAATATCATCATTTATATGTGAAGCATATTCGCTGTTTTTTATGCCTGCAATATGACATACGACACACAGCGCTTTAAAATCTGCTTCGTCAACTTTATTTCCGTTAAGAAAAGCAACGGAATAACTGTAAGCCTCTTTTAAATTCATTATTTTAAAGCGTCATCCTCAGGATTCTCGGTAATTACAGCCTTAAGAGAAGCAATCCCGACCTCAATAATATCATCCTCAGGCTCTTTTGTTGTTATTCTTTGCATCCATAATCCCGGTGCAGAAAGAATTTTTACGCAAACATTTTCATGCGTTCCGGCATATTTTATAAACTCATAACCTAATCCCATAATTATCGGAACCATAGGAAGCTTTATAATGGTCCATAATACTGTATTGCTCTTTAACTCAACAGGAATAAAGAGGGAAAGAATTGTTATTACAAAAATGCTGAGAATAAGCATTACAAACATAAATGAAGTACCGCATCTCGGATGAAAGCGAGTGCATTTTTTAACGTTTTCAACTGTAAGGTCCAAGCCTTTTTCATAGCAGCAAATTGATTTATGCTCAGCACCGTGGTATTTGAACACTCTTTTGATATCTTTCATCTGAGATACAAGGAGCATATAAACGACAAAAATAATTATTTTAATAACGCCTTCAAACGTTCCCTGAAGCGGAGTTAAGTTACCTCCTGCAAGAGTATTTATGCCCTTAAAAATCAGTACTGGCAAATAAAAGAATATTAAGAAGGCAAGTGCAATTCCTAAAAATGAAGCAATTCCCATAATAAAATTCATTAGCTTATCTCCGAATTTATCGTTAAGCCATTTTTCAAACGGAGAAAGCTCCTCATCCTCAAACTCTTCCATTCCCGAAGCCTCAGCTGAATACATAAGAAGCTTATATCCGTTAATCATACTTTCAACAAAAGCTGTAACTCCGCGAATAATCGGAATATTGAAGAATTTATTCTTAGTTCTGAGCGGCGTAAACTCATGATATTCCGTAATTATTTCACCGCTGTTAATATTTCTAACAGCAGTAGCCATTCCTTTCGGCCCCTGCATCATAACGCCCTCAATAAGCGCCTGACCGCCTACAGAGGTTTTATGCTTTCTTTCAGGCATATTGTTTTACCTTTCTAATTCTGTTCTGTATATATTTCATCAACGGGAAGGCAAATAGTTACAAGCGTTCCCTTGCCTTCAATACTGTCAATATCAAGCGTTCCGTTATGAAGGTTAACAATTTCGTTAGTAACAGCAAGCCCGATACCTGAGCCTTTAACGCTGACGTTTGCCTTGTAGAACTTGTCTTTAACGTGAGGTAAGTCCTCAGCAGAAATGCCTACGCCCTGATCAACTATAGCTATTTTAACAAAATCGTTATCGTCTTTTTTGATAAATTCAGCTTTAACAAAAATATTTGAGCCGGGTCTTGAATACTTAAGCGCGTTATCAAGTATATTCATAAATACCTGTTTAAGCCTGTTCGGATCAGCCATAGCAACCGAAGCAATTTCGGGAATATTAACCTTAACCTTATACCCCTCTCTTATTGCTCGCTCGGTAAAAGTAAACAGAGTTTCCTCAAGCTCGGCAAGAATGTCTGTTTTTACAAGCCTTAAATTCATTCTTCCGCTTTGCAGACGGGAGAAATCAAGCAGCTCTTCTACAAAGCCTTCAAGGCGTCCTGCCTCATTGACAATAACGTGCAGACCTTTCTGGGTCAGTTCATCCATATTGTTCTGATTTCCGTAAGTCAGGGTTTCTCCCCAGCCCTTTATAGAGGTAAGCGGAGTTCTAAGCTCATGGGAAATAGTTGAAATGAAATCGTTTTTCATTTTGTCGGCAGTTGCGATTTCTGCCGCCATTGTATTGATACTGTCAGATAAATCGCCGATTTCATCATTATATTGCTTTTCAATTCTGACCTCAAGATTTCCCTGGGCAATGCGCTTTGTTGCGTCATTTATCTCTTTAACGGGAATAATAATTGACCGTATAAAAAACCTGTTTGAGAAGTAAATTATTCCCATTATTATAATTAAAACAAGCGCGACAATTAACTGCAGCGTTCTTATCTGATTATCAAGCTGAGCAATATCGGACATAACCCTGATTGCGCCAACCTTTGCGCCGCTTTTATCGGTAATTGCTCTTGAAACAGCCATAATTTTTTCGCCGTTTTCAATTCTTCCGATGTATTCTCCGATTCCGTTAGGTTCTGAAAAAGCTTCATTATAGTCCGGCATATTTTGCTTTCCCACTTCAAAGCCGCTTGATGACAATATAATATTACCGTCATTATCAATTATCCATAACGTGGTACGGTTCTTTTCGGAATACGAACTTACGTAATCGGAAGCTGAGCGCTCAATCGAATATCCGTCATCAAGATTATTTCTGAAATACTGAACAGCACTATTTGAAGCGCCTGCGTTTACAATGTCTCTTGCGGTATCATAATAGTAGTTTTTAATACCTACAGAAAAAACAATGAATACAATAACAAAAACTACCGCTATAACGCCGATAATACTTATTAACCAACGCCTTGTAATACCTTCAACCTTGTATCCTTTTAATCCTGTTAACGCCTGCTTTACGGATTCAAGATTTATTCTTTTAAGTTTTGATATAATATTATCCTTAAAAGTGTTTAACATAAAGAAATATCCTAACTGTTACTGCTGATTGGTTATCCACTTATATCCAAGTCCCCAAATCGTTGTAAGCCTTGTAGGACTTGACGGATTATCCTCAATCTTCATTCTGAGACGGCGGATGTTAACATCAACAATTTTTTCATCGCCAAAATAGTTTTCGCCCCATACCTGCTTAAGAATATCTGTTCTTGATAAAGCAGCATTCGGGTTTTTAAAGAAATACTCAATAATCTGGAATTCAACCTGTGTAAGCTCTATGTTTACTCCGGATTTAGTAAGAGTACGGTTTCTTAAGTTTAACTCAAATTCATCAAGAACAATACTATCGCCTGAATTCTCGTTTCTTCTGATACCTCTTGTCATTTCAACACGACGGTAAACAGCGTCTACCCTTGCCATTAACTCGCTTGGAGAAAACGGTTTGGTAACGTAATCGTCAGCTCCGAAAAGCAAACCTGTTACCTTATCCATCTCCTGAGTTTTTGCGCTAAGCATTATAATTCCGAGATCAGATGAAATTTTTCTGAGCTCTTTACAAACAGAAAGTCCATCAAGCTCAGGCATCATTATATCAAGAATAGCAACGTCAAAGCCATTCTCATCCTCTTTGAATTTCTTGAGAGCAACAATACCGTTTTCAGCCTGTTCTACGGTATATCCGCTTCTTGTAAGATTAATAACAATAAATTCGCGGATGCTTTCTTCGTCTTCTGCAACAAGTACTTTCTTCATATTTTTCTCCTCTCAAATTATGCAAATGAATTTATATAATCTGATATTTGTTCTTTAGTGAATTTGATTTTACTGTCATTGCCTGATTTTGCTAAATAATAATAGCCTGAAGCCTCGTGAACTTTAAACCATTCAGGATAATCATTTTCCTGATAAGTAGCTTTAAGAACAGGTTTAACAGATAAAACTGCCTTATCGCTTGATTTATTAAAAATAATCATTTCCCTTGTTTGTTTAACGTACTTAACAGCTATTCTGTCAATATATTCATCGGGAACTACAAAAATATACTTATCCTTCTCGGCGCACAAAGCGTAAGAATTATGCTTTAAAAGTCTGTCCCTGTAGTCCATAAACTCAACAGCATTAATATCTTTAGGAAGCTTTTTAATACTATAATCAATTGGAATTTCAAGCGATTTATCGTTATCTATATCCATTGAACAAACAAGAGCGCTTCGCTCCGTTTCGGAAGTTGTTCTGCTTGAATAGCTGTAAAACTGCGAAACAATCGAATTATACTCATCCGACCAGAAAATAAGCTCGGTAACCATAACTGAATTATCTGAACTTACTGCGTCTGCATAAATTCGAATCTCACCGTCAATAATTTCCTGCTTAATGCTTCTGATTGAAGAAATACGGGAATCGAGTTTTGTGTCGCCAAGTAAATAAAACTTATTTTTATTAAACGAATAAAGCTGCGCTACCGGAGAACTTGAACTGTTAGTGTTTAGCTGAAAAAGCAAAAGCTCACTGTTACCGTCATTAAACATATCAGCTATAAAATAAGAATTAACAGTTTTTTCACCGTCAAGAAGCTTCAGCTCCTGCTTCTTAGTATTAAAACCGTAAATGTCCATCTCATGGCTCGTAGAATTACTAATAGCGTCCCAGCAAACAATTAACTCCTTAGTTTTATCACCGTTAAGTTCTGCAAAATCAAGAGAATGAATATCTTTACCGGCACCAACAACATTAGACACAACCTTCCACTCTTTATCTGTTTTCTTAATTAGAGCAAGGTTTATTGATCCGAGCTTGTCTGACGGCTCATAAAACGCAACAGCTTCATCGGTACCGTCTCCATCAATATCATAAAAATTATATGAACTGATGTTTTTACCGTAATTAGGCATTTTTAACGAGTAACCGCTCGCCGCATATCTGTCAAGCGCATTTTTAACATCCGCATTGTCACCAAACGGAGATATGGGTGAAATCAAATCATCAATCGACGAGGATATTCGAAACGTACACCCCGTAAATAACAGAGAAACAAGGAGTATGCATATGAAAATCTTAAATAATTTCAAAGTACACCTCCTAAGTAACATAATTGTAATTTATTATAACAAATAATTATTATAAAATAAATAGAAAAATACAAAAAAATAACAAATATTAAATATTTTTTCACAAAATGCATAAAAAAATAACCGCACATAGCGTGCGGCTTAACATTAATTTCAAATTAATCACCGAAAACATCATTTCCAACGCTGTCATTATTAGCGTTTACGGTAATATCATAAACATCATCATCAAGCTTATCACCTGAAGTAAAGATATTCTGGCATATATTATATGTATGTACTATAAGCTTTGGTTCTTCATAATTCTTACTCATAGTAATCCCTCCAAACTAATACACAAATAATATAGCAAATTACTCCGATAAAATCAAGGGGGTAATTGATAAAATTAATAATTTATTCACTTTTTTTAGTTGTTAGTCTATTTTATATGTCAAATTGTTAATAATTCACATAATATTGTGTATATTTTATTAACAAAAACACAAAATACTCAATATATTTGCCAAAGTTAACCTATTGTTCCCCCACCAATTACATAATCACCGTCATAAAGAACAACTGCCTGGCCTTTTGTAACCGCTCTTATCGGCTCATCAAACTCAACAACAACTTTATCATCCGTAATATATGCTAAACAGTTTACCTCTTTCATATTATATCTTGTTTTAGCCTTACATCGAATCTTTCCTTCAGGAATAGGATAAATCCAATTAAAGTTATTTGCAACAAGAGTTTCGCTAACTAAATCATTTTCCGTTCCCAAGACAACCTTGTTATTAATAATATCTTTATCAACTACATATGCCGGATGTCCAAGTGCTATTCCGAGTCCTTTTCTCTGACCTATTGTATAGCGAATAATTCCTTTATGCGTTCCGATTTTTCTTCCGGTAACGTCAACAAAATCGCCATCTGGATATTTCTTTTGTCTGTATTTTTCGATAAAGGCTGCATAATCTCCGTCGGGTACAAAACAAATATCCTGGCTTTCTTTCTTATCGGCATTGATAAACCCGTTATTCTCAGCTATAAGCCTGATTTCGTCTTTTGTAAATTCTCCGAGCGGAAACACAGTGTGGCTAAGCTGCTGCTGAGTTAATGAGTATAAAACGTAGCTCTGGTCCTTGCTTAAATCCTTACCTTTTTTCAGGTAATACCTTCCGTCCTTTTCTTCAACGGTTGCATAGTGACCCGTTACAACGTAATCATAACTCAGCTCTTTCATCTTTTGCATAAGTTTTTCAAATTTCAGATAACGGTTACATTCAATGCAAGGATTAGGTGTTCCTCCATTTTCATAGGTAGAAATAAAATTTTCAATTACTTTCTCCCTGAAATCATCCTTAAAATTAAACACATAATAAGGAATACCGAGCTTTCGAGCAACGTTTCTTGCATCCTCTATATCATCAAGAGAACAGCAGGTTTTATCCTCATTTTCGCCAATAAGCTCATCATCATAAAGCTTCATTGTAGCGCCTATACACTCATACCCGTTTTTTTTCATAAAATAAGCGGCAACGCTTGAATCAACACCGCCGCTCATTGCTATAATTGCCTTTTTCATAATTTAACCAAGCTCAATCATTTTATCAATACACGCTTTAGCCTTAACGCGCGTTTCTTCGTCAAGATTTATCTCTTCTCCGCCGACACCTTTACAACAATTAAGAACGTCGATTAAGGACGTTGCCTTCATATTACTGCAGATACAGTCCTTGGAAAGCGGATAAAAGTCTTTACCGGGACAGGACATCTGAAGATGAGTTACAATGCTGTTTTCAGTACCGATAATGAATTCTTTTTCTTCGGACTTTTCAGCAAAATTCATTATTCCCGTTGTTGAACCGACATAATCTGCATGGGCAACAACCTCAGGCTGACATTCGGGGTGAACGAGTAGCAGAGCGTCAGGATGGAGCGCTTTTGCTTTTTTAACGGTTTCTTCTGTCATTCTTGCGTGAGTAGGACATCCGCCGTTTAAAAGCTTAAAATTCTTTTCTGGAAGCTGTTTTGCAATCCAGTCGCCAAGATTACAATCGGGGATAAACAGAATATTATCATTCTCAAGTTTGCTACAGATTTTAAGCGCCGATGAAGAAGTTACGCATACGTCACAAACTGTCTTAAGCTCGCTTGTAGTATTTATATACGCAACAACCGTATAATCGGGATATTGCTTTTTTACCTGTTCAATTAACTCCTTGTCCATCATCTCAGCCATCGGGCATCCTGCGATGGAATTAGAAAGTATAACAGTTTTTTCAGGGGAAAGAATTTTGCAGGTTTCCGCCATAAAACGAACTCCGCACATAATAACGGTTTTATTTTCAACCTTTGAAGCAGAAACGGATAGCGCAAAGCTGTCTCCGGTGAAATCAGCAACCTCTAATATTTCAGGCGACTGATAGCAGTGAGCCAGTATACAAATATCTTTTTCTTTCTTTAGCCTGATAATTTCGTTTTGAATATCCCTGATTGACATTTTAATTCTCCGATTTTTATTTCATCTTTAAAGTCACGGGGTCATAAGCAATACCCGAACGCTCATAATAGTCCTTTACGGCGTCTTTAATTGCCTCCTCGGCAAGAACAGAGCAATGAATTTTAACAGCAGGAAGTCCGTCGAGCGCCTCAACAACAGCTTTATTTGAAAGCTCAACAGCGTCGTTTATATGCTTTCCTTTAATAAGACACGTTGCCATCGAGCTTGAAGCAATTGCAGAAGCACATCCGAAGGTGTTAAACTTAACATCCTCAATAATACCTTCATCATTAACCTTAAGGTATATTTTCATTATATCTCCGCATCTTGCATTGCCGACTTCCCCTACTCCGTCAGCATTCTCTATTTTACCAACATTTTGCGGATTTGTAAAGTGTTCCATAACTTTTTCTGAATAAAGAGCCATTATTCTACTACCTCACCTTTCTGAATTTTTTCCCAAACGGGAGAAATTGAACGTAAATACGGTACAATTCTGTGAATTGAGGAAAGAATTATATCAATCTCCTCCTCGGTATTATAACTATTCAATGATAATCTCAATGAACCGTGAGCGATTTCAACGGGTACTCCCATTGAAAGAAGAACGTGAGAAGGATCAAGAGAGCCGCTTGTGCAGGCAGAGCCCGACGAAGCGCAAATTCCATCGCCATCAAGAAGAAGTAAAAGGCTTTCCCCTTCAATCCCCTCAAAACACATATTAACGGTTCCGGGAAGGCTGTGTTCTCTGTCTCCGTTAACAAAGGAGCGCTCTATATCGCCTACGCCATCTATAATTCTATCTCTTAGAGCAGAAACATATTTGATACTTTCATCCATTTCTTTAACAGCTTCTTTAAGAGCAGCAGCCATTCCTACTATTCCGTAGGTGTACTCAGTTCCGGCGCGCTTATTTCTCTCCTGAGCACCACCGTTAATCAGCGGCGTTAAAACCGTACCTTTTCTGCAATATAACACGCCTACCCCTTTGGGTCCGTTAAACTTATGTGAGGAAATAGAAAGCATATCGCAGTTAAAAGTATTTACGTCAACGGGAATGTGTCCCACAGCCTGAACGGAGTCTGTATGAAAAATAACTCCCTTTTCCTTGCAGATTTTACCTATTTCCTCAATCGGCTGAATTGTTCCTACCTCGTTGTTTGCTGTCATTATTGTAACGAGCGCCGTATCTTCACGTATAGCAGAAGCTATATCCTCAGGCTTTACAATTCCGTTTTTATAAACGTCAACGAGAGTAACCTCAAAACCCTCTTTTTTCAGTTTATCAAGCGTATGAAGAACAGCGTGGTGCTCAAATTTTGAAGAGATTATATGTTTTTTACCTCTTTCAGCACCGTAATAAGCTGCGGAGAGAATAGCCTGGTTATCTGCTTCTGAGCCGCCTGAAGTAAAATAAATCTCGTTCGGCTTAGCACCTATACAGTTTGCAATATCCTCGCGCGCCTCCTCAACTAATTCCTTTGCCCGCTGACCTTTATGATGAAGGCTTGAAGGATTACCGTAATTATCCTTCATTAAATCAAGCATTGCGTTTAAAGCCGTTTCCGACAGTCTTGTTGTTGCGGCATTATCAGCATAAATTGTCACAGTATCACTCCTTTAATTCCTACCTCAGAGGTAGGCTTTACGAGTAATATACACTCTAATTCCTACTTTGTCAATAGGATTTATAAAAATAAATAAAAAAAGAGAGCATATAGCTCCCTTATCTTCCCCGTTCAAAAGAACGTAATATAAACTTTGCTCCGAGGTCTTCGCAGATTTGTCGTGCCTTGTCTATTTCATCTGCGCTGATTACATCAACAACGGTCATATGAACCTCGTTTCCGCATTTAACGCAATCCCTTGTGAATTTAAGCATTGCTTCAAAAGCCTTACCCGGAAATATATTTCTCGTTATCTTATCATACTTCTCACTTGTTACCTCGTTAAGCGAAACGGAAATAATATCAATAACCGAACATATTTCTTTAGCAGTAGAACGCCCGTTAATCAAATCAGAAAGACCGTTAGTATTAACTCTCAGCTTAATATCAGGCTTCCTGATTTTGATATATTTTGCCGTTTCAATAAGATTGTCAAGCGCATTTGTCGGCTCGCCGTAGCCGCAAAAAACAGCGCTCTCCACATCAGAAAAATCATATTCATCAATAGCGTGCTTTATATCCGCAATCGTTGGTTCCTCGTCAAACCAGAGTCTTTTTGCGCTACCTACAGCTTCGCCTTTTTTTCTTATACAAAAAGCGCAATTACACGGACATTTATTTGTAATATTAAAATATGTTCCGCCTTCAAGCGTATAAATAATATCTGCCATAAAATCACCTGTTAAATGATTTTATCAAATATTTTCATTTTGTCAAGTGCTGCAGCAATTATAATGAAAATTACTGCTGATCCAACAGTCTGAATCACATTACCGCTTATATCAACGATAGCGTAGCTTTTATCAATAATAAGGTCCGCAACAAAGTAACCGCCTACAGTTATTATTGCCGCGGGAACAGTCATTAAGACAGACTTTTTACTGAGTATCTTTTTACTGTCGGTTTTTGAAAACGTAAATATGAGCGCAATAATAAACTTTATTATTGCGGTAGCAGGCATATACATTGCGTAACCTCCCGCTAAATCTGCCAACGATTCCCCAATCACACCAGCTGCAATTGCGTAAGGAGCGTCAAGAATCAGCGCGGCGATATAAAGAAGCGCGTCACCAAAGTGAATATAACCTGATACAACGGGGATTTTAACAAACATTGTAGTAACAAATATCAATGCCGCAAACATTCCCGATACTGTCAATTTCTTAATCTTCATCAGATATCCTACCATTCCTATATGTTTTACTTAGTATATCATATTTTAAATATAAGTCAAGCAAAAAAAACAAAATTAAACAGATAAGAAGAATTTGTTTATTTTTATTAAGTTTTATCGTTGTTCTGTCCCAACTTTTGGACTATGTTCAATCGCCTATTGAAAGCTGTTAACTGCGATGGTAAAATTCAATTGTAAGAAAAAGTAAATGATTTTTGAATCAGAAACGGAGGAAGTAATATGAAGAAAACAAACAAGATTTTTAAAGGACTTTTGCTTACGTTATCGTCGCTTATAGTTGCTTTTTTGGCAATCTCGCTCCCCTTTAAGCTTATCGGGGATATGAGCAGCGAACAGATGAGAGGACTTTTCATAACGGAAATCGCTGTATACTTTATCACCTTTATCGCTTACGTAGTAATTAATGAAAAGAAAAAAGCGAAACTTGCTAAGGAAAAGGAGCGCCGATTTCAAATGCGTGCAAAATTTGAACAGGCGCAAAGAGAATACTATGACCTTGCAGCATAAATAATAAAAGCGGTAGTAACCGCTTTTATTTATTTTGTGCTCTTATCATCGCATAATCCTTGGCGTTAATAACGCCATCTATATTTATATCGGGATAATTGTTATAGTTTTGTCCTTTCACAGTTGTAAAGCAGTTGTTATAGTAATCCGTTTTATCAAGCTTATTTATTACGTCGGGCGTATTATAATGCTGATAAACAAGATTATATTTATCGTCAACTCCTAATCCCATAGAATACTGGGAAATACCGACTATATTATAGCGCTTATTCGGCAAGCAAAAAGAATATATAGTTCTACCGACATTCATATAAAACCTTGAATCAAGGTACGTAAGCCTTGCAAGAGCGTCTCTGTGAGTATTTGTATACTGATTGCCGTTGCTGTCAAAAACAGTTGAGGTTCCGCTAAAGGAAATAGTGTTTGAAAATACGCTTAATTCAGTTTCCGTACCTGAAACTGTTC
Organism: Ruminococcaceae bacterium UBA3751; assembly: GCA_002371215.1. Taxonomy (GTDB): domain Bacteria; phylum Bacillota; class Clostridia; order Oscillospirales; family Acutalibacteraceae; genus Eubacterium_R. The sequence goes on along the minus strand of DFGL01000072.1, from coordinate 9,888 downwards.
TTTTGGTAAAAGAAATCTTTCTGTTAGTAAAGTCAGGTTTAAGATAATAGAAATCGCCGTCAACAGCATAAATATTTGAATAAATATCATTCCAGAAAGCATTATCATACACAGTACTGTCGGCAGTGCAGTCGTCAAGAGTTTCACCGCCATAGTGGAAAGAGCATTCCTGAGTGGAAAACTTTGAATCACTTTTAAGAAAATGCATATGCCCTTCACTTCCCAAAAGTGAAATAGAGGAGTTAAAATCAACGTCGTCAAATGTACAGTCAATATTATACCAACTACCGTCAATACACACTTTATTCCAAGCGTGAGTCATAGCGTCGGAAGAAACGTATTCACACTGAACGCCTGCAAGATTCATAAGGTAAGAGTACGCCAGTGTATAACCGGCACAAACCACCTCGCCGTCGTAAAATAGCCCGTAGGCGCTATGATATATACCCTTGTCCTCGGTATTTAGATCAACGTTTGGATAATGCGCTAAGGAACAAACATAATCGTGAAGGACGATAGCCTTCTGAACGTCGGTCATACTGCTGTCGACTTGCGAAAGAGCCTTGTCTCTGCCTTTATTAAAAATAATCTTGGCAGCCTCGATTTCATTGGCGCTCATTGAATATTCCGGATTAACATTTGCAACAGTATTAGAGCTTGGATAATAGTTATATTGATACGAGCTTGAAACGTAAAACAAATCGGGGTTATCATTAATTACGTTAGAATAGAAAGCAGAAAACGTATCAGCTGAAACGCGGTAAGCGGAAAGATCGATGCTTTCGGGAAAACTAAGAAGCTGATTATACAGGAATTCTTCAGCGCTTGATGACTTAGCGTTGTTAGCAAAATGTTTAACGCTTTCGCCGTCAACAACGTCAAATTCGCCCTCCTGTAGGAGAGCCGCCTCACCTTCCCCCTCTCTCACTAACGCAAAAGAGCAGAAGGGCGGAATAATAAAGGATATAACTGAAACAATTATTAAAACAGCTTTAATCCAGCGCTTCATAAAATCACCTCGATCTCTTTTCATAATATAATAAAATCAAAATATAGTCAAGTTAAGTTATAAATTGGAAATTATATTTAAAATAAAAAAACTCTTGCATTTAATAATCTTATATGATATAATAACCTGCGTTGTAAACAAATGAATATGATCCACTAGCTCAGATGGCAGAGCACTTGACTTTTAATCAAGGTGTCCGGGGTTCGATTCCCCGGTGGGTCACCAAAATATAAAGACACAGCTTTTGCTGTGTTTTTATATTTCTGAATAAAATTCAGCGGGGATGAGAAACGAAACACCGCTTGTTGCAAGCGCAGCGCGCAAGAAGCGGGAAAAACAGTCCGGTGGACTGTTTTGTTGTTGAGAAGAGATTCCCCGGTGGGTCACCAAAATATAAAGACACAGCTTCTGCTGTGTTTTTATATTTCTGAATGAAATTCAGCGGGGATGAGAAACGAAAAGACAACATTCATAGGTTGTCTTCTTTGTTAATAATAGAATTTACATAAAAAAAGCTAAACCCTTCTGGATTTAGCTAAGTTATGGTGCTGGTGGCCGGACTTGAACCGGCACGGTATTGCTACCGAGGGATTTTA
>DFGL01000072.1:0-8262 GCA_002371215.1 Ruminococcaceae bacterium UBA3751 | reverse complement strand
GAACCGGTACGCTGTTGCCAGCGAGGGATTTTAAGTCCCTTGCGTCTGCCTATTTCGCCACACCAGCACATCGTTAATATATTAATAGATTTTACCCTAAAAGTCAATAGAAAAATATCAAGCGGATGAAATTATTTTCACCCGCCGTTTTTTGATTTTACCTTTGATTTAAGCCTCTCAATCAATTCAACACTTTTAAGCCTTACAGAATATCCGCCGGAGGTTATCATACGTTTTTCCCCGTCAGTAATATAGCCGTTAAAATCGTCAGTACAGCCGCTTAGACAGACCTGCGGAAACATAACGCACCACCAATTATGTCCCTTTCCTTCACCAATTACTATCTTAACGCTGTTATATTCACCTGCGGGCAATACAAAATCGGAATAATACCTTGTATTATAGTATTCTTTTTTGACAACTGCTTTAACACTGTAATTGAAGCCATTTTTCCGGACTGTTGATTCAGCAATTTTAATTATCTTATCAAGAGACTTTTCAGAACGACTTATTGCTTCCTCAACGCTTGTACATCCACTATAAAGCTCATTAGAATACTCAATAATACTGTCACGAACTTTTAGTTTTAATCTTTGGTCGTTTTCGCAGTCGCTGTTTGCAAGAATATGGAGCCTTAAAACCTTTTGACTTAAATCCTCGCTCATTGCTACTGACGGCGTTATGATACAAAATATAACAACTAAAATCAAAAATAAGGGTACGAATATAAACGTTGCTTTTTTCATAATTAAAACCTGCCTTTCAAAGTATGATTGGCAGGTTCATGGTTTTTTATTCAATTATTTCAACTTTACAGCCCTTACTTACCGGCGTTGTAACAATAATATCCTTCGCATAGTTCGTAAGACACAACGCGGCTTTTTCAGCGTTTTCTTTTTTATCAAATATGCCAAAAACAGTCGGTCCCGAACCGCTCATACAAGTTCCGAGAGCACCGTTATGCCTCATAATATGCTTAATGTCAACCCTGTTAGGAACCTCAATAAACTGCTCAAAAACATTTTCAAGTTTTGAAGAAATATCCTTTAAATCACGGTAATAAACTGCTTTAAGCATTCCGAGACAATCGGGCGAATGAGTTTTTCCGTTTTCATCAAACTGTGAGAATGCCTTTCCGGTATTAACAGAAATATCAGGCTTGGCAAGAAGAATAAAACATTTTCTGAGCGGCTTAACACTGCTTAAAACCTCACCTATTCCCTGAGCTAAAAGAGTACCGCCTTTAATACAAAACGGAACGTCGGCGCCTATTGTTGCGCCTATTTTACAAAGCTCATCCTCAGATAAGCCGGTATTATAAATCTGATTGAGAGCAACAATAACAGCCGCTCCGTCAGCGCTTCCGCCCGCAAGTCCTGCGGCATGAGGTATCCGCTTTTCAATATTTATACTTATTCCCCTGCTTGTTATGCGGATTTTATTAGCGTTAAAAAATGCTTCTGCAGCCTTATAAGCAATGTTTTTACTGTCAGTTGGAATGCCATCAATGTTGCAGGAAATAAATATATCTCTGCCTTTAATTCGCTCTACGGTAACGGTATCGTAAACGCCTACGCTTTGCATAATCATAAAAAGGTCGTGATAACCGTCGTTTCGCTTTGCGCAGATATCAAGAAGCAGATTGATTTTTGCAAATGCTTTAACTTTAACCTTCATCCTTTAATTCCTTTACAAATTCACCGATAAGTCTGATCGCTTCTCGGATATTGTCAATCGAATAGCAATATGAAACTCGGATATAACCCTCGCCGCAATCTCCGAATGCGTCTCCCGGAACTACTGCAACTCTTTTTGATTTAATAAGCCTTTCCGCAAATTCCTCACTCGTAAGACCTGTTGACTTTATGCATGGAAAAACGTAAAACGCGCCCTTAGGCTCAAAACAGTCAAGTCCGATTTTTCTGAAGCCGTCAACTGTAAAACGGCGCCTCATATCGTAATCCATCTTCATTTTGCGAATATCGTCGTCGCCGTTTTTCAAAGCGTCAATAGCCGCCTGCTGCGAAGTAGTAGGCGCGGACATAATAGCAAACTGATGAAGCTTTGTCATCTGTTTAATAATCGGAGCGGGGCCTAAAGCGTATCCAAGCCTCCAGCCTGTCATTGAATAGGTTTTTGAAAAGCCGTTAATAACAATAGTGCGTTCCTGCATCCCGTTTAGTGAAGCAATTGAAAAATGCCCTTCCTCCGTAAACGTAAGCTCGCTGTAAATCTCATCGGAAAGAACGAGGATATCCTTTTCAATAACAACCTTTGCAATTTCTTTAAGTTCGCTTTCCGTCATTATTGCGCCCGTCGGATTATTCGGGTAAGGCAGGATAAGTAGCTTTGTTTTGTCTGTAATCGCGTTTCTCAGCTCGTTTGCGGTAAGTTTGAACTCATTTTCCTCTTTGGTAACAAGCGGAACTGCTTTGCCTCCGCACACCTCAACTATGGGTTTATAGCATACGAAGGAAGGCTCAACAACGAGCACCTCATCGCCGGGGCAGACAACTGCTCTTATAGCCATATCAATTCCCTCGCTGCCGCCAACGGTAACGAGAATTTCATCCTTAGGCTCATATTTAATTAAATACTTACGGGCATAATAATTGGAAATCTCTTTTCTCAGTTCAAGAAGTCCTGCGTTTGCAGTATATCTTGTTTTGCCCTGCTCAAGAAAATCAATTCCGTACTGTCTTATATGCCACGGCGTTTTAAAATCAGGCTCGCCGACGCCGAGGGAAATAACGTTGTCCATTTCCTCTGCAATAGAGAAAAACTTTCTTATTCCAGACGGCTTTATATCAACAAGCGATTTGTTTAAGTAATTATCGTAATTAATCAAAGCGAGATAGTCCCCCTGTCATCCTTCTGAGGGCTTGTAAAGAACACTCCCTGCTCCTTATACTTTTTCAGGATAAAGTGAGTAGTAGTTGAAACTACGTCCTCAAGCGGAGAAAGTCGCTTTGCAACGAACATAGCAACCTCCTGGAAGGATTTATCAGTTACCATACAGCAAAGGTCGTAACCGCCGCTCATAAGATAAATGCTTTCAACCTCGTCAAGCTGAGAAATTCTTTCAGCAATATTATCAAAACCGTGGCCGAACTTAGGCTGCACCTTAATTTCAATAAGCGCGGTAACAGTCTGAGCCTGCGCTTTATCCTTATCTATCAAAGCGCGGTAACCCTTGATTACACCTGTATCCTCATAGAGTTTAATCTGCTGTGCAACCTCTTCCTCGCTTACGCCGAGCATAACAGCAAGTTCCGCGTTAGTAAGTCTCGGATTAGTCTCAAGTAAATAAAGTAATCTGTCCATAGTTATCTCCTATCTCAGCGGCATAAGCCAGGGCTCTCTGCCAACAAAAATTGTAAAATGTTCAAAGCCGCATTCCTTTAAAATGTCATAACCGGTTTCAATGCCGAGGCAAACCTTGTCCCAATAATGAGAATCAGAGCCGACCGTAACGTACTTTCCGCCCATATCGTGAAAGCGTTTAATTAGCTCCTTTGACGGCATCGTGTCCTTATGATAAGTATTAAGGCTTGACATATTAAGTTCAAGCGCCTTTTTGTTCTTAATCAGAGTTTCAAAGATTGCATTAATTATATCGTCATATTGCGACAAATCAACGTCTATTTTATATTTTCCCGTAATATATCTTAAGGGATAAGTAAGATGTGCAAGAGAATCCGTCATATTCCACTCGGCAAGCTTCAAAACGTCCTCAAAATAACGTTTTAACAAACCGTCAACGTCCATATCGGTATAATCAAGGAAATAGAAGTCCTTCATATTTTCAAGATTATGAATTGCACCGAGAACAAAATCATATCTGAATTCATCAAGCACCCTTTCGCTTTCTTCTTTTCGGTAAATCCCCTGCCCGAGCTCAATGCCCTGAAGAACGGCGAGCTTCCCGTGAAAAGTTTTTTTAGCAGAAAAGGTTTCAACAAACTGATTAGTAGTAAAAGCTCTTACGTCATATTCCTTATCGTCAATATCAAGATGATCTGTGATAGCAATACCGATTCCCCCGTTTTTTATACACCCCTCGCAAAGCATAACGCAGGAATGATTGCCGTCGAAGGAATTATCGGAATGAGTATGCATATCAATTATATTTTCATATTTCATATTTATACCTCTCAAATTTATAATATAATACCATAAAAGAAATAAAATTTAAATATAATTTTACCGTTTTATTGAAAAATACATAATTCTCTGTTATAATCCTACTGTATTTTAGTAAATTATAACACGGAGGTATAAAAATGAGAGCTATAATTACCGTAGTCGGAAAAGATATGGTTGGTATTCTCGCTAAGGTATCGGGCATTTGCGCTGATAATAACGTAAATATTATCGAGGTAACCCAGTCTATTATGCAGGATATGTTCTGTATGATTATGATGGCGGACACTTCAAACAGCGAGGTCGATTTTACCGTACTTGCTGACAGACTTGAAAACCTCGGAAAAGAAAATAACCTTATAATCCACGCTATGCACGAGGATTTATTTAACTCTATGCACAGAATATAGGAGGCTTATCCTATGATTAACACTTACGATATTCTTGAAACAATAAGAATGATACAGGATGAATGCCTTGACGTAAGAACTACTACAATGGGCATATCCCTTATTGATTGCGGCGACACGGATATTGATAAATCCTGCCAAAAAATATACGATAAAATCTGCAAAAAAGCAGAAAGACTCGTTGAGGTTGGCGAAGGTATTGAAAAGGAATACGGTATTCCGATAATTAATAAGAGAGTCAGCGTTACTCCGATTTCATTAATGCTCGGTATAAGCGGAGGCGACCCTGTTAAATACGCACTTACGCTTGAAAAAGCGGCGCAGACAATCGGCGTTAACTTCATTGGCGGCTACTCAGCCCTTGTTCAGAAAGGCTTCGCAGCGGGCGACTTAGAGCTTATTAACTCAATCCCCGAAGCGCTTGCTCAGACCGAACACCTTTGTTCTTCGGTTAATATAGGAACGACAAAAGCGGGAATCAATATGGACGCTGTCCGTATTATGGGTCAAAAAATCAAGGAAGCGGCTGAGCTCACTAAGGACGACAACTGCATTGCCGCAGGAAAGCTCGTTGTTTTCTGCAATGCTCCCGAGGACAACCCGTTTATGGCAGGCGCTTTCCACGGTATAAGCGAGCCTGATTGCGTTATTAACGTAGGCGTTTCGGGACCCGGAGTTGTTCGCTCTGCAGTATCAAAATACCCTGATTACTCAATTAACGAAATCGCTGAATTGATTAAGAAAACCGCGTTTAAAGTAACAAGAATGGGACAGCTTGTCGGAACTCTTGCGAGCGACAGACTCGGCGTTCCTTTCGGAATTGTTGATTTATCTCTTGCTCCCACACCCGCAGTCGGCGACAGCGTTGCTCACATTCTTGAGGAAATGGGTCTTGAAAGCTGCGGCGCAGCAGGTACGACGGCATGCCTTGCCCTGCTTAATGACGCTGTAAAAAAAGGCGGCGTTATGGCTTCTTCAAGCGTTGGCGGTCTTTCGGGCGCATTCATCCCCGTAAGCGAGGACGCCGGAATGATAGACGCAGCAAGAAGCGGCGCCCTTACAATAGAAAAGCTTGAAGCTATGACGGCTGTTTGCTCTGTAGGTTTAGATATGATAGTAGTGCCCGGAAATACGTCGTCCGACGTTATCAGCGGAATAATCGCTGACGAAGCAGCAATCGGTATGGTAAACGGAAAAACTACCGCAGTAAGAATAATTCCTGCAATCGGAAAAGATGTTGGCGACGAGCTTGAATTCGGCGGTCTCCTCGGTTCAGGACCTGTAATGAAGGTAAACACCTCTTCACCCGCAAAATTCATAAGCAGAGGCGGTAAAATCCCTGCTCCTCTTCATTCTCTTAAAAACTAATTTGCATAAAGAAAAGCCGCTCAACGAGCGGCTTTAATTATTTACTTAGAAAAGTATATCGTCATTATGGAAGGTTAACGGAATATATTTTCCGCCTTTATTTACATAAACTGCTGAAAGCTTAATTGAAACAGCATAGGTTTTAGAGCCTGCAGTAAATACATAGCAATCAGTATTATTAACTCTAATAATATTAGCCGTGTAATTTATTGAGCCTGCAGACGGGTCAGATGAATAGCCGAGCTTATCCCACTGATCGTGAAGAACCTGTTTAAGAAGAACCTTAGCCTCAGATACGCTGTAATCCGGTGTTGTTGTAATCTTATGCGGATTAGAATATCTGTCATATTCAACCGGAGCCTTGGATTCATCCGCAGAATCAGATACAGATGTTCCGTTATCTATGTATTTAGGAGCTTCGTATTTAAACCACATAACAAGGAAATAGATAAGATAAACAATAAGAAGAACTAAAATGATAGTAAGAATAATCTTACCTACCTTATTGCCGCCGGCAGAAGCAAACGCTTCTTCCTGAGACGGAACCGGAATCGGGTCAAAAGGCTTCCCCTTTTTGTTAGCCTTCTTCTCCGCCTTAGCATTCTTTTTATCAATCTTCTTTACAAGTTTGGCGTAAGCGGCTGCCTGGCTCTTTTCAAGTTTGGCTGCCTTCTTAGCTGCTTTCTTTTCTTTTTTAGCAAGTTTTGTTTCTTTACTCAAAGCAGTCCCCTCCTTATAAGTACAGAATAAGTATACCATTATTATTTATAAAATTCAATAATAAATTTCTCGTATTTTAGTGATTTTTGTTAACAAATTGTAAATATTCACACAAAATTCATCCTTTTTTTGATTTATATTAAATTTTATTTTGTGTTTTTTATTGAAGAATTAATCAAAATGAGTTAACATATAATTTGTATTCGGAGGTAAATTATGGATAACATTTATAAAACAGTTTTAGAAGTTCTTAAGGAAAATTCCGGTACAATACATATAGTGGGAGGCATAGTAGTCGCTCTACTATTTATATTGTTCAGGAACAAATTAGCGCGAGGAATACTCAACGTCGTTTCGTTAGTATTATTCAAGAAAGACGAGACCAAGAAAAACGCGCTGAAAAAGTCGCTTCAAAAGCCATTTTCGGCGTTCTTTGTTGTTACGGGCATATTCCTCGGTGTTTACATTAACTTAAAATTTCCGTTCATAATTAAATCCTATAAAATAGCGGTAATTCTTGTAATCTGCTGGGCAATGATTAATTATCTTTCGGATAACCTTATTCTGTTTTTGCACTTTGGCGATAATCCCGACGAAAAGATAAATACGACAGTAGTAAAATTCATTTCCAACATACTGAAGATACTAATTGCAACCTTTGCTGTAGTAATGGTAATAAGCGAGCTCGGATACAATATAAACGGACTTATTACAGGCATAGGCGTTGGAGGACTTGCAGTTTCACTTGCCGCTCAGGACGCTATATCAAATCTCATCAGCGGCTTCGTTATAGTTCTTGAAAAGCCGTTTGTTGACGGTGAATATATCAGCGCTAAGTCAATTGAAGGAACCGTTGTCGAGGTTACGATGCGTTCAACTAAAATAAGAACGCTTGACGACAGCCTTGTAACGATTCCCAATAAAACTTTAACCGACGACGTTATAGTCAATATTTCAAGAATGGAAAAAAGGTTAATTGATATTGAATTCGGCTTACTTTACTCTACCCCGAACGAATTAATGAAAAAATGTCAGAGCGATATAAAAGAATTTCTTAAGAGCAATGAGATTATTCTTGACGCTCCGATAAGGGTTGAATTTGAAAAGCTTGACGACAGCTCGCTTAATTTAAACGTTTTTTGCTATACAACCATTACAGACATCCATAAATACAAAACCGTTTTAAACGACGTCAATTACAGCATAAAGGAAATAATTGAAAAGAACGGCGCTGAATTTGCATATCCTTCAACGAGTATTTACATTGAAAAGAAATAGTAATCCTGCTTGCTAAGCGAAGTCAGAAGCTTGTTGGCTTCGGCAGTTAGCGGAAATAAACAAAAGCAGCTCAACGAGCTGCTTTTAATTTTGGAGGCACCACCCAGATTTGAACTGGGGCATAAAGCTTTTGCAGAGCTCTGCCTTACCACTTGGCTATGGTGCCGAATTAACTTGTGGATATATTATATTTAATATAATACCAAATGTCAAGAGTTATTTTACATAATTGAATTATTTTTGTTAAGCGTTAAATATCAGGATAAATTATTATGTTTAAAATTAACGAGGCTCCCCCGTCGGAGCTAAAGCTCCTTCCGGCAGGCACGCGGAAAACGAAACA
>DFGL01000081.1:15952-44428 GCA_002371215.1 Ruminococcaceae bacterium UBA3751 | reverse complement strand
AACTGCTACGGCGCTAACGACGTAACAGAAGGCGTTGCTATTATGTGGAAGGAAGGCGTTGACGTTTCTATTACAGGTAACTCAACTAACCCGACAAGATTCCAGCACCCCGTTGCAGGTACGTACAAGAAGGAATGTATTGAAAAGGGCAAGAAGTACTTCTCCGTTGCATCAGGCGGCGGCACAGGCCGTACTCTCCACCCCGATAATATGGCTGCAGGCCCTGCTTCCTACGGTATGACTGATACTCTCGGAAGAATGCACTCAGACGCTCAGTTTGCAGGCTCCTCCTCAGTACCCGCTCACGTTGAAATGATGGGACTTATCGGTATGGGTAACAACCCGATGGTTGGCGCAACAGTTGCCTGTGCAGTTGCAGTTGAAGAGGCTTCAAAATAAGTAATTGCAACGGTTTCGGGATTTTGACGTTTTCAGCCAAATTCCAAAGAATAACAAAAATCACAAAAATGGTGCCCTATTGGTGCCCTGATTTAAAAAAACGTAAGGCTCAGGATTATTCCTGAGCCTTTTTTTCTTGACACTTGAATTCAAATTCAATATACTATTATTAGATAAAAAGAAATATTTTTATATATTATAATTATTGTATGAGAAGCATTAATCTCTTTGATGCAGGGTTGATGCTTTCGCTTTTCGGAGGACAGAAATGAAGAAAAAAATACAAAAAACAATTTCAATGTTTTTAGCTGTATGTACGGTACTGGTTAGTTTTTCTTTATCCGGTTTTGCCTTTGCTGATACTGTCGACGAAGAAGATGTTCGTTTGTTACCACACAGATATAATTACGCTACCGAGTCACAAAATGATGCTAATAATTTTTACGGCATATATTTTATGCTCGGAGATTTCAGAGATGAGATTGAAATAGTAGAAAATAAAGTAGATAGTATCTATGAAGAGTTAGATTTAAATTCCAAAGACTATATCCATAAGCTTTTGGCTATCTATAATTGGCTCGGATTAAATGTAAATTATGATAAAAGCGTTTTTGATGATGCTAATAAACATTCTGTATTTTACAGTCTTTTTATTGACCACAAAGGTGTTTGTAGTGATTTTGCTCTCGCTTTCCAGTTCTTATGTCGTAATGCTGGTATTACTGATGTTACTAATATGAGCGGTGGAAATCACGAATGGAATATTGTAAAATACGGCAATTATTGGTATATTGTCGATACTTCTAACGGTGCTTTTCTTGACACAACATATTTCATGTATATAATGTCTGACACCGATACATTGTACAATCCAGATGCTTATTATACCACCGCTAAGTTTAAAGCAGCACATCCGATGGCCACTTCTTCACTTGATTTAAAGTCATTGGGAATTTCTCCACAAAAAACGCTTAATGTTGGTTATAATGAAAGCGCTGTTGTAACTTGTGGAAGCAATAATGCCAATATTACATTTACATTACCTCAAAAGGTAACCCGTGTTTATATCATGGAATATCCTTATATTGATACTGGAAATAATTTTGGTAGTACAATAGGTTTGTCATGTGATTTTGACGGAAATATTTTTACAACAGGAGATGTCAGACAGTTTTACAAGCCTCAAGACGGTACTAAAACAATGAGTATTAATCTTATCGTTGCAAAAATGATGGGATATAAACTGGTTGGTATTGATAACGAGTATAATCGTTATATTAGTAATCTTATAACAGTCGAACCTAAGCCGAACGAAAAACATGAATACGTTGAAGCATCGCGTTCCACGCTGAGCTGCACCACCGACGAGTCCATAACCTACGTATGCACGAAATGCAATGATAAAAAAGTGGACGTCTTTCAAAAGGCTACGGGGCACACGGCTTCGCACATTTCCGTAACAAAGGCGTCGTTTACAGAAGACGGTAAACGGGAATATACCTGTACAAAGTGCAAAGAAGCCGTAACGGAAACGATTCCGAAAATCAGCCGCATTGTTCCGTCCAAAACGGAAGGCTTTTATAACGGCAAGCCGCACAGCGTTAACGTTACATTATTCGATTCTAAAAACGCAGCTGTTTCCAAAGATAACTATACGCTCCTTTTCCCGAAGAATATGACTTCCGTCGGAAAGCATACATATCAGGTTGTTTTAAGCGGCGACGAATACGAAGGAACGCAGAAACTTACTTATAATATCTACGGTTTACTTAAAAGCGCAAAGGTTTCTGACTTAACCTATACCGCAGACGCTTTAGCGGTTCCGAAGATAACCGTTTACGATTCTTTGGGTAAAGCTGTAAGCAGTCAATACTACACCGTTACAACGCCAAATTCTTATCAAAAAATCGGCTTATACAAGTTGACAGTTTTAGGAGACGGTTTCCATTATCAAGGCACTTTCAAGGTGGATTTTAAGGTCCTTCCGAGCAAAACAGCGTTAAAAACCTTAAAGGCAAATAAGAAAGGCTTTACCGTTAAGTGGAAAAAGAAGACTAAGGACGCTGCAACGGGCTATCAGATTCAGTACAGCACAAAATCAAAATTCAAAAGCGCTAAAACCGTTACCGTAAAGGGTTATAAAACTACAAACAAGGCGGTAAAGAAACTTAAATCTAAGAAAAAGTATTATGTTCGCATAAGGACTTACAAGACGGTTAAAGGAATAAAATACTATTCCGCCTGGTCGGCTAAAAAGTCCGTAAAAACGAAATAATGAAAACCCCTCATTATGAGGGGTTTCTTTTTACTTTATTTTAACTTTTTTCCGTTTGGACCACTTACTGTAAATCCAACATTTTTCTTGCATCTGCTTGGTGCAACAGTTGCCTGTGCAGCTGCGGTTGAAGAGGCTTCAAAGTAAGTTTCAGTTTTTAATATCAAAACATTCTGTAAGGCTCGGTTTACCGAGCCTTTTTTGTATTTTAAACTTGATATACTGCAAAGTAATTAATACTTTTAATATAAATAGATATATGCTATAATTATAAATAACTAAAACTGTAAGAGGATGAATTTATGAAAAAACAAGTTAAAGCGGTAATGCTTGCGGCGGGCGGAGCTTTACTAATCGGAAATACAGTTAAGGCTGCGCTTTACCGTCCGAAGAAGGAAGAAACGCCTGAATTTCCCTGCGAGGAGGTCAATACCGACAGGTATATTGAGGCTCTGCGCGAAGCGATAAGATGCAAAACTGTTTCAAACGCGGACGAAAGCCTTGTTGAATGGGGCGAATTTGAGAAGCTGCACGGGATGTTTGAGGAAAAGTATCCTCTGCTTCACAAAACGCTTGAAAAACAGACGGTAGGCAAGGCGGGGCTGATTTATACCTGGAAGGGTACGGACCCTTCGCTTAAGCCCATTGCGCTTATCGGACATCAGGACGTCGTTCCCGTTCAGAAGGAAAAGCTTGCGGACTGGACCTATCCGCCTTTTGAGGGAGCTCTCGAGGACGGATACATCTGGGGACGCGGCGCTACGGATATGAAAAATCACGTTGTAGGCATACTTGAAAGCGTTGAAACTCTTTTGGAAGAGGGCTTCAAGCCGAAAAGAACGGTAATTATCTGCCTCGGTTACAACGAAGAGCTGCTTGATTCCAAAGCGGCGTCCGCTCCTATGATTTCCAAAACGCTTGAGGAAAACGGCATTATGCTTGAGAGCGTTCTTGACGAGGGCGGCGCTATACTTGATTTGGATATTCCCCACGTAATCAAAAGCAGGCTTGCAGGGGTAGGAATTGCCGAAAAGGGTTACTGCGATTTTGAAATCAGTGTAAACGCAAAGGGCGGTCATTCAGCCGCTCCGCCAAAGCACTCCGCTATCGGCGAGCTTTCAAAGGCAATCCTCAGGCTTGAAAACCATCCTTTTAAGGCTCGGATTACGCCTGAAATCAAGAAGATAATTGACACTATTGCGAGAAACACGAACTTTTCAGTACGTCTGCTCGGAAACAACGCTCCTGCGCTGCTTCCCGTTTTAAGACCCGTGCTTGCGAAAATACCGCCCGTTGCCTCGGTTATGCGTACGACTACGGCGGTAACTATGTCTAAGGGCAGCCCGCAGGCAAACGTTCTGCCGCAGAAGGCTACGGCAACGGTAAACTTCCGAATTCTTCCCGGCAACAGCATTGCCGACGTTGAAAGGCACATCCGCCGAGTTGTACGGAATAAAAACCTTGAGGTAAAGCTGTTAGGCGGTAATGAACCGTCAATAATTTCCCCTACGGATACGCCCACTATGGACGCAATCAAAAAGGTATGCTGCGGTATGTTCGGAATGAGCGCCCCCGTTCCGTTTGTAGTTATGGGAGGAACAGACGCTCGCCATTACCAGAACGTTACCAACCAGATTTACCGTTTTTCCCCGTTCGTTATGACGCCCGACATTCTTATGCTGGCGCACGGCACTGACGAAAGAGTACCTGTTGACTGTCTTAAAAACGGAATTGTATTTTTCAAAAGATACATCAGATTATTAGCGGGAGAATAATATGAACGATAAAGAAAAAAAGGCTGAGGGTCTTAACATTGATAAAAAGACGCTGTTCGGCATTGCAGGGCTTCTTTTCGTTATCCTTGTTGTTGTAGGCGCGCTTACCCAGATTTTGCCGCGCGGTGAATTTCAGGTTGATGAAAACGGCTCCGTTATTGCGGGAACGTATACCCTGCGCCCTGAATTCAAACTTCCGCTGTGGAAGGTTGCAGCTTCGCCTATACTCGCCTTCACAAGCTCAAAAGCCTCTGTAGGAGCGGCTATAATTGCTATTATTATTCTTGTTGGCGGAACCTTTTTAATTCTTGACAGAATCGGCGTTCTTAAATATATGATGGCGGTTATTGTAAATAAATTTGAAAAACGCCGCTACGTACTTATTGCCGTTATGGTTTTATTCGGTATGTTTCTCAGCTCTACTGCGGGAGTTCTTGAGGAGAGCCTCACTCTCGTTCCTATTGCCGTTGCAATTTCGCTGGCTATGGGCTGGGATTCGCTTACGGGAATAGGGATGAGTTTCGTTGCCGTTGCCTTTGGATTTACGGCGGCAACCTTTAATCCGTTCAACGTAATTACCGTACAGAAGCTCGCGGATATTCCCGTGCTTTCGGGCTTATGGCTGAGGCTGATAATTTTCGTCGTCGTTTATTTTTCGCTTACGCTCTTCCTTATTTCGTACGCAAAAAAGATTGAAAAGCATCCCGAAAAATCACCCGCCTATGAAACCGATAAAAAAATCAGAGACCGCTATCCGATTGAGGTCTGCAGAGAAACTCTCAGCAATAAACAGATAGGAAAAGCAACGAGAGTGTTCGTTATCTCTCTTTTCTGCGTTCTCGGCGGAACGCTCGCCTCGTTCGTTATGAGCATGGCGGGAACGAAACTTGAAAACGAAACGCTTACCACAATAGGAAGTTATGCTTCAATGGGGTGTATGGCGATATTCTTCCCCGTTGGCGGGCTTCTTGCGGGCTACGTTTCGGGATTGCGCGGCAAAAAGCTGTTTTCCTCTTTCGGCGAGGGAGTAAAAACAATTGTTCCTGTAATTCCGCTGATTATCTTCATCCTCGCGATTACGTACGTGCTTGACGAGGGAATGATAATGCACACGGTACTCAACGCCCTCAGCAGCGCGCTCGACGGAGTTTCGCCCTACGGGGTAATACTGCTTATGTTTGTATTTACCGCGCTGCTTGAATTCTTCGTTTCGAGCGGAACCGCAAAGGCGTTCCTTATCGTTCCGCTTATGGCGATACTCTGCGATTTAACGGGGCTTAACAGGCAGTCGGTTGTTATAACCTTCTGCTTTGCGGACGGCTTTACGAATATGCTTTACCCCACCAGCGGGCTTATGATAATAGCAATCGGTATGGTCGGCGTATCTTACCGAAAGTGGTTAAAATGGACGGCTAAGCTGTTCGTTATCGAAGCGGTAATTTCAGTATTCTTTATGCTGCTCAGCGTTGCTATAGGATATAAATAAAATACAGTAAATAATAAAGAGGTGTTTAAATGCAGTTTCCTACCTTTATTGCTCCCGATTTTGAAAAGGAGCCCTTTATCTCCGCGCCCGACGTAAAAACCGAGCCCGCGGGAGACGGATTTCTGCCCGAAGATTTTTACGCTACAACAATTTATCCGGAGTACTTTAAAATAGACGGCAAATGGACAATGCTTCACAAAAGCCGTATGGATTGCGCCGTTGTTATTAAGGACGGCACTCCCGTTGTAACCGAACCGCGCCGCGTAAAAAGCGGAGATATGGTTGTAGTGGGCAGAAAGGACGACGGTTCAACGGGCGTATACGTTCACGCCGACTGTTTTGAACAAGGTAAGGATAACAGCGACAGCGCCTTCGTTTTCCGTACAGGTCAATCGCGCGAAAGCTCATATTCCCGCGAATACGACCAGCTTTATGAAATTCTGAAAAACGACAGGGATAACGGCTATATTCTCTGGGTTCTCGGGCCTGCCTGCGTTTTTGATTATGACAGCAGAAACGCTATGGCGTCCCTTATTGAAAAGGGATATTGTAACTGCCTGTTTGCAGGCAATGCGCTCGCAACTCACGACCTTGAGGCAGCGATGTTCAACACGGGGCTCGGGCAGGATATTTATTCCAAAAAGCACGTTGAAAACGGGCATTACAACCATCTCCACACAATCAATCTCGTCAGAAAAGCGGGCTCAATCGAGAGCTTTTTACAAAAATACAAGCTTGACAGCGGAGTAATGAACGCCCTGACGAAAACCAAAACGCCCTTCGTTCTTGCGGGCTCCATCAGGGATGACGGACCTCTTCCCGAGGTAATAGGCAACGTTTACGAGGCGCAAAACGCAATGCGCGAGCACACTCGCAAAGCTACCACCGTAATCTGCCTTGCAACGCAGCTTCACACTATCGCTACGGGAAATATGACCCCGTCCTACTGCGAAACGAGCGACGGTATCCGCCCCGTATACATCTATTCGGTGGATATTTCGGAATTCGCAGTGAACAAGCTCCACGACCGAGGCTCCCTGTCCGTTAAAGGTCTCGTTACAAATATTCAGGATTTCCTTGTAAACCTTGAAAGAAATCTTTGAGCTGCTGAGAGGTTTTGCTTTTCAGTTCATAAGTACGGAATATCATAGCTTAAGTACTATGTCAGCAAAGGGCAAAATGCTGCAAAAAGAGTTAAAGATTATATAAGATTAATGCTGTTAAAACGAAGTAAAAACATTCCCCGTATTTTACAAAAAAATACGGGGTTTTTTTATTGACGGGTAGTAGCATTTGTGATATTCTAATTATACATTAATTAAACTATGAGGACGCATTATGAAAAAGATATTAAGTTTGGTTTTGGCGCTGGTTACGGCGCTTAGCGTTTTGGGCGCAGGGGTTTACGCCTTCGCCGAGGAGGAAGCGCCGCAGATAACGGAAGAGGTTCAGCAGGAGGCTGAGCAGCTTCAGGAAACCGAAGCTCCGCCGGAGACAGAAATCACAGAACAGGAAAAGCTCGCCTGCGGCAAAAAGGCTTACTACACCTTCGATGAAGAGACAAAAACGCTTACCGTAAGCGGAAGTGGAAATATGTACAACTACAATTATTCAAAGGTTGTTTCACCTTTTGCCAACAACAAAAAAATAAGAAAAATCGTTGTTGAAAAGGGTATTACAAGCATCGGTAAGCACGCGTTCGAGGGCTGCACAAAATTAAAGAGCGTTACCCTTCCCGCAAGCGTTAAAATCATTAATCAGTACGCCTTTAAGGAATGCAAAAATCTGACTGTTATAAAAATCCCCGCGGGAGTTAAAACTATTGCGGAGGGAGCGTTTTCGGATTGCATAAGGCTTAAAAAAGTAACCTTTGGCAAGAAGGTTAAACTGATTGGCAAAAACGCTTTTTTCGGCTGCGTTAAGCTGAAGACAGTTATCTTTAATAAAAAGCTCACAAGCATTGCGGATTTTGCATTTTTCAATTGCAACAGTATAACAAAAATAAACATACCGAAAAGCGTTAAAAAAATAGGCTCCGGCGCCGTAGGAATGTACGGCAAGCAGGTTAAAAAGAAATATAAATTATACAGAAACAAGAAGTTTGTTATCATTTCTAAGAGTGCGGCGGTTAAAAAATACGCCAAGGATAACGGGTTTAAAATAAGGAAAAAGTAAGCGGGGAGAGAATATGAAAATAAAAAAGGGTTTTGCAAAAAGAAATATTGCAGGAAGCGAAATAGTTGTTCCCATAGGCAAAAAGGCTAAGGAATTCAACGGTATGATTACCTTAAACGACAGCGGCTCTTTCCTTTGGGATTGCTTCGCTAAGGGCGCAGAGATTGACGAGGCGGTAAAGGCACTGACGGATGAATACTACGTTGACGAGCCTACCGCAAGAAAGGACGTTGAGGCGTTTGCAAAAATGCTTAAGGACAACGGATTAACTGAATAACAAATCAGGATAACATAAAATTAAGAATTAAGAATGAAGAATGAAGAATTTCGGGTGCTCGCCGCACGGGCATTATAATACGGGTCGTCGGGGACGCCGACCCACACAACAAAACAAAAAGAGGGCAACGCCCTCTTTTTTATTTTGTTTATTTGTATTGGAAATCGCTGCTGCGGATATTCATAAAGTTTTGGTAAGCGTTCTTATAAATTGTAAGTTCGCTTGCCTTTTCCTTTATTATCATTGCATAGTCCTTAGCGTTAACAATTCCGTCGTTATTAAGGTCAACCGTTACAACGGGTACGGTAAGAGCCGCATTATCCGAGCTTGCCGAATAGGTTACCCTTCTGCTGAAGGCGCTGCCGCTGTTAACAACGATAGTATAGCTTTCGCCCTCGGTTACGGTAAGCTCAAGGCTTCCGTTTTCGGTTGTATACGAAGTTCCGTTAACCGTTACGGGAACGTCAACTGCATAGCTTCCCGCCACGTCGTCAGGATCTTCAAGCATTGCAGTATTAAGGGTAAAGGTGAAGTCCTTGGGAATTGCAATACCCGAAAGGGTTATCGCGTTAATTCCCGTATTGCCCTTAGTTACCTCAAGCTCGTCGTCAAGCTCGTTGCCGTCAACGGTTTCTCCACCGTTGATGAACACCTTGATATAAAGATGAGCCTGATTATCGCACGCGCTCGGAAGCGGTAAGTTGTTATACGTTTCAACCGTTGTATCCGCAGCGTCGTTGCTGATAGCCCTTGCGTTTGAGGACTCAACGTAGGTAAAGGTATTTCCGTTCGTTGAGTACGCAACACCCCAGTCGCGCGGTCCCTTATTAGAGGAGAGCTGCTCAAGGTTAAGGCTGAGGTCTGAATAACCCTCAGTACTTGTTTCAATAAGCCAGTAGCCGTTGCCTGCGGGAACGTCGAGGTTTTTGGTTGCGGTAAACTTATTATTGGCAGCCCACGAAACCTTAACGCCGTAGGTTTCGGTATAGGTAAGCGCCGTTGCGGTAACAGCGTTCGGATACATTGAAAGCGTACCCGCCTTTTCGCCCGCCGTGTTCACTGCGGAGAAGCCGTCAGCGCTTACGTAGGATTCAAACGGCTTTTTGGTTGTATACTTAAATTCGGTAACCGTTTCGCCTTTATAATAGTATTCCTTGGTATTAATCTCGCTTCTGTCGTCGCCGTCGCCCGTCCATACGGATACGGTATACGGACCCTTGCTGTTGGAGTTAAAGCCCGCCGCGGAGGAGATAACGATTCCCGTATCGGGATAATTGCCCGAAAGGATAATATTATTATTCGTATCAACTACCGCATAGCTCATCTGCTTTCCGTCAGGGCTTACATACTTGATAGCGCCCGTTCCGAAATAGCTTGTGCTCTTGTTTGTGTACGGCATTTTATCTTCGCCGTTTTCATCGCCGCTAACGGTAATATTGTTGAGATAGAGGTTACCCTTTGACAGGTTGTTATGAAGCGTTTCTCCCGAAAGGGTCATATTCTCCGTTGTTGCAAGGCGGATATAAACCTTCTTTTTATTATTGCACTCAGCGGGGAGAGAAGCAAGGCTCATATAGTCGCCGAGAGCTGTAGGAAGCTCAACGTTGCTCTGAACGGTGTTCCAGTTACTTCCGTCAAGGCTGTACTGAAGCGAGAGCGATTTAGGTCCGCTATTGGTTGTATAAGCCTTACAGTTAAACTTGATATTGCTGAAACCGACAGTTGAAATTTCAAAGCGGAAGCCCGAATCAGCGCACCACTTTGCGCCGTCGTCAGGCGAAACTGCGAACGCGCCGTTCTTATCGTTCCAGAGCGGCGGGAACTGTGAGGTTCCGTCAGCATAAGCGGTCATCTTTCCGCTTTCGCCGTATATACCGTCAGTTGAGAATACGATACCGTTGGTTTCATTCTGCGGGTATTTTTCATAGCTGAACGAGTTAATGTTTGCGCCCGCATAGGTTACGGTAAGCGTTGTTGTATCGGAAACGATTTCACCAAACTGAGCGTAAACGGTAACGGTTGCCGTATCGCCCGCAACGTTTTCCTCCGTGAACGGATTGAACGCCTCCGTATAGAGCTGAGGCTCTGAACCGTCAACGCTGTACATTACGTCAGCGCCGCCGTTATTATCAGTAATAACAACGCTGTCCGTGCTGTAAATTTTAGACGTATCGCTATAAATACTGTCCGTTGCAACGGTTGGCGCGTCAAGGCTCGTTATAACGCTGAGCGAAACGCCGGTAACCTCAAGGTTATTGATTGCAGCGTCGCCGCTTGTCTGGCCGACTATTGTATTGATTCCGTTAATCGCCGCGTCCTCGCAAACAACAAGGCGGATATATACCCTGCTCTTATCGTTGCAGGCATCGGGGAGCTGAACCTCGTCAAATGCGGTAGTCATTGACTTATTGGCGGTGAGAATATACTGTGAATTTTCAACGGTTGTATAGTTTGTTCCGTCGAATGAATACTGAAGCTGCCAACTTCTCGGCGCCTTCTTTGTACCGCCGAGGTCAGCGGAAACCTTAATGTTTTCATATCCCTTTGTTGAAAGGGTGGTTTCAAAATACGGATACGTACCCCATGCGAGCCCATCCGTTTTGCTTGTACCCATAACGGGAGCCTGGTCGGTTTCGTTAACGCCCTTCTGGTTTGCGTATAAATCCGCGGTGCCCGACCACTTTATTTTAGCGGTAGAGGTTGCGTTAACTGAAGCGCGAAGTTCTGAGGTTGCAGCGTTTTCGCCGCCCGTAGCCATATAATAATATGTTTCGCCCGTTGAATCTGCGTTAACAAGAGCCTCGGGAGCTGCGGTATAATCATACTTCCACTCCGCAATAGTTCTTGAGAAGCCCTCGGGACGAGCGCCCTCATAAACCGTACACTCGTTAGAGGTAATTGTTGCGGCGCTCATATTTGTTCCGTCGCCGTTTACGGCTACGGTAATTACCTTGCCCGCGTCGTCAGCGGTTACAACGTATTCTGAGCCCGTTGCCCCCGCAATATTAACGCCGTCAGCCTTCCACTGATAATTCAGGTAACTATTAATCTCAATGCCGTTTGCATTTTTAACATCTACTTTAAGAGTATCGCCTGCATAGGCGCCGTCATAAATCGTTGCGCTGCCGCCCGAAAGCGTTCCGCGGGTAATTGTAAAGGTTGTAGTGTTCGTACCTGTGAACATACCCTTACCTGTGATAGTTATCTCCGCGTCGTAGCTTGCGTCAATATTATTTGCATATGAAACCTCGTAATCAACGCCCTCTGTAAGCTCCATGCCGTTATAGTTTACAACGGGAGTAGGGCAGATAGGCTGACCCGTACAGGGCTGAGGCTCTATAGAATCAATTACAGCGTTTGAGATGCTTACCTTGCTGATTTTTCCGTTCAGCCAGGTGTTTCTTTTTGTAAGCCAGTTTGTGAGCGAGCTCGTTATGGATGATGCGCTGTAAGCCGAAATACCGTGGCGGATATTATTCATTTTGCCCGATTTTTCAATAGTTGCAGCGTACTGAGCAACGGATTTAAGCTTACCCGTAGGGTCAGTTGCGTTGCCGAGCATAATCTGAGTTGCCGGCTCTATCGTTGAGTACCAGTATCTTTCAACCATGCTCCAGAAATCGGAGCAGTTTGTTGCAAGCGCGCCATAGAAGGTACGGCACATGCTTGAGCCCGCCGTATAGCTCGTGCTTGAATCGGACGGCTTCCAACGGTAAATCGCGCCGTTTTTAGCGTACCAGTCCTCAGCATTTGAACAGCTGTGGCCCCAGCGTGACTGCGAGCCGTTATAATACCACGCATGGTCCATATCCCAAAGCGGACCTGCGTAAATCTTACTGTCAACGCTGTCGCTGTCCTTAAAGAAATAGTTTGAGGTTGTTGAGGCGTCAAGGTTCATAAAGTATTCCTGAGCCCAGTAGAAAAGGACTGCGGATTCAGCGTCAAGCAAATCGCTCCATTTCATCCCCTGATATTTAGCCGCGGGAGCGGGATTTGTTTTTGAAGTAGTTGTCCAGCCCGAACGAAATGAGGTTGTAACCGATTTGTCCGGCACGATACCGTTATTATATACAGAGCCGCCGAGAGCGTAGAGTAAATCGTAGCAGTAATTACACATATCGGTTGAGATGTAATCGCAGCTCTTGACTACCCAGCCCTGACCGTTATAGGCGCAGAAGCCTGCCGTGTTTTCAACCCAGCGTCTTGAAATTTCAAGCTCAAAGATATAGCCGCCCGTTACGTCTGAAGGGTTTGTAAGGCTTGATGAATACTCCTTCTGACCTACGTTACCGCTGTTTGACTCCGAAACCGAACTTGCGCTCGTTCCACTTAAGTCGGAAGGAGTTACAAGCCCCGTTGCGGGGTCAATGGTACCGTTTGCTATTTTAAGGTTTTCATAAGCGTCAGTTACGTTAACGCGGTTTGATTTAATCTGAATTTTCTCCGCAAGCTGGTACGAGCCGAAATACTGCTGGTTAACATAGAGGTCAACAGGCTTAGTATGCACCTGATAGCGAAGACCGATATAATCGGCAAAATCGTATGTAATCTGGTCCTTTAACAGAGAGGGGTCGGTTCCGTTATCGTTTGCGATAAGGCACCATTTTTTAGCCTTAGCCATTCCCTGAAGAGAGGCGGATTCAGCGAGCTTGATATTATATGGCTTTTTGCCCGTTACTTCCCACGTTGCGTTTCCGCGGCCGCTCATTTTTTCAAGGTCGCCGTCGTAATCAACCGTTCCGTCAGGCTTGGTTACCATAATTGTTCCCGATTCAAAGTTTGACTTGCTTGAATTGATATTTTTAATTGAGCCCGACGAGGTATCAATATAAATTGCGCCGACGTTGCCCGATTTCATAACGGATACGGTATAGTTTGAGCTGCCTACGGTAAAGGTATAGCTCTGGGAAATACCGCCCGCATTTATTGCATAAAGCGCGTTGGTCGGCTGACCGCTCATTATGGTTGTACCGTCAATTTTAATCGTAGTTCCCGAAGGAGCCCAGAATTTAAGATTGGTACAATCCGCATTTGAGGGCAGGAAAAGGTAATAGGAGCTGCTTGTGGTAATCCTGTGGATACCTACAGCGCCCTGCATTACGGTTTTATTGCCCGAATTGAAGGAGTCAACTCTTTCCTGGGTAAGCGTATTTTCAGGGTCCGCCCAGACCTTTAAAAGCGAGCTTTCAAGGTTCTGAGCATCGGGAGCCGACGATGCGAACGCCGCAAACGGTACCGCCGTAAGCGCTGCAACAGCTATTATAACAGCCATTACAGCCGCGGTTAATTTTTTAATGGATTTTTTCATTTTTTCCACCCCTTATCTGTTGTTAGTGGACTTAAACTTTTTTTCTGCTGGATACTATTTCAATTATTCCTGTTTTATTCAGGGTTACGCTGCCGCTGTTTCCGTTTGCTGTAGCAGTGTACTTCTTACCGTTTTTCAATCCTGATGAAGAATAAAGGAATTTTGTACATTTGTTGGAAGATTTTTTTACTCCCTTAATATCTACTACTGCGGCAACCTTTTCTTCTTCCTGACTTTTCTTGGTTTTCTTAACAAGCTTACAGGTTATAACGGGCTGTTTCGACGCATTCTGAGCGGTGGTAATTTTTTTGCTTTCGCCCTTTACGGTACCGCCGTTTATAGCGAAGGTATCGCCCTTGCCCGAGCGAATACAGTCGCTTGAACTGATACTGCTGTCGCCTGCTTTTCTTTTTTCGTCATTATTAATTCGTCTTACCTTGAATGAATATTTCTCCAGCGCTGTTGCCGTAATTGAGCCTTTATTAATAACGATGGCGTCGTCAGCGTCAATCGCGTCGCACGCAGAGGAGTTAAGGCTTGCCGTACCGCCCTCGGAAACAAAATCATCGCAGCGGATTGCGTCGCCGTTTGTTTTGATATTAAGATATCCGCTTTCAAGGGTAACGCTGCTGTAGGAGAAGATTCCCCTTGCGGCGCCCGTGGATTTAGCAAGGCTTGAGGTGCTTGTGTTCTGAGCGGTTGTAAGGTTTAAGCTGACATTTCTTATTTTAATGCTCTTTGTTGAGCAAATGCAGTTGTTTGCATTCCTTTCGCTCTTGATAAGCGCTTTGCCGTGACCTTTTATTATCAGCTTTGATTCGTTGTAAATAACTCCCGTTACGCTGTTAGCAGTAGTTGAAAGCGTACTGCTCGTATTTTCCGGGAAAGAAATCTGAACGTTCGGAGCGTGGTCGGAATCCGAAATTTCTTTAATTTCATCATCGGCAGTTGTGCCCGCTGCAGCCTCCGCCTCAAGGAAGGAACGGTTTGTTTTAATGCTCGTATCAAGAATCTGAATAATATTCGCGGTATTATTCTGAATATTTACGTTTTCAAAGCGCAGCTCCGCTTTTTCCGTATTTTTGAGCTTCAGGACAATCTTGCCGTGCCATACGTCAGTTTTACTTGTAATACGGTAATCGCCCGCCTTATCAATAACTACCTCGCCCGTTGCGAGAGAAACGTTCGGCGACGAGCATTTTGCCTTTCTGTTTTTCAGAAGCACAATGTCTATATACTGAGGCTGAGGCGCCGTTGTGGAAGCCTTTGCGGTACTGCTCTTATTCTTTGCATTATTGCCGTTTTGCTGAGTGGCTTTTGCAGTGGTTGAGCCCTGAGCGTTATTCGCCTTTTGGGTAGTTCCCTGCTGAACCGTAACGCCCGCCGCTTTTGTGGTTGAGGCTGTGCTTGCGCCTGCAGCGGCAGTTGTACTCGCTGCAGCAGACGGATTCTGAGCTGCGGGAGCACTCGGAGAAACGGCCGTGCTCTGCTCAACGTTCTGCGACTGCTCTATCGGAGCGGGCTGTTCCCCGCCGCCTGTTTTTTTAGCAGCGTTGCAGCCTGCAAAGGAGCAAACTACTATCGCAACACAGAGCAGAATTGAAATTACTTTTCTTTTGTCCATAATAAACTGCCTTTGTTAATTATTGAAAGTGGAACGAGCGGTTTGAGGTTTCCGTTGAAAGCATTATCTTAAGATTGCCGTTGAGCGCTCTTAAATCGTCAAGCATTTCGCGAATCTGGTTTTTATCCTTCATCGTAATATCAAAGGTAATCTCAAACAGCGCGCCGAAATCAACGCTCTTAACGCGCTTCATTGCAAAGTGAGTTGTGTATTTTTTAAGCGTTTCGTCAAACGCGCCGGCATAGTTAAGGGTTTCGGGGACGGTGATTTTAAGCTCAAAGCGCTTTTTATCCCTGCCCGCAAAGTTTGTAAAATGAAGAATGAGAATTACGACGCTTAAAACGATTACTGCAATTCCCGCATAGAGCCAGTGGCCGAGGCCGCAGGTAAGACCCATTGTAACGCTGAGGAAAACGAAGGCTATATCCTTCGGGTCCCCGGGGGCGCTTCTGAAACGGACAAGCGCGAACGCGCCGGCAAGTGAAAACGCCGTTGCAACGTTATTGCCGATAACGAGGATTACCATACCTACTATCGGGGAAAGAAGAATAAGAGAAACGCAAAACGCCTGAGAGTATCCCTCATTCTTATGGGTAAACAGATAAACGAGGCTGATAATAAAGCCGATTACCGTTGCCGAAACGAGAACGGTTAAAACGCTTTTCCAGTCAAGCTGGGTTGCCCAGTCTCCGCTTGTAATGTTGTACAAAAAGTCTTCCATGGTTTTTCTCCCTTCTTTTAGCAGGCGTAAGCCTTAATCATCAAAGTAATCAAAATCAATCTGATTACCGTTTTTATCAGTCAAGTAATATTCAAGCTTGCCCGCCTGACTGTCGCGCTTATATCTGACGCCGTATTTAGAAAATCCGCGGCTGAAAAGCTCGTTTTTGCTTAAAATCTCGGTAAGCCAAAGCGGCATTGCTCCGAGGATTTTGATTTCCATTATATAAATATCATCGGGAAGGAGAAGCTCATCCTCATCGCTTTCTCCGAAAACGAAGTTACTCCGTCGGGTACGGACGTTGCGGTCAAAGGTCATACGGAAGTTCTTATCCTCCTTGCCGAACATCGCAAGCCTGTCGTACTGAACGTAAAGCGCAGGCTGAACCTTGTTTTTTGAGAGGAAATATTTCAGCTCTTTTGCAACCTGATTGGCGAGATAGCCCTTCGTTTCCGGCATTATTCCCTCGTTCACGAACGGCTCAATCTCTTTAAGCTTAATTTTGATACGACGCTTATTACCAACCTTTTCGCTCTTTTTCTTAAGTTCCATAAAGACTTTGTCCTCAGGGTCCGTCTTTGCGTAATAAGAGCGTATTCTCATTTTTTCTTTATATGTAAGTCCCTGTGAATTAGCCCTTATTACGTCGTGATTTACGGTATCGTAATAAATGCTGTAAATCCTGTACTCATTGCCGCCGATACAGTATTCATCAAGCTCCATATGCTCTAAGAGGAGCGGCATCAGGCTGTCCAGCTTTTCTTTTGTTATAAGATACTTTTTTTCGTATCGCTTAAAGGTTGAAATCGCCGTAATTATCACCTCGGCTATTAACAATTTTCATAAATTGTTCATATTTATTGTTATTATATAATTAAAAATTTAGTAAGTCAATGAAAAATAGTAAATATAGGCAAAATTTTATTAATATTTATAAAATTTATATTAAAATTACTTACAGGTCAGTTCTTTTACTTGTAAAATCAAAAACGATAGTATAAAATATGGGCAAGAGAGGTATTATTATGAGCAAAAACAAAAGCGCAAAACCATCCTCGCGCAATCTGAAAATAACAACGAGAATAACTCTTTCAACAATTTTCGGAATTCTCGTTCCCCTTTTCATTGTAAGCGCTACGGCATGGATTTTTCTTTATTCAATGACGAATTACTTTGATTTTTCCTCGGTTTCAACCAAGTCCTACTCTATGCTTAACCAGATTCAGTGGAACCAGACTATGTCCTCTATTTCAAACGAGCTGATTTCCGACGACAGCGAGCAGGAGAAAATTGACAAGGTGAACGGCTTTGTTACGCCGCTGAAGAAAATAGGGGTTAAAATATATATAGAAAAAAATAATAAGGAGTTTTATTCAACCGATAATAAGCAGGAGCTGTACTCGCTCGCGCAGTCTATTCTTCCCGTAAATTTTGAGCAGAACACAAACTACTTCGGCGAAAACGGAATGGTAATAATAAACCATTCAAACAGCGAAAGCGACCGCTACCTCGTTGTTGCGGCGAGCAGCGATTACGCAGTTAACGATATATCCGCGCACTACGCCGCGCAGGACTTTTCCTCCCTCGTTTTCAGTAAAACGGGCGTAATATTCGCGCTGATAATATTAGTTTTCATTCTCTCCATAATTGCACTTTCATTTATAACCTCGCGTACTATTATCAAACCCATTAAAAAGCTTGCCGACGGCGCAAACGAAATCGCAAACGGAAACCTTGATTACGTAATTGACTACGAAAGCACAAACGAGATAGGAACGACGGTTGACTCCTTTAACCATATGGCGCGGCAGGTTAAAGCGTCGCTTGAAACGCAGTCGGCTATTGAAAAATCAAGAAAAGAAATGATAGCGGGAGTTGCCCACGATTTAAGAACCCCGCTAACCTCGGTTAAGGGCTACGTTGAGGGCCTGCGCGACGGAATTGCGAACACCCCCGAAAAGCAGGAAATGTACCTGAAAACGATATATACCTCAACGCTTACGATGGAAAGGCTGCTTGACGATCTTCTGACAATCTCGCGCCTTGAAAGAGGAGCAATAACGCTTGAAATGAGCAAAACGAACCTCTCCCGCTTTCTCTCCGACTGCGCTGATGAAATCGGATTTACCCTTGAAAAACAGGACTTCCTTTTTGAATATAATAACTCCTGCGGCGAAGACGTTTTTATCAACATCGACGTTGAGAGATTCAAGAGAGTTATTACCAACATTATCGCAAACTCAATAAAATACGCCAAAAAGGACGTTCAGGGAAAAATTGTTCTTGAGGCTGCGGAATACAGTAAATCCGTTATTATCAGCATTTCCGATAACGGAATAGGGCTTGATTCCGAAAGCCTGCCAAGAATATTTGAAACCTTTTACCGCGCTGACAAGGCGCGCAGCAAAACCGCTGAGGGCTCGGGACTCGGGCTTTCGGTATGTAAACAGATAGTAGAGCTCCACGGCGGCAACATCTGGGCAACGGGTGCCGAGGGCGAGGGACTGACTA
Source organism: Ruminococcaceae bacterium UBA3751 (assembly GCA_002371215.1). Lineage (GTDB taxonomy): Bacteria > Bacillota > Clostridia > Oscillospirales > Acutalibacteraceae > Eubacterium_R. Next base: position 25,877 of record DFGL01000081.1, on the reverse strand, counting down.
TCCATATTTCACTAAATAAAATTCTGGAAGGACAAAGCGATGAACAGAAAAATTCTGATAGTTGAGGACGATGAAAACATACTCCGCCTTGAAACCGATTACCTCGAGGCAAACGACTTTACGGTTACAAGCGCAACCAACGGAAACGACGGGCTTGAGCTTGCGCTTTCGGGCGGGTTTGACCTTATAATGCTCGATATTATGCTTCCCGGTACGGACGGGCTTGAAATCTGTAAAAGAGTGCGCAAAACGAGCAACATTCCGATTCTGCTTGTAAGCGCAAAGCGCGACGATATAGATAAGATTAAAGGGCTCGGCTTCGGCGCTGACGACTATATCGTAAAGCCGTTCAGCCCCTCGGAGCTTGTTGCAAGGGTTATAGCCCACATTAACCGCTTTGAGCGCCTTACCTCCGCCCCGCAGGAGGCTATCCATACAATAGAAAAAGGCCCGCTGAAAATTGATAAGGATTCAAGGCGCGTATTCGTTAACGGCAATGAAATCTCGTTCACCAACAAGGAGTTCGACCTTCTCGCCTGCCTTGCGGAAAAGCCCGATAAGATTTTCAGCAAGGAGGAGCTGTTTGAAAAAATCTGGCAGTACGATTCAATGGGCGAAACCTCAACCGTTACCGTTCACGTTAACAGAATCCGCGATAAGCTGTTCGCCGCAGACAAGAATTTTGAATACGTAAACACAGTTTGGGGAAAGGGATACAGATTTTATAAATAATTCGGAATGCGGAGTTCGAAATTCGGAATTAAGAATACTAATAAAAAAAGAGAACGGAAAAGGGGCGTCCATCATAAAGAATGTTAGCTCTAAAATCGCCTGCATACTCGCGTATTCAGGCGATTTTTAGTTTATTTAGTGGCAAAAGGACAAAGCAAAAACCTGACCTTCTTTATGACGGGCGCCCCAAACCGTTCTCTTTTAATTATTCCTGTTTTGCTGAGTAGGATTTATTCAGCTTCTGAATTGTCTTTTCTGTTTTTTCACATCTGTCGCTGACGTCGGATGAGTTTTTCTTTGCACGTTTAACAAAGATAACGTTGAATTTTTCCTTATCGTAATTCTTTGTGTCGCCGTCAAAGAGCGCAACATTATATCCACGCTCCTCAAATGTGCTGTTTCCTACCTCTTCGCCGTCAATATAATAATCTGTATAACCGTATTCGGTTTCATAGCTTGCGGTATAGAAAGGCTTGAGCCTTGTACCGCTGAACTTATACATTGACGAGGTACCGACCTCGCGGCTGCCGTAATCATCCTCGCTGAAGGTGTTGGTACAGTAATAGGACTTTTTGCCCTCTTTCTTAACCACTATATAGTAATCCTGGTCTCCCTTGTCGGGCAATTTTGAAAGTCCCTCGCAGGTGTAGGCAATAACAGCCTTAGTTCCCGTATAGCGATAGATTTCACAATAATAAGTGTAAATCGAATAGGTTTTATAGCTCTCCTCTTTATGCTTTATAATCGGCTTTCTGTAAACGAGCAGAAGCTCGTCCGTTCCGTCGCCGTTAAAGTCCACAAGCTCAACAACCGCAAGCCCGCTGATATACGCTGAGCCATTTGCCTCAACATATTTTGCCGTTCCGTAGCGCTTATTATAATCCTGAACGACCTTATAATACGCGCTGTTAAGGCTCTGCGACGAGCTAATCTGCGCCTTAACAGCGTCATCGCCGTAAAAGCTGTCAATCTGAGCGGCAACCTTCTCCGCTTCGGTAGTTGCCTTATCCTCCTGGTAAACCGCATATTTAATGCGCTCAAAGGCAGGAGTATCGTCATTTCCCTCAACCTCATACGACTTTGCCATATCGTTAAACACGCAGTCATATTTTTTGCTGAAGGAATAGTTTTTCATCTGATAAAGCGTTATTTTGCCGAGGTCCTTAGCGTCGTGAACGCCTATATAATACTTGTTTCCGCGGCGGTAAAGCGTTGAGTACGCGTCAGGCGATTTACCCGTTGACTGCGCCGCTTTTTCGCTGAACATTGAAACAAATTCGTCCTTTTTATTAAAGCCCCATACCTCGTTATAGTATTCGCCGTTATTGTTGTACGCTATCATAAGCTCGCTTATGCCGTCGTTATCAAAATCAATCTCGCGTACAAAACAGATTCCCGTAAGGCGGTAGCCGTCTATATCGTAAGTACTCTTAAGGTCCTCATAGCCGGAAACGCCGTATTCCTTGATGTAATCGGCGCAAACCTTCCCCGCGGCCTCATTAAACTGGTAAATCTCATCGTTACCCTTGGTAATCTGGTGCATAAAAATGCTTATTGCAAGAATGAGCACAACTACCGCAAAGATAAACATAAAGCCGATAATTACGGCTCTGCGCGCCTTTGTTGAGGTGCTTTCCTTCTCCTCAATAACGGCAGCAACGGCTATCGTTCCCTCTTTAATGGAATGGGCAACGTTTTGTAATCTTTCGCCGCTCTTATGGGAAATCGACTTATAGGAAGCCTTGGAGTAGTCAACGTTTTCATCATATTCGGGAGCTTCGGACTCTCCGCTTACGGTGATTATCCATTTTCTGTCCGCCTCTTCACGGCGCTTTTCAGCTTCTCTTTCCTCGTCAATTTCCGCAGCGATTTTTTCAGGGTCTGTTCCGATGAGTTCAAGAATATCCTCAGGGAAGGCAGCTGCGGTATTATGCGCCGCGTCCGTTTCGCGCTGCTCCTTTTCCTGAGCCTCTTTCTGTTCATTTACTTTTGAAAGGAAAGATGAGAACACGGGTTTAATTTTGTCAACAACGGATTCCTTAGTTACAATATTGCCGTCATATTCAAAATAGTTGTAATCCTGAGCCAAGCCTTCACCTCCCTGAAAAAACAAATTTTGATATAATGTCAGTCTATTTTAACATAAAATACAGTAATTAGCAACAAAAATAAGTTATTTACGCGACAATTTTTTATTATTTTAGATATACTTATTTATCTGTTTATTTATTTTATTGCATTTACTAACTACATATGGTATATTATTCATATGCATTCAATAAATATAGAGGCGATATGATGAAAAAAATTTTTTCAGTTTTTTTGGCAATTATACTTATTACAACGCTTTTCGGCTGTAAAAAGGCAGAGGCGCCCGAAACGACGACCGAAACAACACAGACTGCAACTACAACGACTCAGCCCGTAACTCAGGCTCAACCGAAGGATATAAACCCGCTTACAGGCTCTAAAAAATTCAACCCGAAGGCAATAGGCAGGAGGCCCGTTGCAATATCAATAGAAAATCAGCCCCAGGCAAGGCCGCAATGGGGAATTACCACTCCCGATATTATAATTGAGGGCGAAACCGAGGGCGGAATAAGCCGTATGCTCTGGTTCTATGCGGATTACAGCAAGGTTCCCGATAAGGTCGGCCCCGTGCGCTCGGCGCGCCCCTCCTTCGTTGTTTGCACCGAGCTTTTTGACAGCATTTTTATCCACTGGGGCGGAAGCCATAACAATAAAAACTACAAGGGCGGCTACACCTATATCAAAAAGCACGGCGTTGACGACCTTGACGGTATGAAGGGCGGAAAGCTTTTCGGCAGAGACAAAACCCGCAGCGTTGCGATTGAGCACCGCGGAATCCTTTACGGGAACAGAATTCCGAGCGTTATCAAGGAGAAAAAAATCCGCAAAAAGCTTAACGAAAAGAAGTTCAGCACCCTTTATTTCAACGAAACCCAGCAAAACGCGGGAAAACGCGCAGCTCCCAAGGTGAAATGCAGATTTTCCTCAATTTCGGGCAAACGCACCTTCACCTACTCAAAGAAAAACAAGAAGTACCACACAACCGACTGGGAGAAGGACGTTGCATTTAAAAACCTTATCCTCCTATACGATGAAACGAAGTACATAACCGTACCCTATAAGGGCTCAACGACAACCTATCTTAATTACCAGAGCCTCTGCAACGGCAAAGGCGAAGGCACGGGCTACTACGCGAGCAACGGAACGGTAAGAAAAATTTACTGGAAAATCAAAAAGAAAAAGCTCTATCTCAGAGATAAAAACAACAAAAACATAAAAATTAACAAGGGCAAATCCTACATAGGTCTCGCCTCGTCAAACCACGGCGGAAAGATTGCATTCTGATATGAAAAAGATAATTTGTTTACTGCTTTCATTTACAATTATTATATCGCTTTTCGGCTGCAGTTCGAAGAAAAACAAGCGCTATACGACAACGTATACAGACGCCTTTGACACGGTAACGACAGTAGTTGCCTACGATAGCAGCCAGAAGGCTTTTAACGCTTCGTCAAAGCTGCTTCAAAATGAGTTAAACCGCTACAATCAGCTTTTTGATATTTACAGCGAGGCTCCCGGAAACCTCGGCACGCTCAACAAAACCGCAATGGAGGCTCCCGTTAAGGTTGAAAAGGACGTAATCGAGCTTTTAAAGTACGGAAAAGAGGCATATAAGGAGAGCGACGGAAAGCTGAATATCTGCTTCGGCGCCGTGCTTGAGTTCTGGACGAAGGCGAGGGAAACCGCAGTAGCAGACGAAAAAAAGGCGTACATTCCTGATATGAAGGAACTGAAAAAAGCAAGCCGCCATACGAACCCCGACGACCTTATTATTGACGAGAAAAACAGCACGGTTTTCTTTAAGGACAAGGGTCTGAGGCTTGACGTCGGCGCAATTGCAAAGGGCTGGACAGCACAGAGGCTGACGGAGTTCATCAGCGAAAACGGGCTGTGGGAAAGCTATATGCTGAACCTTGGCGGAAACGTTGTTACAAAAGGCTTTAAGGAGAACGACGGCAGCTCAAAATGGAACATTGAAATCCAGAATCCGAACCCGAAAAGCAGCGCCCCTGCAGGAACGCTCAGTCTTACTGACCGCTCCGTTGTCACGAGCGGAAACTACCAGCGCTTCTTCGTTTACGACGGCAAAAGCTACTGCCATATTATTGATACAAAAACGCTGATGCCCGCAAGGTATTATGCGGGAGTTACCGTAATCTGCGAGGATTCGGCGCTCGCGGACAGGCTTACTACCCAGCTTTTCGTTATGCCGATTGACGAGGGCAAAAAATTAGTTGAAAGCCTTGACGGAGTCGAGGCGTTATGGATAAATCTTAGATTCGGATACGCGCGCTCCTCGGGCTTTGACGCGTACAAAATGCAATGAAAAAACAGGATTTTATTTTAATAGGAATAATTCTCTCAGCCGCAATTATTATTTTTGCGGTTTTGCATTTTTTTGTCTCAGACGGGGCATACGTTAAAATTGAGGTGAATTCAGAAACGGTTAAAACCCTGCCGCTTAATGAGGATACGGAATATCTTATTGAAACCGAAAACGGAACGAATTTACTTGTTATAAAAGACGGAAAGGCAAAGGTTACCGAGGCTGACTGCCCCGACAAAATCTGCGCCCGTCACAGTGAAATCAGCAAAAACGGCGAGTCAATTATCTGCCTTCCGCACAAAACGGTTATCAGTATAGTTGATGAAAACGATGAAAACGAAATTGACGCGGGGGTATAGCTATGAAAAATAAAAAAGCCCGCACGGCGGCGGTTTTCGGGCTGATGATTGCGCTTGCCTTTACGCTGAGCTATCTTGAAAGCCTGCTCCCGCTTAATATTGGAATACCCGGAGTCAAGCTCGGGCTTGCGAATCTCGTTGTTGTAGTTGCGCTTTACAAGCTTAAACCGACGGAGGCGCTTATTATAGCGCTGATAAGAATACTCCTTGCGGGGCTTACCTTCGGCAACACCTACAGCCTTATTTACAGCCTTTGCGGAGGGCTTTTAAGCTTTGCGGCGATGGCGCTTGCAAAAAAAACAAAGATGTCAACGATAGGGGTAAGCATACTCGGCGGAACAATGCATAATATAGGTCAGATAGCTGCCGCGGCTGTGCTTATGGGAACGGGCAAAATAGTTTACTACCTCCCGGTTCTGCTTATTGCAGGGCTGCTCACGGGCTTTCTTATAGGCCTTCTTTCAAATACAATAATTCAAAGAATAAAAGATGAAGTTAATGATTAGAAATTCCGAATTATAGTCGCCGCGCTCAATAAAAAACGGGCGATTCGTGAATCGCCCCTACAATAATTCCGAACTCCGCATTCCGAATTAATATAATGCCGTGCGCAGCACCCTCAATTTTTCATTTTTAATTCTTAATTCTTCATTTAAAAGGGAGACCAACGGTCTCCCTTTAGTTTATTTTTTATCGTCCTCAAGAACTGCTTCAAGAATACGCTGAGCGTTATGCCGGTCATGGTGAACGAAGAATTTATCAACCCTGTCGATATACTCGTTTTTGCAATCGTTTTCAATAATCTTCACAAGCGCTTCAACCGCACTGTCCAAATCCTCGCAAACGGGACCGAAGCCTTCGTTTGCATAGTCAAAGCACTCATCGTAAATCTGATTTTCGTAAAACTCCTCTTTATCAAACTGAGTATAAACAATCGGCTTATTAAGGAAAGCGAAGTCGAACGCGATGGTTGAATAATCCGTTACCATAACGCTGCTTTCAGCGAACGCCTTATTGTAATCAACAAAGCCCTCGTTAATTTTAAAGACGTCGCTGTTTTCAAAGTGGGCGGACTGCTTTGCAAAAATAGGATGAAGGCAGAAGAGCCCCGTATAACCCTTTTCGCGCATAACCTTAAGCAGTCTTTCATCCGTTATAAGCCCGTTATAGAACTTAAAGAAATCCGTTTCCTTAAAGCCCTCATAGTAAATGCTTGAGGTTTTATCGTCATAGCACATATTATACGCTCTGCGCCACGTCGGTAAAACAAGGAGCTGCTTTTTCGGGTTATCGTAAAGCGCGTCAAAACGGGCAAGTCCCGTAATGATTACCTGCTCGGGTTCAAGGTTATAGCCGCGCTCAATAATATTCCTTCTTTCGCTTTCGCCCGTTGTAAAGAAAACGCGCATATTCTTATTGTACTTGTTGAGCCACTTGCTGCAGTCGCCGCAGTTTACGCCGTGGTTCATAAAATAGTATCTGAAATTATACAGGTCAATATAACAATGGCGCAGGCTGTCAAAGGCGTTTATTGTAAACTCGCCCGCTGAGGAGGAAATTATCTTATCCGCCATAAGGAAATAGTATTTATATATCTTGCTCTCTGCAATAAGTACCTCGCCGATTTTGCTGAGCCTTTCCTTAACCTCGGGCTTTGCAATTTCGCCGATAACAAACATCGGCCTTACGCCCTCGGGCTTATGCTCGCAGATATATTTAAACAGTACCTCGCCGTTATCTCCGGCGTTATCAATTCTATCGGAAATAAGCCAGATTCTGCCCTTGTTTTCCTGCTTTTTCTTAAACATAGGAAAGCGGATATGCTTAGTATAAATAACATCAAAACGCTTTCTCTTGATAAGGGTTAAAATTGCCCTTGTTTCCCAAAGAAATTCAGAGAGCTTTTTGTGTTTAGGATAGTAAAGCTCAATGGATTTTCTGAAGCATTTTACGCAGTAATCGCCATACATCTTATATGAGCCGCCGAAGCGGATTGCGGCAGGAATGAACTTGCCGTAGTTCATACTGAGGCTGTACTTATTTCCGTCGCTCAATACAAGGAACGGAACAACGCTGAGCCTTTCGCCCTTTTTCAGCGATGATAAATCACATTCGCATTTGCAAAGGGTATAGTAATATTTTTCGCCCTCGCTCGTCTGATAAGTGTTGGCGGTATAAATCTCCGTATGAGGCTTTACGGTATTACCGTTAATTTCAAACTCAACCTCCGCCCCGTTCTCGGTTACTGAGAGAAGCCAGTTTGTTATCATCATATCAATTTTAAGCTTTGAGCCCTCAACGGCGGCCTTTACAACCTGAACGCACTTCGTTTTGTTGTTTGAAAGGTTATAAATATTGATATCGTTAAAACTGAGCCAGCCGCTGCCGTCCTTAACTGTAAGCGCCTTATAAAAATCAATGCCGTACTTGTATTTCATAGCGTCGGCGCGCTTTGTCATCGTTTTATGTTTGGGGTGCTTAAGGAAAATTCTGTCGTCAATCTGAGAGGTGATTTCATGAAGCAGCCCCTCGTACTCCTTCATCTCCTCCTCATCAAGCACGTCCTTAACGTACGGATTTGCAAAGCGCCATACAATATCGTACCCGACCATAGACTGAACGTAGGGTATAACCTCACCGTAAAGCTCCTTTGAATACCTGAAAAGCTCAAGGTGATAATACTTAAGGGAGTTGAGATAAAACGATTTATCAAAAAGCTGATTGTTAACAGCGGAGTTTCCCGTCATACGGCGCCTGTACAGATACAGCGCCTCACGGAGAATACCGTACTTACACTTTTTGAGCATAATTTTGTTAATAAATACGCTGTCCTCTCCGTATTTCAGCTTACTGTCAAAACGGATATCGCCGAGCGCGGAGGCTTTAATAAACGTAGTTGCCGCAGTGCTTTCAACGGAATAAAGCTCCTCCTCCGTTGTTAAATCGGCAACCCTCGTTCCCTTGTTAAACTTATAATCAAGGGAATGAAAGTTATTCTTCGCCTCAAAAAACTGAATTCTTGCGGAGACAACGTCTATTTCATCATAATGCTTTTCAAAAAACTTATAAGCGTTTTTAAACGACGTTTCCTCCCACTTATCATCGGGGTCAAGGAAGGTTACGTACTTTGAATCAATATAATCAAAGCCCATATTTCGCGCCGAGCTTACGCCGCCGTTTTCTTTGTAAATATAGGTTATGTTATCCGGATATTGTTCCTTGTACTCAAGGCAGATTTTTTCGCTGCCGTCCGTTGAGCCGTCGTTGATTAAAATGATATGGGTGTTCTTTTTAAAATCAAGAGTCTGATTAATAACAGAATCAAGCGCTTCCGCCAAATAATCCTCAACGTTGTAAATAGGAATAATAACCGAAAAAGTAAATTTTTCTGCCATAAGAACTCTCCTGAAGTTTATTAACTTTTATTATAACAGTGCCACTAAACAAATTCAACTAAATAAATCTACATTTTGAAATAAATTCATTATTTTTACATTATTGACTAATTATTATAATAATAGTATAATGTTTTAAACGATTTTTACAACGGAGGAAAATTATGCTTAATACAGAAAAAACTCTTGAAGCAATAGTTACGCTTTGCAAGGGCAGAGGCTTTGTTTATCCCGGAAGCGAGATTTACGGCGGCCTTGCCAACACCTGGGATTACGGTCCGCTCGGCGTAGAGCTTAAAACAAATATCAAATCCGCCTGGAGAAGAAAATTCATTCAGGAAAACAAATACAACGTAGGGCTTGATTCGGCTATTCTTATGAACCCGCAGACCTGGATTGCCTCTGGCCATCTCGGCGGATTTTCAGACCCGCTTATGGACTGCTGCGAATGTAAAACCCGTCACAGAGCTGACCAGCTTATTGAGGATTTTGACGGAACTAATGTCGCGGGCTGGAGCAACGAGGAGCTTTCCAACTACATTAAGGAAAAAAATATCCCCTGCCCGAACTGCGGAAAGACCAATTTTACCGATATCCGCCAGTTCAACCTTATGTTTAAAACCTTCCAGGGCGTTACGGAGGACACTAAGGACGAGATTTATCTCCGCCCCGAAACCGCTCAGGGTATATTCGTAAACTTTGCAAATATTCAGAGGACAACAAGAAAGAAAATCCCCTTCGGCGTTGCGCAGATAGGTAAGTCCTTCAGAAATGAAATCACTCCCGGTAAGTTCATCTTCCGCGTTCGTGAATTCGAACAGATGGAGCTTGAATTCTTCTGTGAGCCCGATACTGACCTCGAATGGTTTGCATACTGGAGAGGCTTCTGCCGCGACTGGCTTTACTCTCTCGGCATAAAGGCTGAAAATCTCCGTCTTCGCGACCATGACCCCGAGGAATTATCCTTCTATTCAAAAGCCACAACGGACTTTGAATATCTCTTCCCCTTCGGCTGGGGCGAG
>DFGL01000081.1:0-15905 GCA_002371215.1 Ruminococcaceae bacterium UBA3751 | reverse complement strand
GGGCGAGCTTTGGGGCATTGCTGACAGAACGGATTACGACCTCACTCAGCACATAAACGTTTCAGGCAAAAACCTTGAATATTTTGACCAGACCTCAGGTAAAAAGTACATTCCTTATGTAATAGAGCCCTCCCTCGGCGTTGAAAGACTTTTCCTTGCCGTTCTCTGCGAGGCTTACGATGAGGAGGTGCTTGACGAGGAGAAGAACGACACGAGAGTTGTTATGCACTTCCACCCTGCTCTCGCTCCGTTTAAGGCGGCGGTTCTTCCGCTTTCAAAGAAGCTCGGCGAACACGCCGAAAAGGTGTTTGAGCAGCTTTCAAAGAAGTTTAACGTTGACTACGATGACGCGGGCTCAATCGGCAAGCGTTACCGCCGTCAGGACGAAATAGGTACGCCGTACTGCATTACCTTTGACTTTGACAGCCTTGAGGATAACTGCGTTACGGTACGCGACAGAGACACAATGGAGCAGGTAAGGCTTCCTATAGCTGAGCTTGAAGGCTTCATTGCTGAAAAACTTGAATTTTAGTTTTGAAAGGAGAAGCTTATGGAGCTTAACAGAGCATTAATTAAACAGCAGGCAAGGCAGCTTATTAAAGGAAAGGTATTTATTCTTTTCTTAATAATCTTTGTTGTAGGCTTTCTTACAGGTGGCATTTCGGGGATATTTTCCTATGTAAAAGAAATTCCGTATTACATTCAAAACCCTGACACATTAACAAATTTTTCAGGCAACGTAAGAAATTACGAATATTCGGGCGGCTTCAGCTTTGGCGGAATACTTACCTTTGTTTTTTGGCCGCTTGCAGTTGCGCTTGCAGGAATGTTTCTTCAGTTTATACGAGGAACGCAGTTTGACCTTGGCGGTGAATTCACCTACGTATTCAAAAACACCTTTGATAAAAACTATGTTCAGAAGTTTTTACTTAAGCTTTTAGTTGCCATTTTTACAGGTCTCTGGTGTATTCTTTTCATCATCCCGGGTATCGTTTATCATTATAAAACTTACTTCGTTGATTTTATTATGGCGGACAATCCCGAGATGACATGGAAGGAAACTATTGAGCTTTCTAAGAAAATGACCAACGGCCACAAGGGCGAGCTTTTCGTTTTTGATTTAAGTTTTATCCTTTGGTATATGCTTGTAGGCTTTACATTTTTTATCGCAGGCATTTACGTTTATCCCTACATTGCAACCGCTCAGGCGCTGTATTATGAAAACTTCAAGGCAAGAGGTTTACAGACGGGCGAGCTTAACGAAACGGATTTCTTAAGCGCAAGCCAGAAAGCCGCTCAGGCTTATAACAACAACTTCGGCAACGCTCAGCAGCCGTATCAGGCACCCGTTCAGCAGCCGATGGGACAGCCGTATCAGGCACCCGTTCAGCCGCAGTATCAGCCGCCGCAGGAGCAGTATCAGCCTCCCGTTGCACCCGTTGCGCCTGTTGCTCAGCCGGTTGAACAGCCGATTGAAGCACCTGTTCAGGAAGCTCCTGTTGTTGAAAACGTTGATAATGTTGCAGAAGACGAAGCGCCGCAGGAAAGCTTTTACACTCCTCCCGCTGACGTGCAGCAGTATTTTTCCTCTGACAATACAGAAGACAATCAGCAATAATAAAATATTAACGGCAGTTCAGTGAACTGCCGTTTTGTTTTTTAATCCTTAGCGGGTTTGCCGTTTTTGGTATAGCCGCTGCTGTTTTCATAGCGTGAGCAGAAATACTTCCAGTCTCCGTTTTTGCCGTAATTACCCGTTTCACAGAGGTACCACCTGCCGTGGATTTTAACCTCGCACCAATAGTGGTTTACGGTAGGCTTGCCCGTTCTGCCGTTAATACGGTAACCCTCAATAATTCTTGATTCGTAGCCGAGATAATTCAGCACCTCGGCAAACGCGCCGTTATACTGAAGGCACTGACCGTATCTTTTATTGAATATAGCGTCCGCATAGCTTAGATTACCGTACTTATAGTCGTAATCATATTTAACCTTTTTATTAATCCATTCAAGCGCAAACAGGGCTTTTTCAGCACGGGTGGCATTTTTCTTTTTAAAGTGCTTTTTGAAAAATCTCTTTATGATTTTCTTATCCTTAGCGCTGAGCTTAAAGCTTTTTACTGTTTTTGTTTTTTTCTGTCTCGTGCTTATTATTTTAATCTTTTTGCCCTTGCTTTTTGCAGCGCCCTCCATAAGCGCCATACCGTAATGGCTGTCAAGATAGACGGAGCGTCCCTCCTCGCCCTTCCAGTACGGCGTAATTTCAAATATACAGCCGTACTTTGCGGCGTTATTTTTAATTGAATACGAGGTACTCTTTGTTTTTACGGTTTTCGCTTTGGAATATTTATCGCTTTTAAGATTGTATCTCTGATATTCAATCTTATATTCGGGAGCCCCTCCGAGCGCCTTAATTTTAATCTTTATTTTTTTCTTTCCCGTTTTTACCGTTGCAAAGTTATCGTAATCAATATAGCTGTCCTTCTGAGCCTTGCTCGTATCATAGGTATAATAGTTTTTATTATTATAAGAAAAATACGGGCAAACAAGATACTTAATAAGATAGCCGTACTTTGAAGGAGCCTTCTCTTTAAACTTATACCTCAGCAGATAATCGCTCTTTGAGGCGGGCTTTGAAACGGAAACGCTCCCCGCATAATTAAACTCTCCCCCGTTTACGGATTTATAGATAAGAAAGCCGTCAATACTGCTTTTATTCTCTTTATAAATTGACCACTCGGCGGCGCTGTACTTTTCATATGCTTCAACGTAAGCGTCCGAACTGTCAAGCACGTCGTCAAGCGAGGGATAGAGTTCTAAAACGTTTGAATACGCGGAATAGATTCTGTTTTCTCCGTCGTCCGTATAGCAGCGAACGCGGAAATAGCTTGCCTTTTTCTCAGTGAGAGAAACGTACGCCTCGTCCCACATAGTATCTTCAACGCTCTCCCAGCTCTGCTTATCGGTGCTTTTTTCAACAATGCTTCCGCTGTATTCTCCGCTGTAGCTCCAGCTTAAATCAGCGTTTGAGGAATATATATCAACAGCCCTTAAAACCGGCGCGTCTTCGGCATAAGCGGTAAGCGGAAGGCAGGAACAAATCATTATTATGCTGATAATCAGCGAAAATACTTTTTTCATTTTTTCTCTTCCTTTATTAAAACAATTGCAGGGAACGCCCGTCCCCTGCAACAAATTGTATTTTAAATATTATTCCTGAGTTCTCTTTTCGCCGAGAGTTTTGGAGATAAGCTCCTTCTTCTCGCCTACTATATCGTACTTGAACATAGGAATTGTTGAAAGCAGTGCGAGTATGCCCGGAAGGGCTGTATATGCAAAGAAAATAATATCCTTTGTCTTTGTATCAAAGCCCGTTGCCGAGCCTGCGTCAATAGCCTTAAGGGTATCGGAATAACCCGAAATGCCAACGAATACAAGGCCGAGAGCCGTTCCGAGCGCAAGGCAAACCTTGATAGTAAGGGTAAGGATTGAATAAGCGGCACCCTCCATTCTCTTACCGGTTTCGTACTCATAATAATCAACGCAGTCCGCTGTCATAATCATAGGCATAAGGGTTACGGCACCGAACTGTAAGCCGATAAGGAACAGCGACGCGTAGAAGAGAATTGTAAGAAGTGTATTATCGGGGCTTCTGAACCAGAAATGGCCGATAATAAATGAGAATATTGAAGCCGCAAAGCCGTAAACGGAAAGAAGGATATATGCCTTCTTTTCGTTGAGTTTTTTAATTAGCATCGGGCAGAGCGCCATACTGATCATAGAGCCGATAGCGGTTACAATACCCAAAACGGCAACAAGGTTCTGAGAGCCTAAAAGAACGTTTGCAGCCTGAACCTGAATGCCCATTGCCATCTGACGGCCGAAGCCGAGGAAGTAGGAAACGATAACGAGCATAAGCGGTTTATTGTTTTTAAGCGCCGCAAGCATATCCTTTGTTGTAATCTTTTCGTTGGCCTCTGTAACAACTCTTTCCTTATTGATAAGCGGAATAAGAGCGAACAGCGCGCAGCCGAGGACTGCGGTTAAAACAGCAACCCAGAAATACTCGCCTGCAATCATCGGGGAGTCAACCTCGCCCTTTTTAACGAATACCTTTGAGCCGTTCGGCACGATAAGACAAACGATGGGAACGATTACAACGCAGGCGGAAAAGCCTATCTGTTTAGCGGTATTTGAAATTGAAACAACGTTTGTTCTCTCCGTCGGGTTCGGGGTGAGAGCGGCAGCGATACCCTGCGAGGGTACGTCGCCCATAGTCATAGCGATTGACCAGATAAGATACGTAACGAATATCCATACGTAAGTCAGCATTGTATTTTCTTTAAACGGAACGTTAATGAAAACAACAGCTGTGAAAATAAGAAGCGGAAGGATTGAATAAGCAATCATCCCCTTGAATTTTCCGAGCTTGCTCTTGGAACGGTCAACCATACCGCCGACAATCGGGTCCGCAACGGCAGAAACAATTTTTGCAACAAGGATAAGAATTCCGACAACGCCGATATCTACTCCGAGGATTGAGCCGTCAAATTCAGCCTGGTAGGAGTTTAAAAGTCCTACTATTGCCTGAAATCCGAAAAGACCGAGCGAATAGGCTAAAATTTCTTTAAATTTTAAATGTTTTACCTTCGTAATGTCTTCCATAAATATTCTCCCTTATTAATATTAATCCATAAATACCTCTTTGAAAATGTCAACGTTAGCCATTTTCATTACCGCGCTGAACAGCTTTGAGCCGTAAACGGGCATAAGGCGGTTAAAGCTTGACATTGCGTGAGCGTCAAAACCGCGTACCTGCATAGGATATTTATACTCTATGCCGCGCATTATCATTCTTACCATTCTGTCGCAATCGGTTGAAATCATATTCATAATTTTTGCGCCCTTATCGTTACTCTCCTCGCCCTGATTGCGGAAGATATCCGTTTTTGTAAAGCCGGGACAAACGAGAGAAACGTACATCTTGCCCGCAAACTCAACGCGCAGAGCCTCGGTAAATCCCTTGAGCGCAGCCTTTGAGGCAGAATACATAGAGGTTCCGGCAAGAGTCATAAGCGCTGCGGAGCTGTCTATATTGATAACTGCGGGGGATGAGGATTCAAGCAGCATCGGCAGAAGGGTTTTCGTTGAATAAATGCAGGAATAGAAATTGATATTCATTGCCTGATTTATCTCATCGTAGGAATACCTGTCAAATCGCTTGAACTTGGGCAGAATACCCGCATTATTTATAAGAATATCGGGCTTAACGCCGTTTTCCTTAAGCTCCTCGGCAAATTTTTCCCAGTTTTCCTTAACCGAAACGTCAAACAGCTTATAAGAAAACTGTCCCTTATATTCATCTCCGAGTTCATCAATAAACTTTAACATTTTCGGCTCAGAGCGTGCAACGCCGATAACCGTACAGCCGTGCTTTTTAATAAGCGTTGCGGCGATTCCTGCGCCCATTCCGCCCGAAGCACCCGTTACAATAGCGGTTTTGCCCTGAAGCCAGCACTGATTACTCATAATACTACCTCCGATATTTAAAATTATTCATAATAATTATACTATAAATTTTTTTACTTTACAATATGTTTTTTGGTTATATATTTATTAATAATTATACCGTGTATAATATTTATACAGCGCGTAGAAAAAATATGCAATATTATGCTAAAAGCATTGACAAAATTTAAAATATGTGGTATTAATAGCATACTAAAATAAAAAAGGAGGCACGGGCATGGATAAAAGAATATTGCGGACAAGACTTGCTGTTTTCAACGCGGTCTTTGAGCTGTCAACCGAAAAGGAACTGGATAAAATCACAGTTGTTGAGCTCTGCGAAAGAGCAGGCATTAACAAAAGCACCTTCTACCTCCACTACAGCAGTATTAATGATTGCTTCCAGAAATGCTTTGACTTTTTTATGAGCCGGGTTCTGGAGTTTGGAAAGGATATGGATTACACCCGTATGTCTTTAGCTCCCGAGGATACGGTTAAAAAAATCCTTGACGCAGTTGAAAACAATCTTGTTTACGTTGAACGCTTCAGAAACAGCGTTATTTACGACGCGGCAATTAAAGCTGTCAAAGAAAAATTTATTGCAGAAATCTGCAGCGCCAACAATATTAATCTCAACGATAATTACCACGAGGTTGCAAAGGTTACCTTCCTCGTTGGCGGCTGTACGGATATTATTATGATGCTCTCCCAGAACTTCAACCGTCCTGAGGTTGAAAGGATTATGGTAGACGTAATTAAAAGAAAATAGCAAAACGAATAATCGGGTTCTTTGCAACCCGATTTTTTTATTTGACGAAATTTGTTTTTATGATATAATTATAATGAAATAAATATTTGGAGTGATATTATGAAAAAAACACTGAAAAAGCTTATGTGCTTTGTTCTTACGCTCGTTATGCTTCTTTCCGTTTCGGGCGTTGCTTTCGCTAAAGAGAACGTTGTTCCCGTTATCCTGATTCACGGGCTCGGCGGAAACGAGCTTTATAAAAACGTGGGAACAGAAAACGAGGAGCAAATTCCAGCCTACGGCTTTGACGTTCAGGGACTGCTTACAAACTCGGGAGTAATGAGCGAGGCTATAAAGCTCTTATCAGATAAAAAGGGCGTTAACTACACCGTTCTTTTTGAGGAGCTCGGCGATTATTTCAGAAACTCGGAGCTTAACTGTACCGCAAACGGAAACGCACCCGCAGGTCAGGGCGTAAACAATTACTGGACTACTCCCCTTTCAAAGCATAAGGATTACTGGCTCAATCAGACCAATGCCGAAAAGGGTATTGCCCGCCAGCTCTGTGAGACTCACGGTGCAAAGAACGTTTACGTTTTCAATTATGACTGGCGCCTTGACGTTCGCGTTAACGCCAAGAAGCTCAGAAAAATGATTAAGAAAATCAAAAAGAAAAGAAGCGCCAAAAAGGTAAGCCTTATCGGTTGTTCCCTCGGCGGAGCGGTTATGTCCGCTTATCTTGACGCGTACAAGGAAAAGAACGATATTGCGCGCTATGTTTTTGTTAACCCCGCTATTCAGGGCGTTGATGTTGCAAGAATTCTCCGCCTTGACTTTAAGTTTAACAAAAAGGATATTCTCTCATACCTTAAGCATATGGAAACCCAGTACGACGGCGGTAACAGCGCAACACTCTTTAAAGCGGTAAGCGCGCTCGGTGATTACAGGCTGGGCATCGCCGTTGACAATCTCAACGAAATTGCAAAAAGCAAAAAATACGTTAAGCAGCTCTTTATGCTCACGATTAAGGACTGGATTGGTAATATCCCCGCATACTGGGAATGTATTCCGTACAAAGATTTTAACGCCTGCGTTAAAAAGATGTCCAAAATGGGATTTCTTGATAAAAAGAGCGGACTCTACAAAAAGATTAAGGCGTACCACAAGGTTCAGGGCCGCTTCAATAAAAACATTAAGTACGCAAAAAGGCACGGCGCTCAGATTGCCATTATTGCAAACTACGGAACGAGGGGAATCCCCGTAACCTCAAAGGCGTTTAACCACACTGATATTCTCATTGATACAAAATACGCTTCCGGCGGCGCTACCGTTGCTCAGTACGGCAAAAAGCTCAAAGGAAAAAAGGCGAAGGGCAAATACGTTTCCCCCGATAAGATTATAAACGCCAAGACCTGCGTGCTTCCCAACAACACCTGGTTTATCAAGGATTTACTCCACATTCAGTTCCACTACGGAACTCAGTCCACCCAGCTTATCTGCGATATGGTTTGCGGTAAATTCAAGCTCAATCTCAAGAGTGTTAAAAAGAAATTCAAGTACAACCAGTTCCTTCAGGCAGGCTCTAATCAGGAAATTACGAATATTTAAGTCAGCGGTAAAGCGGCATACTATTTTTACTAATATAAAACGCCTTCCCCTTGAGGGGAAGGTGGATTGCCGAAGGCAAGACGGATGAGGTGAAAAAGTGAACAGAACAAATAATCCGAAACTAAAGCCTTTTGCTCAAAAATTAAGAAGAGAAATGACAAAAGAAGAACGCCATTTGTGGTACGACTTCTTGAAAGGGCTGCCCGTTACCATTAACCGTCAAAAGGTTATAGGAAATTATATCGCCGATTTTTATTGTGCTTCGTCAAAAATAATCATTGAACTTGACGGCTCGCAGCACTACGAAGAAAAAGGCATAAAGTCAGATAAAAATCGTGACGACTACTTCAAAAATCTTGGTTTAACGGTTTTAAGATATTCAAACGAGGATATAAATCATAATTTTGAAGGCGTATGCGAGGACGTTTTGAAACGGCTATAATATCATTGTTTAATCGTATCGGGTAATTATTCTATTACGGTGCTTCGCACCTACACCTCATCCGTCGGCTTTGCCGCCACCTTCTCCTCAAGGAGAAGGCTTTTTTCCGAAAAGTAGCAGCGGTGTTCTGTGCTTAAGACCAACTAAAAAGGACCGAATTTGAAAATTCGGTCCTTTTGTTTTTATTATTCAGCAAGGTAGAGTGCGGTTGTGTCAACGTTCGTATTATCAACGTACCAGCTCTTGCCGATTTTAACAACGTATAATTCCTGAGTTGCAACAACCTTGCCGTCGTCAAGCTTAACCTCGCAGGTTACCTTTGCAACGGAGGAAATATCCTCAGAGCAATCAAGCTTTTTGAAAGCTTCAATCATATTTGATTTTGCGCTGTCCTTTTCAGTCTTTTTGATGAAGAGGATTTTCTTAACGCTCTCGGTATCCTTAAGGTCAAATTTTTCAGCCTTAGCCTCTCCGCTTTCAGCTATCGGAGTTATTCTTGCTTTATACTCCTCTATATACTTTTTAGCGTCAGCCTCACTGAGCTCCTGACAGTCCTTAACGGTTGTTGTAAAGCGGTAAACGAGCTTCTTTTCCTTAACGGTCTGTTTTTTGCCGTCGATAACGTTTTCCGCTTCAACCTCCTGCTCGGTACCGAACATCTCCTGATACTTGCCGACGGATTCCTCAACGAGAATTGTTTTATTATCGGAGGCGATAACTCTGTCAGTACCCGTTAAGCTTTCGCCGTAGGTTGCAACATTTGCCTCAAGAGCGCCGAACATATAATCGTAATTCATAAAATCGTCGCCGTAAACTGCTTTTCTTACCTCAACGAGTTTTGCGAAATACTGATTATAAATCTCGTCATAATTGTCCCAGCCGTACTGGTTAATAAGCTGACAGTAGTAATCGTACATAGTGTTATATACTTCGTCGATAGCCTTTGTCTCCTCCTTGGAGCCCGTGCCTACAAATTCAGCCTGCTTTATTTTTTCACCGTTTTCGTCCTTTTCGTTAACGTACGGTCTCATATATGCATTGCGTACAAAATCGCCGTACTTTGCATTTTTGGAAACGAGGGTGTTTTTATAAGCGTTGTAGCCGTCGCCGTTCTGAACGATAGTATCAACGTAAAACTGCGCAACCTTTTCAGGCTTGAACGCCGTATATCTTGATGTATAAGCGTAAAGGGTAAGTCCCGTAAGGATTACGGCGATAAGAATACCCGATACAACGGCGTAAAGACCCGCTTTGAATTCTTTTTTCTTAGCCATATCTACCCCTCCTTACTCTGCAGCTGCTTCGGGGGCAGCTTCGGTTTCTTCTTCATCCCCGTCGGTGTTCTCAGCCGCTCTCTTTTCAGCAAGTGCAGCGGTAATTCTGTCCTTCTTCTCGTCTACCATATCATAGAAAAGAATCGGTACAAACTGAAGAATTACAAAAATTGCGGGAATGATTGTATAAATCGCAAGGAACTTATTGAGCGTTGCGTCGCTCTGATTTGCATACGCGATATTCTGGCTTGTTGAGAACTGATAGCCCGACCAGGTGTATACAAGGAACGGAGAGAGTACCTTTGTAAAGGCGGACGCAATCTTTGAAATCAGACCGAAGCCCGCATACGCAAGTCCCTCCTGACGCTTACCCGTTTTATATTCCATTTCGTCAATACAGTCGGCAATCATAATATTCGGGGTAACGTTAGTATTACCGTGCTGAATACCGCAGAAGAAATTGAGAATAAGGAACGGAACAATAAGCGTGCTGTTAAAGCCTATGCCCTTTGATACAAAGTACAGTATTGCAAGAGCTGAAGCGCCGTAACAGCAGAATATGATATACGTTTTCTTTGTTGAGAACTTCTTGAGAACAAAGTTTACAAGCAGAGTACCTACCGCAGTGCCTATACCCATAGGCAGCATAAGCGCAAGCTTTAAGCCCTTTGAGCCGAGAAGGTAAATAGCTATGTAAAGCGATACCGTACCGTAAACGCCTCTGCCGAAGCCCGTAAGCTTTGTAAGGGAAACCATAAGGAGGTTTTTATTTGTAAAAACAACCTTGATGCTTTCAATGAGCGAAACCTTTTCATTCGTATAGGGAACGCGCTCCTTGTTGTTTGCAAAGAATATCATTACAAAAATAATCATACCGAGCGCACAAACAGCGGTTGAAATAATAAGGTCCAAGCCCTGACCCTCAGCGTTTTTATACTGCTGCTGGCCCATAATTGCCTTCATAATTGCGGGTACTACGATAATTACAACCTGCCCGCCGGACTGACCTACGGAACGCAGGAAGGAAGCGATTGAAATTGCGCTTGAGCGCTCCTTCGGGTTGGGCGAACAAAGCGCGCCGAAGCAGTTTGCAGGCGATTCAACCGCGCTTGAAATTGCAACGTAAAGCGAATAAATAACAAACATCCAAACCGACGCAACCGTAAAGTTAGTTGTGTTCGGCGCAACAAATACAAGCATTGAAATAATTGCAAGCGGGAGCGCGCCGAAGCCAACCCACGGCTTAACCTTACCGAGCGGCGTTCTCGTTCTGTCGACAAGAATACCGATAACAAGCTCGCAGATTGCGCCTACAAAGCCCGCAACGCCGAATACGCTTGTAACAAGAGCGGCAAGGTGGGAAGGGTCAAAGCCCTTGCCTTTAAACGCGAAGTCAGCAAAGAAGGTCATCGTATAGTCCGGCATCCAGCCCGTAAGAAGGGCAACGCCGAAAAGGCCTATACCGAAGGTGACAATCTCCGATGGCTTCATATACTTTTTCTCCGCAGGAGCAGCGTTTTGAGCTGCAGCTACGGCATTTTTCTTAGCCATAAGAAAACCCCTTTTCATAATGTAATCAATTTATTATACCAAAAAATTCTAATTTATACAATAGTAAAAATAAAGGACAGCTGCTGACTGTCCTTTAAAAATTAAGAATTATGAGTTAAGAATTAAGAATTATCGGTTGTAGCAAGACTACC
This sequence comes from Ruminococcaceae bacterium UBA3751, assembly GCA_002371215.1. Classification (GTDB taxonomy): domain Bacteria; phylum Bacillota; class Clostridia; order Oscillospirales; family Acutalibacteraceae; genus Eubacterium_R. The sequence goes on along the minus strand of DFGL01000081.1, from coordinate 4,622 downwards.
GTAGGGGCTGACGACCTCGGCAGCCCGTTAATTCCGAATTATTTTATGATAGTTCCCATCGTGTTCGGAGCCATTCCCGCTGCGTTGGATTCGTCTGTATCAATATGCATTGCAAGCGCATATTTTTCGGATACGCGAACAACAACGTCGCCGAAAACAAGATTTCTCTCATTAGCTGTAGGAATCTCAACAGAAACGATTTCGCCGTTAACGAGGCCGAGCTTTTCAGCATCCTCGGGAGTAGCGTGGATATGACGCTTTGCAGCGATTACGCCGTGGTCAATTTCAATTTCACCGCAGGGACCAACGATTTTGCAAGCGCCTGTTCCCTCAAGGTCTCCGCTCTCTCTTACGGGAGCTGTAACGCCGATTGAGCGGGCGTCTGTAAGCGAAAGCTCAACCTGAGTTTCGGGTCTTACGGGGCCGAGAATAGAAACTGCGGGAAATTCGCCCTTTGTTCCGATAACCTTAACTCTCTCGTCGCAGGCGAACTGACCCGGCTGAGAAAGCCATTTTTTAACCGTAAGCTCATAGCCCTTGCCGAAAAGTATTTCAAGGTGCTCCTGTGAAACGTGAACGTGACGGGCTGAAATTTCAACTAATACCTGATTTGCCATTACTTTTTCCTCCAAAATAATTATTACCTGCCTATTTTATAACAAATATGATTGTTTTTCAACCATTAATTTGATATAATTTTAAACAGATAATAAAGGAGTTGAGAATATGACGCTTGACGAGCTTGAAATTCAGTGTAAGGAATGCAGAAAATGTCCGCTTTGCGAGGGCAGAACGAACCTTGTTTTCGGAGTTGGAAAAAAGGACGCCGATATTATGCTTATAGGCGAAGGCCCCGGAGAAAACGAGGATTTACAGGGCGAGCCCTTTGTAGGCAGGAGCGGAAAGCTTTTGGATAAATTTCTTGAGAGCATTGACCTTTCAAGAAACAAAAACGTTTACATTGCCAATATGGTTAAATGCCGTCCGCCGAAAAACCGTGACCCAAAGCCCGAGGAGCAGGATATGTGCATTGCGTGGCTTCGGGAGCAGTTTAAAATTATCCGCCCGAAAATCATTATCTGCATTGGCAGAATATCCGCACAGAGACTTATTTCCCCCGATTTCAGGGTAACGAAGCAGCACGGCGAATTTATAGAAAAAAACGGCACCCTTATGATGGGTACCTTTCATCCCGCGGCAATTCTCCGTAACCCCAACAACAAGGAGCTCGCTTATCAGGACTGGTTGAAGGTCCGCGATAAAATTGAAGAATTAAATATAGAGATATAGTAATTAATATAATACCCGTGCGGCGAGCACCCTCAATTCTTAATTCTTCATTCTTAATTTTTCACTAAAAAAAGGCTGACTACTGTCAGCCCTTTTAATTATATTTTATTTTCTTGTAATTCCCTTTGAGTCCTTAAGGAACTGGTCAGAAGCCGGATAGTGGTTCTTATAGGAAATGTTAAGAGTTGCGCTCTTATCCTTAATAACGGTGATAGTAGCGTGAGTTACGTTTACAACAGAAATCATTTCGTAATCAGCTTCAACAATTTCCTTTGTCTTTGTGTCAATCTTAACAACGCCTGTACCGCCCTTATAGGTTACCTTAACGTTTTCGTCTGCGCCGCCCTGCTCAAACTTAACCATATCGATACTGCCAACAACGCCGCCGATATCACCGAGTACCTCAAAGAAACGTCCCTGAGAATCCTCGCCTCTGATAGCCATTTCCGCAGCCTTGGGCTGGATGCCGATAGTAATAGTTCCGTCGCCGTTATCCTTAACATAGCAAGCGAGAACGTCCTCGGCAGTGAAATGAGAGGTTCTGAAATCCCAATCGTTCTTCTTATGCTCGTCTTCCTTGTTGTTATCAAGGTCAGGGTTTCTGTTATAGCAAGGTACAAGACCGTAAGGTGTCGGCTTGAACATACCGCTAACGATACCGGGAACGAGATTGTTAACAACAGCGTTAGCCTTGCCGTCAATCATAACGTCGCCAACTGTCATTTCCTCATCGCCGAGAAGCTTATAGTAAGTTACTGTTTTGCCGCCTTCATCATACTGAGCTGTTAATGACTTAGTATAATCATAAGCCTCAACATAATATTTAACAACGTCCTCTACGCTCTTGAATTCAACTCCGCCATAGGTACCTGCTTCAAACTGAGCATCAAGAACTATTTCGTCGCCTGCAGCTGCTCCGCCTTCAGCGCCGCCCTCTGCGCCGCCTTCAGCTCCGCCCTGTGAGCCGCCGTTTTTCCAGTCGCCTGATTTAACTTCCTGGATAGCTTTGATGGTTCCGTTTGTAACATAGTTGATTTTTGCGCAACCTGCAAATGATGCAACAAGTGCTGCTACAAGCGCCAGACATAAAATTGCTTTTAATGTTTTTTTCATAATTGGGAATCCCCTTTCAAAATAAATACACCCTCCGAATTCACTTCGGAAGAAAACATTACATATTAAATTTATTATAAATTCACAAAAAAGTCAATAGTAAATTATAAATATTTTATAAAAGATTTCATTTTTATATTGAATTTTTAGTTGTTAATGTGTATTTATTGTGTTATAATCACGGTGTAAAAATAAAAATAAAAGGAGAAAAGACTATGAGATGTAAAAACTGCGGCTCGGAAAACGACGAAAACTTATATATTTGCCAGAACTGCGGCTCACCGCTTTACGATGAAGACGACACCCCTGCTGCGGATTCTGACCCCACGCAGGTTTTCAAAACTGTTTCAAATAATAATTCAGGACAGCCTATCAGAAGAAATGAGGAGAGGCTTGAAAGAGAGCGCGAGGCTCAGAAGAAAAAGCAGCAGTCAATTATTATAATTGTTGTTCTTGCCGTACTTCTCGTTGCTATTATTACAGGAATAATTCTTGCTGTAGCAAAGGGTAAATCAAACAACGTTCAGCCCTCAACGCCTACGGTTGTTTCGTCAATTGATGAAACGGAAACAGAAAGAACGACAAAGCCAACTACAACCGAAACCACTACCGAAACCACTACTAAGGAAACAACCACCGAGGAAACCACAACAGAAACTACAACTAAAGAAACTACAACGGAAAAGCCGAAAACCTTCTCCGTTTCAACCTCCAGTAATAACGGCGGAGAAACCGAAGGCGACGGAACCTATGAACTCGGCGAAACCGTTACTGTTATCGCCCGTCCTGACGACGGCTACGGCTTTGACGGCTGGTATATCGGAGGAAAGAAGGTAACCTCAAACACCTCGTATACGTTTACGGTTACAAAGAAGGCAAACCTCAAGGCTGTGTTTACTATTGAAAACGTTGAGCCGGAAGGCGAAGACATTAACAACGTTGACGACGCCGACTGACAATGAGCAGAGCCGAAAGAGCAAAAGAGCTGTTTTACGAGGGATATAACTGCTCGCAGGCGGTTGTTGCGGCATTTGCCGACCTTATTGATACGGACGAAAAAACTGCCGTGCGCCTTGTAAGCGGCTACGGCGGCGGAATGGGCAGGCTAAGAGAGGTCTGCGGAAGCTTTTCAGGCGTTGTGTTTATAATCAACGCGCTTTACGGATACGATGAAAAGCGCGATAATGAGGGCAAAAAGGAGCTTTACGCAATAATTCAGGAGCTGGCTGAAAAATTCAGAAATGAATGCGGCTCACTCGTTTGCAGGGAGCTGCTCGGCTTAAAAATCACCGGCGCGGACTCCCCCGTTCCCGAGGAGAGAACGCCCGAATATTACAAAAAGCGCCCCTGTCCCGATATTATTTATACAGCGGCTGATATACTTGAAACATACTTAAAAGAGCGGCCCTTTTTTAATTGATATTATGGGTGCTGCGCTCGGCAATTATGCGGACGGGCAATGCCCGCCCCTACGGCTAAAACCTATTTTAACGGAACGATGTGGTCATCGTTCCCTACATATGCTTAAACCTAAAATCTAAAAAGCACTGCAAACGGGGTGCCCGTCATAAAGAAGGTGGATGAGTTAAAACTCAACCACCTTCTTTTACTGTATTGAAAAACAATAATCTAAATTGTATTTGTGTTTTCTTTTGCGTTAATTCTATCAATCGGAAATACATCTTCAATATCAGTCACTGTGAATTGTGATTCATCAAGTTTGTCTGCTTGCACTATAGCTAAATATTCATCAATGACCTTTCTGTCAATGGTTATTTTTCCACTACCTGCCCAATGTCTGTCTTGCCCATTCTTCTTCACGCCTGAAATCCAGTATTCGTCGCTGGTTTCTATATCAATATAATTACTGAAATTACCGTGATGTTTTTGAAAGGCATGGTCGTTAAAATAAATCGTTTTACCTGATTTTGACTCTTTAACATTTCCAATCCACGCCGGTCCGTTATCTGAATAACCCGTTTTAAGTTCAATATATTTTATGTTCATTTTTTGTTTCCCCATTAAAACTGTCAATTTATAAAATAATTATATCACATCATTATTTGAATAGCAATAAATATGTCATAGACTGCAGCGAGCATAGGATTTGTAAAGACAAATCCCAAAAAGAAAAACAGACCGAAAGAAAATCGGTCTGTAATAATGAAATATTGCTGACGCAATATGAAATAATTTGCTAAAGCAAATTGTGAAATATC
>DFGL01000063.1:18245-41180 GCA_002371215.1 Ruminococcaceae bacterium UBA3751 | reverse complement strand
GCATATTGCAGCCGTAATGCTGGAAAAGATAATAGAAATCATAGCTCTGCATAATCATATAGTTAAATTCAAAGAACGAAAGTCCCTTTTCCATTCTCTGCTTATAACACTCAGCACGGAGCATATTATTAACTGAAAAACAGGTTCCTACTTCACGAAGAAGCTCAACGTAGTTAAGGTCCAGAAGCCAGTCGGCATTATTTACCATCTGTGCCTTACCTTCGCCAAACTCAATAAAGCGCTCCATCTGTTTTCTGAAGCATTCAGCATTATGGTCAATATCCTCACGGGTAAGCATTTTTCTCATATCGCTTCTGCCCGACGGGTCGCCAATCATAGTCGTTCCGCCGCCGATGAGCGCAATAGGCTGGTTACCGGCTTCCTGAAGTCTTTTCATAAGCGTTAACGCCATAAAATGACCTGCAGTCAGGCTGTCGGCTGTACAGTCAAAGCCTATATAAAACTTTGCCTTGCCGCTGTTTACCATTGTTCTGATTTCTTCTTCATTTGTTACCTGAGCGATTAATCCTCGCTCTATTAATTCTTCATATACACCCATTGGTACTACCTCCGTAAATCTAATCAATTATAATCAAAAAAGTAAACAATTGCAAGTACCGTTTTTAACTTTTTGTTCAATATTAATTCCCATTAAGTAATTCCTCAGCAGATTGCAGCAAGGTATCGGTAATATTCAGTCCTCCCATAATCCTTGCAAGCTCCTGCTTTCTCTCTTCGTAATCAAGGGATTTAACCGAAGTGTAGGTTCTGTCATTATCAAACTGCTTGGTTATCAGTAAATGATTATCAGCGCAAGAGGCAATTTGTGCTGAGTGAGTAACGCATATTACCTGCGTATGCTCAGCAACGCTCTTAAGCCTGAAGCCTATTTTACGGCTTGCTCTGCCCGAAACTCCGGTATCAATCTCATCAAAAATAAGCGTATTAACGCTGTCTTTAGCAGCAATGATATTCTTAATAGCAAGCATAATTCTTGAAAGCTCGCCGCCTGAAGCAATTTTTGCAAGAGGCTTTGGCGGTTCACCGGGATTTGTGGAAATCAGGAATTCAATTTTATCGTAGCCGTTTGATGAGAGATTTCCTCTGTCAAAGGAAACGGAAAACTGAATTTTCGGCATATCAAGGTATTCAAGCTGCGCCTTAACGTCCTTTTCAAATTTTTCCGCTACGGATTTCCTGTAATCGGAAAGCGCCTTGGCTTTGAGCAGCGTTTCATCATACGCCTTATCATATTCAGCGTTTAGCTTAATCAGTTCCTCGTCGGAATTAACTATTGAATCTCTGCGCTGAACGGCGTTTTCCAGGTACGATAACATTTCCTCTTCCGATTCACCGTACTTTGAAGAAAAACGAAACAGCAAATCAAGTCTTGCCTCTATTTCTTCAAGTTCGGCTTCGCTGTAATCAATTTCAGATAACTTTTTCTCCGTTAAATCTCTTATGCTTTCCGTTAAATCAAACAAGTCAAGAAGCTTGTCGTAAATAGATTTTAACTCTCCGTCAATTGAGCTGACGCTTTCAGCCTCTTTTGCGGCAGAAGAAGCAAGGTTTTCAATGCCTGATGTATCTTCGTCACCGTCAATAGCAGATAAAATAGCGTTGAGGGCGTTAATAAGCGTTTGTGAATTAATAATAATGTTTCTTCTTGTTTTCAGCTTTTCACGCTCTCCGAGCTTAATATCAGCCTCTTCAAGCTCTTTGATTTCATAATTTAAAAGCTCAAGCTGTCTGTCCTTTTCGTCCGCATCAACAGTCAGTTCTTTGAGCTTCCTTCTTACAGAAACAAGCTTTTTGAAGCAATCCTTATATTCTAATATAGCCTTATCACTGTCAGACAGCATATCAATGAATTTATAATGATAATCAGGGTTTAAAAGCGCCTGAGAGTCGTGCTGCCCGTGGATATTTACAAGCAATGTACTCAGTTCTCTTAGCATTGAAGCGGTACAGGGCGAGCCGTTAACTCTGCAGGAGGATTTTCCCTGAGCAGATATTTTCCTTGTAATCATAAGAGAGTCATCATCAGAGCTTTTAAGCCCCAAGTCAGAGAGCTTATCCTTAACCTCGCCTGAGATATCCTGAAATACTGCGGTAACAGTTGCGTTATCCGTGCCGTGGCGTACAAGCTCTTTAGAGGCTCTTTCTCCGAGCACGGCGTTAATGCTATCAACAACTATCGATTTACCTGCGCCCGTTTCGCCCGTAAGAACGTTAAGACCGTCGGAAAACTCAATATCAGCTTTCTCTATAACGGCAATATTTTCAATACTTAAACTATCAAGCATTTAACATATCCCTCAGCTTAGCTGTAAAATTAGCCGCATTTTCCTCAGTTCTGCAAAGCATAAAAATAGTATCGTCGCCCGCAATAGTACCGAGAATTTCATCACTGTCCATACTGTCAATCGCAGCGCAGGCAGCATTAGCCATACCAGCAAAGCATTTAATAACAATAGTGTTAAGAGCGTAATCAATGCTTATTATGCTTTCGTTAAAAATACCGCCCGCACGGTAATTTACATTGTTCTTACGCTTTTTACCCGTTGAATAAACGTATCTGCCTTTACTTGACAAATCCTTTACAAGACGAAGTTCCTTAATATCTCTTGAAATAGTTGCCTGAGTAACCTCAAAGCCGTAGCTTTGGAGATATTCCTGAAGTTCTTCCTGTGTTTCAACGTCGTTGTTTGCAATGATTTCTAAAATTTTAGCCTGTCTTCTCTTTTTCATTTGTTAATTTCGCCTTTCAAGAATCTTTTTATTTAATATCTCATAAAAATTATCCGGTTTAAGCTTAATCAGCTTAGTCGTATAATCAGATTTTGAAATAATGATTTTTGTATTTGAATGAATAGGTATTGAATCCGCACCGTCAATAGAAAGAAAACAGTTATTGTTTATATCGCTTCCAACCGAAAGCTCAAGCTTTGTATCGGAAGAAAAAACGATACTTCTGTTTACAAGCGAATGCGGACAAATCGGAGTAACAATAAAGCAGGAATTATCCGGACTGACAACAGGACCGCCCGCAGCCATAGAATATGCGGTTGAACCGGTTGGTGTAGAAACAATCATACCGTCCGCTCTCGTATTCGTTACAGACCTTCCTTCACAGGTAACGTAAACGTCAATGAGCCTTGCCAAATCGCCGCGGGATATTACAGCGTCATTAAGACAGATATTTGATGAAACAAGTACTCCGTTTTCAACAACATCGGCTTTTAACATCATTCTGTCTTCAACGGTGTAATCACCTTCTATGAGCCTTGAGAGTAAATCAAGCTCGTCCTTTTCAAGTCCGCTCATAAAGCCGAGCCTTCCGGCGTTTATTCCGAGAGTAGGCTTTCCTAAAAGTGAAGCGTGCTTTGCAACGTTAAGCGTTGTGCCGTCGCCGCCAACGGCAATCGCCGCGTCGCACCACTCATATTCGCCGTTTATTATAACCTCAGCGCCGAAAGCTTTAAGCTTATTGACAATATCGTCGCATAGCTCTTTTACTCCGTTATTTTTAAGATTAGGAACAACAGAAATCTTCATAATTAAATAAGCTCCGTATGTGACTGATTTACAAGCGATTTAACATCTATTTCTTTGCTTACAGAAGCATTCTCCGACTTTTTAAGATAAATCAAATATTCGATATTCCCTTCCGGACCTTTTATAGGAGAAAACGCAAGTCCGCAAACTCCAAATCCGTTTTCAGTCGCTAAATTTACAACCTTTTCAACAACGTCAATATGCACGTTTAAATCCCTTACAACGCCTTTTTTACCAACAAATTCCTTACCGGCTTCAAATTGAGGCTTTATAAGACAAACTGCCTCACCATCAGCTTTCAGCAAAGTATTAAGAACTGGAAGAATATGTTTAAGAGAAATAAACGATACGTCAACGGAGGAAAAATCTATTTCATCAGGTACCTCATTTCTTGTACAGTATCTGAAATTGGTTCTTTCAAGGTTTATAACTCTCTCATCGCACCTGAGTTTCCATGCGAGCTGACCGTATCCAACGTCAATACTGTAAACCTTAACGGCGCCGTTTTGAAGCATACAGTCAGTAAAACCGCCTGTAGAAGCGCCAACGTCCATACAAATTTTGCCGTTAAGAGTTATCGGGAACTCATTCATAGCCTTTTCCAGTTTTAAACCGCCGCGCGATACGTATTTTAACGTGTTTCCGCGAACTTCAAGCTTATCGTCCTCTTTAAGCTCAAAACCCGCTTTATCAACTTTCTGATTATTTACAAATACCTGACCTGCCATAATTATTGCTTTTGCCTTTTCCCGCGAGGGAGCAAAGCCTCTTTCGAATACGGCAACGTCAAGACGCGTTTTTTTAGCCATTTACACTATTAACCTTTTCAATTATAGAATTAGTATCAAACTTGTATTTTCTTAACTGAGCAGAAACCTCTGCCTGCTTAACAAATTCATCCTCAATACTTATATGGTGATAATTGGCATTAATGCCGTTTTCTTCAAGCATTGCAGCAAAGCATTCCCCTACTCCGCCTGTTTTTATTCCCTCATCATAAAAGAAAATGTTCTTTGCTTTTATCAATTTATTACAAACCGAAGAATCTATCGGCTTAATTCTGTTCAGTTTGATAAGAAACGTATTGTCAAGCGATTTCATTGCATTATAACAATTTTCAAATTCCCTTCCATAGGTTATAATGCAGTTTTCATTATTGTCATTACCAAACACAGAATAGTTTTCTTTTTCATACTTATACCCATCAGGCATATTACATTCACAACCTCTTGGATAACGGATAGCAACAGCCGTCTGTTCTTTATAAACCGCCTGATACAGCATTGAAGACAGCTCTTCAAAACAAGATGGTGAGAAAACCGTAAGATTCGGTACGCTCATAAGGTATGCTGTATCAAATACGCCCTGATGACTTTCGCCGTCAGAGCCTACAAAGCCTGCTCTGTCAATACAGAAAATAACCTTTAGCCTCTGCATTGCAACATCGTGAATCAACTGGTCGTAAGACCTTTGAAGAAACGTTGAATATACAGCAAAAACAGGGATTAAACCGTTTCTGGCGAGTCCCGAAGAAAAAGTTACGGCGTGCTGTTCGGCAATTCCTACGTCAAAAAACCTTCTCGGAAAAGTATCTGCGAACTCTGTAAGCCCTGTACCGTCAGCCATAGCAGCTGTAACGGCACATATTCTTGTGTCGTTTTCAGCAAGGTGTAGCAGAGATTTACCGAAAACGGAAGAAAACGTATCACCGCTCGGAATTGGTTCTCCGGTATTTATATTGAATTTTCCTATACCGTGGAATTTTGAAGGATTCTTTTCAGCAAAATCGTAGCCTTTACCCTTAGCGGTATTAATATGAATTAATACGGAATGGTTATGGGATTTAGCAACTCGCAATGCGTCAATCAGAGCGTCAAGATCGTGGCCGTCAATAGGACCGTAATACCTGAAGCCTAAATCCTCGAAAAACGTATTTTTATAAATATGTTTTCTGATTCGTTGATTAATTGCGGTTATTGAACGAATAATCTGAGCGCCGACTTTCGGAATTTTAGCAAGCGAGCGAGTTATACCGTTTTTAAAAGTATTATATTTAGGCGACGTTCTAATTGTAGTAAGCTGTCTCGCCATTGAGCCGACGTTCGGGCTTATAGACATATTATTATCGTTAAGAATGACAATAAGGTTACTGTTTTCATTGCCTGAATTATTTAGAGCTTCGTAGGCAAGACCTCCTGTAAGGGCGCCGTCACCGATAACTGCTATAACCTTACCTTTATCGCCCTTGAGGGCTTTAGCCTTTGCTAAGCCGACGGCAGACGATATTGAAGTTGAAGAATGGCCACTCGAAAAAATATCGTGTTCGCTTTCATCGGGACGGGTAAATCCGCTTATTCCTCCCTCTTTACGAAGCGTAATGAAGCTGTCTTTTCTTCCGGTAAGAATTTTGTGTGTATAACACTGATGGCCAACGTCAAATACTATCTGGTCAACAGGAGAATTAAACACCTTATGAAGCGCTACTGTAAGCTCAACAACTCCAAGATTTGAAGCGAGATGTCCACCGTTTTCGGAAACAGTTTTTATCATCAGCTCCCTAATTTCAGAACAAAGAGTCTCAAGCTCATCTATATTCAGTTTTTTTACATCCTTAGGAGAATTGATATTCTCTAAGTAAGACATATACTCAACTCTTTTCAAAAGTATATTATCACTAAATGCATAAAAATGCAATAGTTAAAATATTTATACATTATTTGTTTCTCGTTACCAAATATTCAGCAAGGTCTTTAAGAAATCCGTTATCGTCAAACGCACTCAGATATGATATGGCTTTATCCGTCAGAACTTCAACGTCCTTTTCAGCGTTTTCAATACCAACCATAGTTACATACGTTGACTTTTCGTTTTCTTCATCAGAACCTACCGGTTTGCCGAGCAACGCTTCATCGCCGTAAATATCGAGCAAATCGTCTTTTATCTGGAAAGCGATTCCAAGATTATATGCAAATGACGAAGCATATGCAAGCTTTTCATCATCTGCATCGGCTGCAATGCACCCAAGTAAACAGGCAGCGGAAATAAGAGCGCCCGTTTTCAGCTTATGAACTGTAAGCAAATCGTTAATTGACGGGTCTACAGTCTCAAACTTAAGGTCAAGCACCTGACCGCCAATCATACCGCAAACCCCTGCGTTCTGCGCTAAAAGTGCAACAGCCGAGGCAATCTGTTCATCAGATAAATCGGCAGACGTTAAACATTCAAAAGCATGGGTAAGTAATGCGTCTCCGGCAAGAAGCGCAGTAGCTTCGCTGAATTTTTTATGACAGGAAGGCTTTCCTCTCCTTAAATCATCATTATCCATACAGGGTAAATCATCATGAATCAGTGAATATGTATGAATATATTCAACAGCGCAAGCAAACGGTAAAGCCTTTTTTACGTCGCCGCCGCAAACTCTGCAGAATTCAAGCACAAGCATAGGGCGAAGTCTTTTTCCGCCGTTTTCAAGCGAATAACGCATAGCTCTTACAACCTCTTTTTGACCCTGGTCTGCCTCGGGAAGATGTAACAGCAGTTCGCTGTTAATCATTTCACTGTATTCACTCATTTTATCAAGTAACTCAATTGCGCTCATTTTATCCTTCCTTTTCAAGCTTTGTTATTTTCATTTTTGCTTCGCTTAACTTTTTATTACAGTAAGCGGTAAGCTCCGTTCCTTCCTCAAAAAGCTTGATGGTTTCATCAAGCGACGCTTCATTTTTTTCAAGAATATCCGCAATTTCTTCAAGACGTTTTGCAGCCTCTTCGTAAGTAAGCTCAGTTTTGTTCATATTTATTCACCTCATAGATATTTGCATTAGCACTACCGTCACTAAATACTATTTCAATTTTATCTTCTTTATTGAGTTTATCGACTGAATTAACCGTTTTACCGTTAAGCTTAGTTAAAGTATAACCTCTTTTTAAAACCGAGAGCGGACTCAGAGCGTTAATAATATCGGTTAATCTGTCAATTCTGTTTTCTTCAAAATTTAATATGAATTTATACGCGTTTATTAATTTACTTTTACAAGAATCAAGATTTCGCTCAAGGTTATCAAAGAAAATATTTCTTGATGACGAAACGGAAAGCTCATTAATTCGGTGTTCTTCTCTTTCAATCTTCAGTTTTAAAAGATATTTTATATCAGAATAAATATCATCAATTTTTCTTAGCTCTTCATTTTTGTTCGGAACTGTTACTTCAGCAGCCGTGCTTGGAGTAGGAACCCTTATATCGGCAGCCGCATCGCAGAGAGTAAAATCGACCTCGTGTCCAACTGCAGAGACCACGGGAGTTTTACAGTTGTAAACAGCTCGCGCTACGGCTTCGCTGTTAAAGGCGTTCAGGTCGTCATTAGCACCGCCGCCTCTTCCGACTATAATTACGTCTATATCAGGCATTGAATCAAGAAGGGAAATTGATTTTACAATATCAGCGGGAGCCTTCTCACCCTGCACCAATGAAGGCGCAAGAACTATCTCACTCATAGTCCATCTACGCTCAATATTTGTTGTTAAATCCGCAAAAGCCGCCCCGCTCTCTGAAGTGACAATACCAATTTTACAAGGATATTTCGGAATGGGTTTCTTATGAGAAACGTCAAAAATGCCCTCTTTGGTAAGTTTCTTTTTAAGCTCCTCAAGCGCAAGCTTTGAGTCGCCCTTTCCGGCTTCCTGCATACTTGTCACATAAAGCTGATATATTCCGCTTTTTTCATAAACGTCTATATAACCGAAGCATACAACCTTCATTCCGTTAACAGGCTCGAAAGCAACGTTTTTTTGGTAATTCATAAATAAATTACAGGAAAGCTGACCGCCTGCGTCTTTTAAGGCAAAATACCAGTGGCCGTAACGGTTTCTCTCATTAAAGTTAGTTATCTCACCCATTACAGCTATATTTCGGAATTCGGGGACCTCTTTAATTTTATATTTTATTATCCGATTAACCTCGGAAACGGTTAAATTAGCCATATTATCTTTCTTTCATATAAGCGTATACTGCACAGCCCGCAGCATTATCAAGCGAGAACTCAGGCTCAGCAAAGTGTACATTACTGAATTTTTCCTTAACTGTTTTTCTAAGCAGCGTATTTGATGAAACTCCGCCCGAAAAAATAACGGGGAGTTCACCGTATTCATTAATGATTTCAGAAAGCATTGAAACGACAGTATTACTGACGCAAGTTAAGACAAATTTAGATATATCCTCTTTCGAGTAACCTTCTTCAAACATCTTTTTAGCTTTATTTTCAACACCCGACATTGAACAGTCTTTTCCATGCATAGAAGGCTTGTACTTGAACTCTTTATCAGATTGCTTAGAAAGCTCATCAAGCATCTTACCGCAAGGAAAATCCAGTCCGAGCATAACCCCGGCTCTGTCAATAGCCTGTCCTGCTTTTAAATCAAGGCTTGAAGAAACGATTTCAGCCTTAATGATTTCTGATTTATCAGGTTTTACGATTAATCCCTCCGTTGTTCCTCCGCTCAGATGAAAGGCAACGTGATCGCTATTAATTAAATCAAGTCTGTTTGCAGAATAAAGCGCAGCTAATATATGTCCTGTCTGATGTGAGGTTTTATACAGCGGAATATTCAAGGCGGAGGCGATTGAGTGAGCGGTTAGTTCGCCAACCTTAAAGCAAGGCATATAACTGTCTTCAACACTTCTCGGAGTAACGCTTACGCCTACTGCAGTAACGTCATTCAACTCAAGTCCTTTAATAAGCTCAGGCATATTAATAACGTGTTGAAACACTGCTTCACTTTGCCTCAACCCTTTTTCTCCGCTTTTTACCGATAACATTTTCTTTTTTTGAACAATACTATCACCGTTAAAAAGCGCAACCGAGGTAGTGTAATTACTCGTATCAATTCCGAGGAACATTATTCAAAACTCCTGACATAAGAACCAAGAACACCGTTAATAAACGACGCATCGTCTTTACCGGAGTACTTTTTAGCAAGTTCAACAGCTTCATTTATAGAAACTGAATTCGGAACATCTTCAAGTTTCTTTATTTCATAAAACGACAGTAAGAGAATTGCATGGTTAACCTTTGAAATTCTTGAGAGCTTCCAGCCGCTAAGATACTTACTGATTTCATCATCAATAACGTCCTTTTCGTCCATTACTCCCTGAAATACTTCCTTAGCAAAATCACTTACAGGCTCAACATTTTCATTAAATATTTCAACTGCACGTTCCTCATCAGAGAACATACTTTCAAATATCAAAAAGAATGCCTGCTCACGCTCTTGTCTTCTGCCCATATTCTTGCCTCCGTAAAACAATTAATGCCGTCTAAACTTTGCAGTTCAAACGGCATAACTAATCTTTTTAAATTCTATAGGTTCAGATAATTGTGCCATGATATGCAAATAATTATAAAATTATTTTGCATATTATATCACATATCTTATAAATATACAAGCATTTATATTATTTTGACTGTATTATTGATACGTCTTTAAATGAACAGCCAAGCTGTTGCATTGCAATTTCTTTAATTTGTAAAATCAGGCTGTCTGATAGTTCGGGAACGTCAACAATAATATCAACTCTTGTTGAATCTTCATTTACGACTGCAATACAGTTATCAGCACCCTTAGCTGTTACAAGCGATTCTATTTTATTTTCAATATTTATTGTATCGGAAATCCTTGCAATACCCTCGGTTGCTGTCTTTTTAACCTCAGCGCTGCTTTTTTCATCGTCAATTATATTTTGCAGTTTTTCAATAGACTCATCTCTTGCACTCTGACGGTCAAGCCTTGCCGATGAGAAATACTCGCTTTCTCTCTTAACCTCAACGTTATTTGTTGTTGCATCAACAAGCTCGGCTTCTCCGAGAGTTTTGCTTTTAGTTGAAATAACGGGTTTTACCGATGAAGCAAAGTCTGTATTTTCATAGTACCAGTTACCCATAATACCGACTCCGAGAAGTAAAACGAACGCTGCAACAGCAAACTTTGTTCTCCTTGCTTTTTTTACCTTTATCTCACTTTCGCTTAATATCGGCTTTTTAGGATAAGCGACTGTTTCAGCGTCCTTATCCTTTAAAAGCATTTCGCTTTTCTCCTTAAACTCTTCCTCATTAATTGCATCGCTTAAGTTTTTTAAATCCTTTACTTTTCCCATAGTATCACCCTTTATATTTTGAAACGCTTATTTTTGTAACAGGAATGTTAAACAGTGAAGAAACGGCATTAATAACGCTTTCGCGAACGACAGTGACTTCTGCTCCATCGCATACAACGGCGACCCCCATTACCTCGGGATAATACTGCTTAACAAGTACCGGGCTCTCCCCTTCCTGTCCGTCATATAATACATATTCATTTTTGAGAGAATTAGAACTTTCGGAGTTGTCTTCATCAATATTTTCAGCATAAACGTTTTCCGGCGAATTTTTAAATGTTATCATAACCTTGCAACGCCCTACTCCGTTTATTGATGAGATAAGCTCCTGCGTATTGCTTTCAACTGAACTCATATAGCTGTTCATAAGATTAGCGTCCTTATCGTTTTTTATATCTTGTTTTTCAGGTATCGATTCTGATAAAACTATTAACAATACTGCTATAATTCCTATAATTATGAAAACTTTAACCTTTTTATCATCCTTAAAGTATTCCTCTATTTTTTCTTTGATTTCATTCACCTTTATATATCACCTCGGCATTGATTCCAAGCTTTTTCAGCAGCAGTTCCTTAACTTCGCTTATACTGTATTCATCAGGGACCGAAACGGTTACCGAAGTAATAATTATTTCATTATCACTGTTTACACTGACAATACTTGTTGTTCCCGTACCTGAATAACCTTCATTTTTAAGAAATTGATTTACCTCATTATTAACTGTGCTTGAATAGACGTTATTATTTAAATCAATAGCGCTTATCTCAATTTCAGATAGATTTTTTTCAAAATCAAATTTTTTAACATCCTTAAGCGGATATAAAAAAGACACAAAAATAAAGAGTCCAAGAAGCATTTTATAAAAGCTTCTCATCCGCCCCTCCGGTTCAAATAACGAAAAAACAACGACAAGAATAAAAGAAATACAAATGCAAATTGTCCACTGTTTAAAAAATTCCATAATCAACTACCGCTCGCAATCAGAAGACCTATTGAAACTATCGTGGTCAATGCAGACATAATAAGTAAAACGTTAATCAACAGCAGAGCTGAGCTAAAGACTCTTACTACCGACGCTACAGCCGAATCGTTAAATACCTCACAGATAATACCGCCTACTGAAAGGAAAAAGCGCCATAGTACTACTTCAATAACCGAAGGAAGAAAAACAAGAATAACAGCGATAATTCCGACTATACCTACGCTGCTTTTAATTAATGAAGAATACGTCTGAATAGATAATAATCCTTCGCTTAAGGCGCCACCGATTACGGGTACAACTGAATTAATTACAAAGCGCAGTGAACGGATGCCGAGCATATCAGCTCTGCTTGCAGCAGCGGTTTTAATAGATAAAACAGAAACATACGCTCCTGCAGTAAAAGACATAATCCAAGTAATAATTCTTTTGGCAGTTTCCGCAATATTTGACAGGTTAAGCTGCGGTCTGATAGAAGAACAAATACCAATTGCAAGAAAACTGTTGATTACAGGATTTACTATAGCCGCACTTATAAAAGCCAAGCCTTGAGATAATATAAGCAACAAAGCATTAGTAGAAAATCCAACGGTAATACCGCCGCTCGCCGTAACTATTGCACAGAATACAGGAATAAATGCATATATAAAATCTGCTGAAATGCTTATACTCGAAACTGCTAAGGTAATAGCCGGGCTCAGTTTGGAAATCAAGACTACAGATACAAATAGCGCGGTTATGGTTGAATATAATTCATTTAATGAGTTTTCAGTTTTAATTGATTGAAACATTGATGAAAGAATTATAAATGCCGCGATTTCGGCAAGACCTCTTAACGGTGCATTTATTCCTTTTTTAGCGGTATTTAAGATAATACTCAGGACGTCACTGAATTTCAGATTATAAATGTTTTCAAAAGAAAACGTATCAAGATTAAGTTGTTTTAACGTGTTATACGTATCGTCGTCAAGCTTGTATTTAAAAAATGTGAGGTCATAAGACGATAACGCTTCTTCGTATTCATCATTTTCAAATTCTGCTCCGTATGCTATCGACGGAATTATCATAAATATTACCAAAGCTATAACAAATCTTTTCATTTAACCAATCCGTTTACAATAGATAATACAGTTTCAAAAAGAGGAAATACCATAATTACAACAACACATTTTGAAACAATTTCGGCTGAACTTGCGAGCGCATTTTCTCCGTTGTCACGGCAAATATCCGATACTATCTGGGTTACGACAGTAATAAGAAGCGCCTTAACAGTTATTTTTAAATAACCGGCTGTTGACGGAATATCAGTAGTAATATCGCTCAGCTTTTCAGAGATTTCTTTAAGATAGTCTATTCCTGTAATTAACAACAGTACAATTCCGGAAAAAGAAAGAAAAACTGAAATGCTTTTATTTCTCTCCTTTATCAAAACAGATAATATTAATACACATACTATAATAATAATGTACTTCATAGCTCAATTGATATACATAAGTCAAACAGGCTCTTAACGCTTTTGAACAGCTCTGCAATTTGAGGTATAAGCATCATAAGAACAACAATAACCCCTGCAAGCGTTGTAAGCATTGCCTGGTCTTCTCTGCCTGAACGTACTAAAAGAGTATCAAGAATTGCAATAATTATGCCTATAGCAGCTATTTTGAAAATTATATTAACTTCCATATTTATTCTCCGTTAAATTATCATTAAAGATATAATTACTCCTCCGAAAAAGCCGAAGGAAACATAGAGTTTAGAGCTTTTTTCGTATTGAGAACTGTACTTTTTATAAATTATGTCGGAATACTCTTTAAAGCCTTTTATAAGAGAAAGCTGACCGCTAACATCGGTTTTACCAAGCTGATAAAGAAATGAAGATAGCTTTTCGTTCTCATTAGAATTAAACGGTAAACTTATGTATCCTATATTTTTAATATTTTCAATTTTGAGAAAATCAAGGTACCTGAAATCATATGATTTCAGCAATTCTGTTAAAGGTGTATTTCTGAACTCAATATCAAGCATAAGCATATCGCAAAACATCATTAATTCACTTGCTGTTTCCGCTTTTCTTTTAACTCTCATTGAGTATATAACTCCCGTTGCCGTTGTTGAAATAATCAACAGCAAGACTGCTGCAGTTTTCATTAAACACCTCGTCAATTTTGCAAATTTTATAATTAAAACTATATCCTTCAAAAATAACAAATGCAGATACTTTACCGTAAGAAACCAATAGTTTAATTATTTCATTGCGTTTTAAATCTTCTATTCCAGACGCGTGAAGAGAAAAGGCAATGCTTATGCCCGTTGAAAATGCAAACATTATTGAATTTATCTCATTTTGAGTTGCAATTTCATCGCATATTATCATTTCGGGAGAAAGAGTTCTTGTTGCATTTTCAATTCCTTCTGCTTTAGAAAAGCCTGAAATTATATCGCAGTTTATGCCAGGAGCAAGTCCTGAAGCATTTCCGTTTCCGAAAAATTCAAATCTCTCATCAATGAAAACAATTTTTCTGTATCTTTCGTTATAACCCGAAGAAAGCTGTGTTCCCAGGTCTCTAAGCAGCGTAGTTTTGCCGCAATTCGGAAGTCCGGCAACTACAATGCTCGGCAATGCTTCATCATAATAAATACTCTTCAGTAATTTGTCTGCACAGCCGCTTACCGCTCGCGGAATACGAATATTAATTGAATTTATATTTTTGACTGATTTTATTTCATTTCCGTTAAAAACCGCTTCAGAGGCAACGCCTGCTCTTGCGCCGCAATCAAGAGTTATATAGCCATTATTTAATTCGTGAGTTTTGCTGTAAACGGAATAAGAACACATATTCATAAACAACTGTTCAAATTCGTCTGAATTCACCTTGATACAGCCGTTTTCAGGCTTGGTAAGTATTTTACCCTCAGCATTAATAAAACAGGAATGGCTATTAACGACTATAATAAGCTCCCTGTTCTTTCTTATTCTTATTTCAGTAATTGCTTTATGTACGTTTATATCCGAATTTTTTAACGATTTTACAATTCTATTAGGAAGATATTTATACACGTCATAAATGCCAGACAAGCAATCACCTCGATTAATCCTATTCAATTTTGACTATAATTATTACAAAGAGGTTAAAATTCACACTCATTGATTGAAGTATTATTTTAAATATGTTAATATAACTTAACTAAATAAATATGAGGTTATTATGGATATTACTAAATCTTCTTCTAAAATAAAAAGTTATAAATATCTCAATGGCGAAACTGTTAATTATGCAGTATGCTTTACGGCTGTTTCGTTTATATTTTTAATTATAAAGCAATTGTTAAAGGTTGCTGCGTCGCTTTCAGCAGGCATAAGCGTTGGCGTATCTGCAGTAATTTGCGCAATTGTTTTATTCTTTTTAGAAAAGAAATATGTATTTAACCACGTACAAAGAGGAAAACTTACAAAACAAATGCTGATATATATTTTCCGATGTGCCGTTGATTTCGGGTTTTATAAAATTGCGTCTTTTGTTTTTGTAAGTATTTTAAAAAGTCCGACAGCGCTGGTATTTTTCCTGATTTACTTCATTTATCTGTTTTTCAATTACTATTTTGACAGACTTCTTGTTTTCGACTGTATAAAAGAAGCTAAAAATAATTACAGAGGGCGTTGCTACAAGGCTTTCTGGAACAACAGATTTGTTGTTCTTTCCGTAATTATGACCGGCGCATTAATAGCGCTTCCCTATCTTATCTTCTCTGTTTTCCCATTTGGCGACGTAACGATAATGAGAATGGACCTTTATCACCAATACGGTCCGCTTTTTGTTGAACTTTATGACAGAGTAGTCAACCACGAGAGTCTGCTGTATTCCTGGATTTCCGGCGGTGGCTCATCCTTCTTAGGTAACTATTTCAACTATCTTTCAAGCCCTCTTACCTTTATACTCTTCCTTTTTGACAGAAAGGAAATGACCTATGCAATTACAACGATTGTTACTGTTAAAGGTATTTTAAGCGCTCTTACGTTTACTTTATATTTAAAGCACAGCCTTAAACGTCATTCTATTGCAACCTCTGCATTCGGTGCTTACTATGCGCTCAGCGCTTATTTCCTAGCTTATTACTGGAACGTAATGTGGCTTGACGGTATGGTTCTGTTTCCGTTAATAATTCTCGGAATTGAAAAGATAATTAATGAATGCAAACCCGTTTGTTATATTATCAGCTTAACCGTGTTATTCTTTGCAAGTTACTATATGGCGTATATGACTTGCATATTCTCGATAGTTTACTTCTGCGCTTACTTTATAATGCGCCACGATTTAGGCGAAAAGGTTAAGCCCGCGCTTAAAACAGATAAAAATTATTCTCTCGAAGCATTAACTAATAACAGGCTAATTAAATCAGGGTTGATATTTACCGGAGCTTCTCTGCTTTCAGCGCTGCTTTGTGCTATTTCTCTTGTTCCTGTATTTATGATTCTTCAGAATTCAGCAGCAACGTCTGATAGCTTTCCTAAAAACATTGAGCTTTATCACGATATACTCAATCTTATTTCTACGCATTTCAGTGCGCTTGAAACAACGATTCGTTCATCGGGCGACGACGTGCTGCCCAACGTATACTGCGGTCTGCTTACCCTGATTCTCCTGCCGCTGTTTGTTGCTAATAAAAAAATCAGCGTTAGAGAAAAAACCGTTTATATAGCTATCGTATTATTCTTCTTTATTAGCTTTAACGTTAATATTGCAAACTTTATCTGGCACGCATTCCACTATCCGAATGATTTACCGTACAGATTCAGTTTTATGTATTCATTCATTCTTCTGATAATCGCTTTCAGAACTCTGATGAATTTCAGGCATATTGAATACAGGGATATTGCTATAAGCGGTATGTTCTGGGTGTTTGTTGTTATAATTCTTCAAAAATATATGACAAACAAGATGGATACAAAAACCATCTATTTCAACATCATTCTTATAGCTATGTGGACGGCACTTTTAATGATTCTTCATAATCAGAAGCTATCAAAAAGTATTGTCAGTCTCGGTCTTATATTTGTTATGATGTGTGAAATGAGTCTTTCAATTGCTTGCGCAATTCCTTTCTCACAGAAGCAGACTGAATACGTTAAGAATTATGATACTTACAGGGAGGCAATCAGCAAAACATATGATTATGACGATTCCTTTTATCGTCTTGAGCTTAGCGAGCTAAACACAAGAATGGACGCTTGCCTGTACGGATACAGAGGTATGTCCACCTTTTCATCAATGGCTTATGAGGATTATTCCGGTCAGCAGTATTCTCTCGGTATGTTCGGAAACAGAATTAACTCATACACTTACTATACGCAGACGCCTGTATATAATATGTTCTATTCACTGAAATATATTATGAAAACCGAGGAATCGCTTGCGCCTTCTGCAGATTTTTATGAAAAGAGATTCGTTACTTCTGATAAAAAGTGCGAGGTTTACGAAAACAAATATTTCCTGCCGGTTGCATTCACAGTTGATAATGCTCTTAACGACTATGAAATCGAAGAAGGAAATCCGTTCGACCAGCAAAGCGCTTTAATTGAGAAGACATGTAAAATTAAAGATATTTTTGTTCCTGTAAAATATACAGACTTCAACGCAACGGATGTTGACTGTGAAGAAGTTGACGGCAACGGAACTTACTACTTCACAAAGGATGATTCCGAAAGTGTCGGAAACATTGATATTACTGTTAAAGCAGTTAATAACAGCAATTTATATGTTTACATTACATCGCCGGAGGCTAAAAACGTTAACTACTACTGGGCAGATGAAAAGTCACACTATCAGAATATAGAAACTCCCTATATTCTTGACCTCGGAAAGCACAAAAAAGGTGAAGATATTAAAATCTCAATTGATTGCTCAGAAATGGAAAGCGACTCTTCTTATTTTGAAATATATGCTTACAATATAGATTACGACAAACTCGTTTCCGCTCATGAAACTCTTGACGCAGGAAAAATGAATATCGAATCCTTTAGCGACACAAGTCTCAAGGGTACGGTAAACGCCGGATATAACGGATATCTTTACACCTCAATCCCCTATGATAAAGGCTGGAGCATTTATATTGACGGAGTAAAACAGAAAACCGTTATGCTGAACGGCACGCAGCTCGCTTGCGAAATAACCAAAGGCGAACATAAGGTTGAATTTAAATTTATGCCTCAAGGTTTAGTTTACGGTGCAGCAGGAACGGCAGCGGGTTGGACAGGAATTATAGTTTACGGACTTTACAAAATCATAAAAAAGAAAAAGAAAACAAAGGATTTTGTTGAAATTGTATAATTTTTGTTATTAAACCTGTTAAATAATCTATTAATAAAACTTATGTTTACGGTTTACTTTAAGCAAGGTTTTATAGTAAAATAAAAGTGTAATTTAAAGAGCACAGGAGGAGTTAAGAATGCCCAGAATTACTGCACAGGAAGTACAGACAATCCCTTACGGTCCTCTCGGAATAATTGCCCTTCCGGGATGTGAGGAACTTGCAACAAAAATTGATAATTATATTATTCGCTGGCGTGAGGAGCAGGCAGCCGAGCACAAAAACACAATTGCTTTTTACGGCTATCACCGAGATACTTATAAAATAGCAAACAGCGTTGTACGTTTTGGCTCCGGCGAGGGTAAGGTTGTAATAAACGATTCAATCAGAGGATATGACCTTTATATTATCGCAGACTGCTTCAATTATTCCGTTACTTACAATATGTACGGAATGGAGGTTCCCAAATCGCCGGACGATCATTTTGCAGACCTAAAGAGAGTAATTTCTGCTGCTTCAAGTAAGGCAAAGAGAATTAACGTAATTATGCCGATGCTTTACGAAGGCAGACAGCACAAGCGCTCCTCCCGTGAATCGCTTGACTGTGCTATGGCTCTTCAGGAGCTGACTTCTCTCGGTGTTGATAATATTATTACTATTGACGCTCATGATAAGAGAGTTCAGAACTCAATTCCCCATAAATCTTTTGAAAACGTTATGCCTGCTTATCAACAAATTAAATCCATTGTTTATTCTGTTGATAATTTAAGGGTCGATCCGGACCATCTTTTAATAATTTCTCCTGATGAAGGCGCGATGCACAGAGCTATTTATCTCGCAACTCAGCTCGGAGTAAATATCGGAATGTTCTATAAAAGGCGCGATTATACAAGGGTTGTTAACGGTCGTAATCCTATAGTTGCTCATCAATACCTCGGTGAAAGCGTTGAGGGCAAGGACATTATCATTATTGACGATATGATTTCTTCAGGCGAGAGTATGCTTGAGGTTGCAAGGAAGCTTAAGGAACTCGGTGCAAGCAGAATTTTCATTTGCTGTTCCTTCGGACTTTTCTGTAACGGACTTGAAGTCTTTGATAAGGCGTACGAGGAAGGTGTATTTGAAAAGCTGTATACCACCAACGGCGTTTATCAGTCTCCCGAACTTCTTTCAAGAGAATGGTATCAGAGCGTTGAACTTTCTAAATATCTTGCTTACTTTATTGATACGCTAAACCACGACTTATCTGTTTCTTCACTTCTTGACCACTCCAAAAAGATAAATAAATTACTTATTGATAAAGGACTGAAAAAATGAAGTTAAAAAAGATTAAAGGCTATCAGATTGCTATAATAATATTTGTTGTTGTACTTATAGCTGCTCTTTTAGGCAGCGGCATTTACTGTTCCGTTAATGACGAAACACCGCAGGAATTAATTCACGATATAGTTACTCCCGATAAGGAACAGCTTATCGGAAAGTGGCAGGGCGTTAAGGCGATTGCAGGTTATGAATTCAAGGATGACGGAACCTACGACAGCTATATTCTCGGTTTTTCAACCACAAAGCTTTACGAAATTAACGGCAATAAGTTAACTCTTAAAAGCAGCAGTGATAACCGAAGAGTAATTTACGAATATAAAGTCAGAGGTGAAAAGCTTTACCTCACCCTTGTTGAAAGCGAAGGAAAAGAGCATAAAGACGAGGAAACGCAGGTTTACCAAAGAGTTAAAAGCTTTAACTTTAAAACTGCTACCGAGGCAATTCAGGACCTTGCTGATGAGTTAAAAGAAAGCACCACTGCAGAATAAAATATTAAGGCAATCTCTTTTGAACTGCCCCGTATTGAGCAGTTCACTTTGAGGTTGCCTTTATTTCATATTATATTCTATTTACTCATATTAATTACCAAAGGTGGTATTAATATGAATAAGTGGAATGAAGAAAGATGTATAATCCTTGGAAAATACATTGCAGAAAATAATTCAACCGTCAGACAGGCGGCAAAACACTTTTCCGTAAGCAAGTCAACGGTACATACTGACGTTACAAAAAGACTTAAAAGTATTTCCCCCGCCCTTGCTGAAAGCGTTAACGAGGTTCTTCAGAAAAACAAAGCTGAGCGTCATATAAGAGGCGGTCTTGCTACAAAAGAAAAATACTTATTATTAAAAAAACATTGATATTATAGTTTTTATTTGATATTATAAAAATATAAACTAAACAGGAGAATGAAAATGAAATTAGGTTTTATAGGCTGCGGAAATATGGCAACAGCTATTATTGACGGAATTATAAATAAAAACATTGTAAAATCCGACGATATTTACGTAATTGACACTAATAAAAAGGCATTATCTAAAGCTAAAGAGAAATACTCGATAAACGTTTGCGAAAGCTACAGCGATATTATTATGCTTTCTGACGCTGTAATTCTTGCCGTAAAGCCTAATGTTCTCAGCAATGTTTTACAAACAATAAATATTGCGCTTGATGAAAACGATACTCTTTTGATATCAATTGCTGCCGGTAAAACAATTGATTTCATTAGAAACAGTCTGTCACATAATAACAGAATTATAAGAGTTATGCCTAATATTAACGCAATGGTATGCGCGTCTATGTCTGCGTACACAGCAAACGCTTCAGTTACTGATGAAGATAAGATGCTTTGCGAAAGCATATTTGGAGGAATAGGTGAAATTATATATCTTGAAGAAAAGTTCTTCCCCGTTTTCGGCGTTATCGGAGGTTGCGCTCCTGCTTATGCTTATATGTTTATTGATTCTCTCGCAAGAGCAGCTGTGAAAAACGGAATGAACAAAAACACAGCTCTGAAAGTTGCTGCGCAAACTGTACTCGGCTCTGCAGAAATGATACTTAATACAAAGTATCACCCGTGGGAACTGATTGACAAGGTTTGTTCTCCCGGAGGAACAACAATTGAAGGAGTGACTTCACTCCAAAACGACGGTTTTGAAACAGCTATAACTAACGCTGTTGATAAAGCAATAGAAAAAGATAAAAAACTGTAAAACAGTAATGAAAGGAGTAATTTTATGAATTATGAAATCCAGGGCGGAAATTTCCCCGTGCTCGTTTGTACGCTAAATGACAACGAAGCGATGATTTCCGAAGGCGGCGGAATGAGCTGGATGAGCCCCAATATGGAGATGAAAACGTCTTCAAACGGCGGCTTAGGCAAAATGCTCGGCAGAATGATGACCAAGGAAAGCCTTTTCCAGAACATCTATACCGCAAGAGGCGGCGTAGGCACTATTGCTTTTGCTTCTTCCCTGCCGGGTGAAATAATGCCTCTTGAAATCAATCCCGGATCTGACTATGTTTGTCAGAAGAGCGCATTTTTAGCTTCAACTCAGGGAGTTGAGCTTTCAACCTTCTTCCAGAAGAAATTCGGCGCAGGTCTTTTCGGCGGTGAAGGCTTCATTATGCAGAAGCTCAGCGGAAGCGGAATGGCATTTATTGAAATTGACGGTTCTGCGGTTCGTTATAATCTTGAGGCAGGTCAGCAGCTTATTGTTGATACAGGACATGTTGTTCTTATGAGCTCAAGCTGTAAGATGGATATTCAGAGCGTTAAAGGCGTTAAAAACGTACTCTTTGGCGGCGAGGGATTATTCAATACTGTTGTAACAGGTCCCGGCGAGGTTATTCTTCAGACAATGCCTACTGCAAAGCTTGCGCAGTCAATTCAGCCTTATATTGTTACAGGCTCATAAAAATATAAGGCATCCCAAAGGATACCCGTCATTAGAAGGCGGCTGAGTTTTCACTCAGCCGCTCTTTTTAATTACATATATTTTTTAATCTCATCAACCTTATTGAGCTCTTCCCACGGAACGTTCAGGTCTTCCCTGCCCATATGTCCGTAAGCTGCAACAGCCTTGTAAAGAGGTCTTCTGAGATTAAGCTCGCGTATAATTGCGCTCGGTCTTAAATCAAATACCTTATTAACTATTTCACTGATTTCATCATCGGATTTAATGCCTGTACCAAAGGTATCTACAAGAACCGAAACAGGATGAGCAACACCGATTGCATATGCGAGTTCTACCTCGCACTTATCAGCAAGCCCTGCTGCAACAACGTTTTTTGCAACCCAACGAGCTGCGTAAGCAGCGCTTCTGTCAACCTTAGTCGGGTCTTTGCCCGAGAAAGCGCCGCCGCCGTGACGTGCATAACCGCCGTATGTATCAACAATTATCTTTCTTCCGGTAAGACCGCTGTCGCCCATAGGACCGCCGATTACAAATCTACCCGTCGGGTTAACGTAAAAGACTGTATCTTCATCCATTAAATCTGCGGGAATAGTTGTTTTAATTACCTTTTCAATAATTTCGCTTCTGAGCTGTTCAAGGCTTACGTCGGCGCTGTGCTGAGAGGAAATTACAACAGTGGTAACCCTGTTCGGTTTACCGTCTACATACTCAACTGTAACCTGAGATTTACCGTCAGCATAGAGATAAGGTAACGTTCCGTTCTCCCTTACCTCTGTAAGCTTAAGCGCAAGCTTATGAGCGAGAGAAATAGGAAGCGGCATAAGCTCCTTGGTTTCATTGCAGGCATAGCCGAACATCATTCCCTGGTCACCCGCGCCGTTAAGGTTGTCCGCATCCTCTTCGTTATTCTTAAGCTCATAGGATTTATCAACGCCCATAGCAATATCGCTTGACTGCTTATCAAGAGCAGTAAGAACAGCGCAGGTATTGCCGTTAAAGCCCTTTTTATCATCGTCATATCCGATATCTATAATAGTTTTTCTTACGATTGACGGAATGTCAACCTGAGCGTCAGTTGTAATCTCGCCCATAACGAGAACCTGACCGGTTGTGCAGCAGGTTTCACATGCAACACGTGACATCGGGTCCTGTTCAATCATTGCATCAAGGATAGCGTCAGAAATCTGGTCGCAGATTTTAT
>DFGL01000063.1:0-18196 GCA_002371215.1 Ruminococcaceae bacterium UBA3751 | reverse complement strand
TCGCAGATTTTATCCGGATGTCCTTTTGTTACGGACTCGCTTGTAAACAAAAACTTAGACATATTCAAACCTCCAAAATAAAAAATCATACGCAAACGTATGAGCAAATTTCATTATTACTCATCACTCGGCTAAACCGCAGGTATTAGCACCTTACCTATTGGCAGGTTGCTGCAGCGTCATAATGCCTGTTCACTCGGCTGCTCTTGATAATTTTTAATAATAATAACTCATTTTAATCTATATGTCAACATATTATTTGTAAATTTACTTGTAATTTGTTTATATTTAGTTTATAATTAAGAAGTACAAATAAATCCATAAATTCAGGAGGTATATTTATGGCAAAGAAAACTGTATTCCTTACCGGTGGTACCGGTAATATGGGATGGGCTGCCGTTCAGGAAATAATTAAGCATCCCAACGAGATTAACCTTAAAATCTTAGCAAGAAAGAGTCCTAAGAATATCGAAAAGCTTAAGGATTTAGCAGCTAAGCCAAACGTAAATATTGTATGGGGCGACCTTACGGATTACCGTTCAATTCTTGAAGGTGTAACAGGTTCCGACTATGTTCTTCATGTTGGCGGTATGGTATCCCCCGCAGCTGACTGGAAGCCGTATAGAACTCAGAAAACAAATATCGGCGCTGCTGAGAACATCTGTAAAGCAGTTCTCGCTCAGCAGGACCCAGACGCAATTAAAGTTTGTTACATAGGTACTGTTGCTGAAACCGGCGACAGAAATTATCCCATTCACTGGGGACGCTGCGGAGACCCGATTAAGGTTTCTATTTACGACCATTACGCTGTTTCAAAAGTAGTTGCAGAACGCACCTTCGTTGAAAGCGGAATTAAAAACTGGGTAGTAATGCGTCAGAGCGGTATTCTTTATCCGAATATTCTTAAGAATATGGACCCGATTATGTTCCACGTTCCAATTAACGGCGTTCTTGAATGGTGTACCGTTGAGGACAGCGGACGCCTTATGTGCAATCTCGTTCTTGAGGATGCAAAAGGCAATCTCGGTTCTGATTTCTGGAATCATTACTTCAACATCGGTTCAGGTAAGGAATACAGAATTTCAAACTATGAATTTGAGCAGCTTCTTCTCGGAACGCTTGGTCTTGCAGGCCCTGAAAAGCTCTTTGAGCCCAACTGGTTTATTACAAAGAATTTCCACGGTCAGTTCTATGCAGACGGCGACAAGCTTGAAGAATTCCTTCACTTCCGTGAGAATCTTCCCGTTAAGGAATACTTTAACAGACTTGCTAACCAGGTTGAATTCTATTTCAGAATTCCGAGGTATCTTCCCAAGAGCGCAGTTGCTGCAGCAGCTAAGCCGTTTATGAAGGCTCTTGCTAAAACAAGAGATTTCGGTACACTTGACTGGGTTGCTAAGGTACATCCCCAGAGAATTTCCGCTTACTACGGAACAATTGAGGACTACAAAGCTATCCCGAAAAAGTGGGAGGACTTCCCAATTCGTAAGTTTGAAAAGGATACAGCTGACGCTGAGCAGTATAAGCTTGACCACGGTTATGATGAATCAAAGCCTGAAAGCGAGCTTGATATTGAGGATATGAAGCAGGCTGC
This sequence comes from Ruminococcaceae bacterium UBA3751, assembly GCA_002371215.1. Classification (GTDB taxonomy): domain Bacteria; phylum Bacillota; class Clostridia; order Oscillospirales; family Acutalibacteraceae; genus Eubacterium_R. The sequence continues at coordinate 16,602 of DFGL01000063.1, read as the reverse complement.
TAAATTCCGCGGCGGAGAATGCTTAAGCGATAAGATGAAGAAGGGCGACCTTGCAACAAAGCTTAAGTGGAAATGCGGTTACTGCGGTGCAGAATTTGAAGCTTCACCCAACCTTATCCTTCTTGGCGGACACTGGTGCCCCGAATGTTACGTTCCTCAGAAAGCTTGGGATTATGATAACATTGCAAGAACTAACCCGTTCTTTGCACAGGTTTGGTATCCTAACCACACTAAGGATGAGTGTAACGTTTACAAATTTGACGACCTCTTCCAGGTTGGCGGAACAAAATGGGACGACATTAAAAGATAAATATAATAAAATAAAACGGCTTGTTGAACAAGCCGTTTTTTTATTAATCAAATTAATATCAAATTAGAAAAAGATTAAGAATTAATATTTAAACGTAATATTTGTCTTGCTACCTTTAATTGCAGTTTTTTTGGCTGCATTGAATTCACTTTTCGTAGCCTCATCCGTTAAGTCTTTACCTATATAATAAACCCATTCACCGTTATAGTCATTACCACCGTTAACCGACATACGTCCGCGCTGTGCAACAGTCTTAAACTTTCCGCCTGAATATTTAATATATGTATAAGATTCGTGACCGTGTCCCGAACAGTACATTACTAAACCTTTTGATTTCTTATAGTAATGTAAATAATTCATACCGTATTGTCCGTATTTAAGAATACATTTAACCTTTCCGCTTTTATAAGTGTAAATATTAAATGTGTCACCGCTTCCGCCTTCATATGTATGATAATCTAGAATTAAGTCAACAATTTTGTCGCCCGTAATATCTTTAATACAATACATTACGTCGTAACCTTTATTCTTAAGTTTACTGATTTTCTTTAAATAAAGCTTCCTAGCTTTTTTATTATGAGTTTTTTTGGAAGCTTTGAGAGCTGCTACCGTATAAGAGGCGCTTTTAGCCTGTGCAGTTGCAGGAATTGCAGTAACAACTGACATAAGCATAATTATGCTTAAAACTAATGATACAATTCTTTTCATTATAAATCTCTCCTAAACAACTGATTTAATTGCGTTTAACAAATCTTCGTATGTTTCAAAAGCGGGATACTGAGGATAATCCTTCTTAATCTGCTCGGTAGTTCTGAAAAGGAAGCCCGCCTTGCTCGCTTCAATCATTGCAAGGTCGTTAAAGCTGTCTCCGCTCGCAATAGTATCATATCCTATTGACTGCAAAGCTTTAACGGTTGTGAGCTTACTCTTTTCGCAGCGCATTTTAAAATCGCTTACCATCCCGTTTTCATCTATAACAAGCTCGTTACACATAAGAGTAGGATAGCCGAGCTTTTTCATAAGCGGTGCGGCAAACTGAGTAAACGTATCGCTGATAATAATTACCTGACCGAGTTCTCTTAATGCGTCAAGGAAATCCTTTGCGCCTTCAAGGGGCTCTATTTTTTCAATCGTATCCTGTATTTCCTTTAAGCCCAAACCGTGCTCTCTGAGAATATTAAGCCTGTAATTCATAAGCTTATTATAATCGGGTTCATCGCGTGTTGTGAGCTTAAGCTCAGGAATACCGCTCGCCTCTGAAAAAGCAATCCAGATTTCAGGAACAAGAACGCCTTCTAAATCAAGACAAACTATATGCATCTTTGTGTCCTCCGCAATAATTATTTAAAGAATAACGGTAATTTTTCAAGATATATAATATCATCACGGTCTGCAGCGTCTCCCTCAGCGAGAGGAGCGCAGGAAGCTACGATATTGCCCCCGAACTTTTCAACAAGAAGCTGAGTAGCCTTAAGGCTCTCGCCCGTTGAAATAACGTCGTCAACAATAAGAACTCTTTTTCCGGTAAGTAAATCTCCGTCCTCGTGACCGAGATATAAGGTCTGCACCTTCTGAGTGGTAATTGAAGTAACCTCTACCTTTTCCGGATTATCCATATATACCTTTACGCCCTTTCGCGCAACAATGTATTTCTTACCGCTCTGTCTGCTCATTTCATAAGCGAGAGGAATAGACTTAGCTTCAGGAGTTACAATATAATCGAACTCAGGAACCTTTTTTAAAAGCTCTGTTGCGCAGTTAATTGCGAGCTCAACGTCGCCGAAAAGTATAAATGCAGCAATATCAAGCTTATCGGAAACGGCAAATTTCTGAAGCTGCCTTGTTAAGCCTGCAATATGAAGCTCATAGTATTCCTTATCTTTTCTCTGCATTCCCTCTTTAATCATTATATTAACCCCTCTTCCATTTTAACTCCGCCTAAGAGGTGAAAGTGCAGATGCTTAACTGTCTGCCCTGCATCCTCTCCGCAGTTATTAATAATTCTGTACGATTCAATTCCCTGAGCCTTAGCGATTTCAGGAAGCTTTTCAAAAATATGCGCAACGTATTTACTGTTTTCTTCGTTTATAGCATTAGCGCAGCAGATATGTTCCTTCGGAACAGCGAGAATATGAACGGGTGCCTGAGGGTTTAAATCCTTAAAAGCAACCATCATATCGTCCTCATATACTTTATCCGAAGGAATATTACCGTTTATAATTTCACAAAAAACACACATAATTATTACCTCTTAAGCGTTTAAAATATTGCGTACTATATCTGCGGTTGAAGCAATTGCCTCATCGAGCTTTGAAATATCCTTGGCGCCCGCCATAGCAGAATCGGGACGTCCGCCGCCGCCACCGCCGGCAAGCTTAGCAACCTCGCGGACAACGTCGCCCGCTTTTACTCCGTTAGCAATAGCATTCTTTCCGCAAACTGCAACGATAGTTGCTTTAGCGCCGTTAACGCCTGCAATTACAGCAACTGCGTCATCCTTCTGCGCTTTAATATCGTCGCCCATAGAACGAAGAGCGTCAGGTGCAGCGCCGTCAAGCTTAGCGGTATAAACCTCAATGCCGTTAATTATTTCAGGTGCTGAGAACATATCGGCACTCTTAAGTCTTGTAATTTCAGCCTCAAGAGAATTAATCTTCTTGGAAAATTCCTTATTCTCATTAACAAGAGCAACAATTTTATCGGAAAAATCGTTCTCATTAGCTTTAACGGCTGCTGAAACGGATTTCAGGCTGTTTTCAAGCTGATTAAAGCGATTCATAAGGTTTGTGCCTGTTAATGCCGTAATACGCCTTACACCGCTTGCAACGGAAGCCTCCGATACAATTTTGAAAAGACCCAGCTCACCGCTGTTGGCTACGTGAGTTCCGCCACAGAATTCAGTTGAAAAATCTCCTGCTTTAACAACTCTTACTATGTCGCCGTACTTTTCGCCAAAAAGCATCATTGCGCCCATTTTTTTAGCTTCTTCAATCGGCATTTCAAGCATCTGAACTGTTTCATTAGATAAAATGAAGTCATTTACTATTTCTTCAACTCTGCTGATTTCGTCGTCAGTCATAGCTTCAAAGTGAGTAAAGTCAAAACGGCAGATATTTTCATCAACAAGAGAGCCTGCCTGCTCAACGTGGTTACCGAGCACCTCGCGAAGAGCAGCCTGGAGCAGATGAGCAGCAGTGTGATTACGCATTATTCTCTTTCTTCTTATAGAATCAATTTCAGCCTTAACGCTATCTCCAACAGAAATCACACCGTTTTTAACCTCGCCGTTATGAAGGTAAATTCCGTCGTCGTTTTTAGTAGTATCAAAAACAGCAAATTCGGAATTTGCTCCGCCGATGCAGCCTTTATCGCCTACCTGACCGCCGCTTAAAGCGTAAAACGGAGTGGTATCAAGAACAACTGTACCTTTTTCACCCGCACCGAGCATATCAACAAGCTCGCCGTCGGTATTTACAATAGCAAGAATCTTTGAATCAGAGCTGAAATCAGTATAACCGACAAATTTTGTCTTTTCAGCGTTTATCTTTACGCTGCTGCCTTTCCAAGCGTCAGCGCCTGCGTCCTTACGGGCAGCTCTCGCTGTTTTCTTCTGATTATCAAGAAGCTCGTTAAATCTTGCCTCATCAACTGTAAGACCGCGCTCCTCAAGAATATCTTTTGTTAAATCAAGCGGGAATCCGAACGTATCGTTAAGCTTAAACGCGTCGTCTCCGCTGAAAACAGTACCTTCTGTTTTTGCAATATATTCGTCAAGAAGTTCAAGACCGGCGTCAATCGTTTTACCGAAGCTCTCTTCCTCAGAAAGAATTACCTTTTTAATCAACTCAGCCTTATCGCCAAGTTCAGGATAAGCTGTAGCGTTTTCTGCTATAACGGTATCGCATACTGAATATAAGAAAGGCTTATTAACTCCTAAGAGTCTGCCGTGGCGGCAAGCACGTCTTATAAGTCTGCGAAGAACATAGCCCCTGCCGTTATTTGACGGGATTACGCCGTCTCCTATCATAAATGTTGAAGAACGAACATGGTCGGTAATAACTCTCAGAGATATATCCTGCTTTTTATCATCGTGGTACTTAACGCCGGCGATTTCGGCAATCTTATTCATAATATTCTGAACGGTGTCAACCTCAAAAATATTATCAACACCTTGCATAATGCAGGCAAGACGCTCAAGACCCATACCGGTATCAATGTTCGGATGGTCAAGAGGAGTATAATTATTATTACCGTCGTTATCAAACTGAGTAAATACGTTGTTCCAGAATTCGGTAAATCTGTCACACTCACAGCCCGGCGCGCAGTCAGGCTTACCGCAGCCGTACTTCTCACCGCGGTCAAAATAAATCTCACTGCAAGGACCGCAGGGACCCGAACCGTGCTCCCAGAAGTTATCTTCTTTACCGAGTCTAACGATATGAGAAGGATCAACTCCGTTCTGCTTAGTCCAGATTTCAAACGCTTCATCATCATTTTCGTAAATAGTAACGTAAAGCTTATCTACAGGCATTTCAAGAACCTTAGTACAAAATTCCCAAGCCCAAGCTGTTGCTTCCTTCTTGAAGTAATCCCCGAATGAGAAGTTACCGAGCATCTCAAAAAAAGTACCGTGTCTGTCAGTTTTACCAACCTCTTCAATATCAGGGGTACGGATACATTTCTGGCACGTTGTAACGCGTTTTCTCGGCGGAGTAATCTCACCGGTAAAGTATTTTTTCATTGGTGCCATACCGGAATTAATAAGTAAAAGGCTCTTGTCGTTATTGGGTACAAGAGAAAAACTCGGAAGCCTTAAATGCCCCTTGCTCTCAAAGAAAGAGAGATACTTTTCTCTTAAATCATTAAGTGATGTCCATTCCATATATAATTACCTCATTATGAGTTGAATTTTTGAATAAGCGTGACAAACGCTGCGATGAAAACATCGCAGCGTTTATGCACTCATTAGAGCTTTGCAGCAATCTTTGCGAGTTCCTGAAGCTCTTCCTTTGTAAAGGTAATACCTTTACTCATCTTGTCATGCTCAGGTGACCAGTCTCTTACGTCAACCTTAGGCTCACGTCCGTTCCAGGAAATCATATTTACCTCTCTGGTCCAACCGCGCGCGGTCTCTGAAATTACGCCAAGATGTTCTGTGATTTCATACTTGATTTCAGGCATTTGTACTCCCCCTCCTTTATTATACTAATAAATGTATTAAATTCAATTTATTTATTTAAAGAATTAACTATATCCTGTGTATCTCTTGCAATCATAAGCTCTTCGTCAGTTGCAAGAATAAATACTCTTACTTTGTCGTTTTCATTTGTAAGCTCAACTTCTGCGCCTTTAACCGTCTTTTCATTCAGCTCTTCGTTAATTTTAACGCCGAGATAGCCAAGATAAGAACAGATTTTTGAACGAAGCCAGAAGCCGTTTTCGCCGATGCCGCCGGTAAATACAATAGCGTCAACGCCGTTCATAGCCGCTGTGTAAGCCCCGATAAACTTAGCAATCTGATAAGCCTGCATTTCATGGGCAAGGATAGCCCTCTCATTGCCCTCAGCCTGAGCGGCGCAGATATCTCTGTCGTCAGATGAAACGCCGGAAATGGCGGCAACGCCAGACTTCTTATTAAGGATAGTATCCATTTCCTTAGGAGATAAGTTTTCCTTATCCATAATAAAGGTTACAACGGAAGGGTCAATTCCGCCGGAGCGGGTTCCCATCATAAAGCCGTCAAGCGGTGTAAGGCCCATTGAAGTATCAACAACCTTACCGTTTTGAACCGCTGTAACGGAAGAACCGTTACCGAGGTGGCAGGTAATAACCTTTAAATCTTCAGGTGATTTGCCCATTTTTTCGGCTACTCTTAATGATACGTATTTATGCGATGTACCGTGAGCACCGTAACGGCGAACCTTATACTTTTCATAGTATTCATAAGGAACAGCAAACATATACGCCTTAGGCGGCATAGTAGCGTGGAACGCCGTATCAAAAACGAATACCTGAGGTACGTCGGGACCTACTACGTTAAGGCAGGCTCTGTAGCCCTGAATATGAGCAGGATTATGAAGCGGAGCGAGAGGAGATAAATCCTCAATATCCTTTTCAACCTTAGCGTCTACAAGAACGCTATGCTTATAGTAAGGTCCGCCCTGTACTATCCTATGACCGATAGCGTCAATCTCGTCAAATGAATCTACAACTTTGTATTCGCTTTCGGAAATTAAATACTTAACTTCGTTAAATGCATCGGTATGAGTCGGCAGCTCTTTATCGTAAGCAATTTTTTCTCCGTTAACCTTTAAGTTAACGTTTTCCTCTCCACCGGTAATCTCAAGACCGATTCTTTCAATAACACCTTTACATAATACAGATTCATTCTCCATATCCATAAGTTGATACTTAAGTGAAGATGAACCGCAGTTAATAACAAGAATTTTCAAAATATAGCCTCCGTACTTGAAATATTGTTCTATAAAATATATAATATATTATATATAAAATAAATGTCAAGTAAAATTTTGTAAACAAAGGTACAAATTTATGAATTTTGGTGTAATTTGCGAATTTAACCCCTTCCATAAGGGGCATAAATATCTTTTTGATAGAATTAAGGGCGAAAACGACTGCATAATATGCGCTATGAGCGGAAACTACGTTCAGCGCGGAGAAGCGGCAGTATATGGAAAATTTGAGCGTGCAAAGAGCGCAATTGAAAACGGTGCGGATTTAGTTATTGAAATTCCTTCCTGGCTTTCAACTCTTTCCGCGCAGGGCTTTGCATATGCGGGAGTAAAGACACTTGAAGCAACAGGAATATGCGAAAGACTGGCTTTCGGAGCAGAAACAGACGACATTGAAGCTTTAAAAAATATCGCCGTAAATATAAAAGATAAGAGCAACGAAATTAAAGAGGAGTTAAAAAAAGGAATTTCTTACCCTTCTGCCCGTCAGAATATAATTAAATCAGAACTTCTTAAAACACCGAATAATATTTTGGGAATTGAATATCTTTCTAGCACAAAGCTTGAAGCTGTTGCAATAGAAAGAATCGGAAAAGGACACGACAGTGACGATGCATTATACTCAGCGAGTGAAATCAGAAAGCGCCTTCCGAAAGAAGAAACCGCAAGCCTTAAAAATTGCGAAAAGGCTATTCTGTATAAACTAAGAACAATGAGCACGGATGATTTTTTGAAAATCGACGACGTAAATGAAGGTCTTGAAAACAGAATCGTCAGCGCTGTTAAAACGGCAACTAATATTGAAGAGCTTTACGACTCCGTAAAAACTAAGCGCTATACCCTCTCAAGAATCAGAAGAATTGTTTTAAGAGCGTTTTTGGGAATAGATAATTCCTTCCCGAAGGAACCTGAATATATCCGAGTTCTCGGCTTTTCAAACAAAGGCAAAGATTTGCTCAAGGAAATGGCTGAAAAAGCTGAATTACCCGTTATCAGTAAGTATTCTGACGCATTGAATACCAACGATAATATAGAGAAACTTTTTGAAGCAGAGAGCCGTTTTACGGACATTCATTCCCTATGTTTTTCCACCCCTAAACCGTGCGGAATTGACAAATCTGCAAAAATGATTATAATATAAATGTTACATTTAATTAATTTTTGTTATCAATTTGTCAGATTTACAGTTATAAACAAAGGTGAAAAGATGAAAAAAATACTATGTGTAATCCTTGCTCTTGCAATGATAATCACCGTTGCACCGATTGAGGTTTTCGCTTCCGAATCAAACGACGGCTTTTCGTATGTCAGAAATATCAAACTAAAGGCAAGCGCAAATTCAAAAACCGTTACTATTAAATGGTCAATCGATGTAAGAGGCGCTAAAGTCATCAAAGGCTTTGACCTTTATAAGAGAATTAATGGCAAAAGCAGAGTAAAAGCGGGTAAGGTAAAGGTTAAGAAAACTGTAAGCAGAAGCGATACAACTTACAAATACAGATTTGACGATACGGCTCCGTCAGAACTCGGTTATGTTTGCGAATATGAGATATGGCCTTATTACCGCGATAAAAACAACAAAAAACGTCATTTAAAGAAAATCAGCGGAAAAGTTAAGGCTTCATATATCAGCAATAGCCTCGTTACGCTTAAAACAACGAGCAGTAAAGTAACCATAAAACTAAAAGCGCTTCCCGATAACCCAAAATACATAATCAGATATACAAAGTACAATATTTTAACAGGTTCTAAGTTTTCTCCAAAATATCACACAACAAAAAAGAAAAAATATACTATTAAAAAAGCCGATACAAATAATTACGGTTATATAATTGAAGTAATGCCGAGCTGGAAAAGAATCAGACCCAATAAAGGCACTTATAACAATACCCACGATATTGCCGCTCTTATAAACAGTCAGACTGAGTATGAAGAGGGCAAAATAGACGTAATTAACACTAAAGGCGAAATCAGTTACGTACACTGGACTCAAACTGTTTCATCAAAGGACAAGCAGATAATTGCCGCTTTCTTTGAGAGCGTTTACCACGGTAATTACCCTTCAAAGCTTGAAATGGCGAAATATGCGCTTGAATGGATAAATAAGAATATCACATACGCATATGATTACGGCTCAATCGAAAACCTCAGTTACGTTGAAGCTATATTTATTAAGCGTAAAGGACAGTGCCTGCAATATAACGGCGCATTTGCCGCAGTACTTAATTATCTCGGTTATAAATCCCGTATTATAGAGGGATACAGAGCCCGCGGCGGCGTACCGAGCATTCAGCATTTCTGGTGTGAATGTTATCTTGACGGTCACTGGTATGTTTGCGAAACGGGTAACTACGGCAAAAACGGAAACTGGAAGCATTTCATGAAAAAATACAGTGAAGCAAGGGGCTATACCAAAAACGGTAAGCCTGCAACCGATATATAAAGAAATAAGAGGTAGGTCATCCTACCTCTTTTATTATTTCTAAAAACTCTTCCCTGCTCATTGAGCTGTTTATAAAAGTTAACAACGAATTGGTTGAAAGAAATTCAGGAAGTTCAAGCGCTCTAAGCAGAGCTTTTTTCTTTTGTTTTGCACCGGAAGTACCCGAAATACCAAACGAGTATAAATCAAAATTAGTAACAGGGTTTTCATTAACTGTGTCGGTACAGTTAACACCCGCTCTTCTAAACGCGTTCAGAAGCACTTCCCTGCTCATTCCCTCAACTCCGAGCTTGCCTTCCTTTGAAGGCTTATCTTTGCGGCTTTCTTTTCCGTATACGTCGGGAATATAAGCATTAATAACGTTTTCTTTAGGGATGCCCGAGGAAAGATAATTTCTTATCATAAACCCGGCATGGTCGCTGTCAGTAAGTATAACGACGCCTCGTTCCTTTGCAAGCTTTTTAATGAAAGAGAGTTTCTCTTTATCCTTGAATATGCCGAAGCCGTTCGTTTCTATTATAAAAGCGTCCACTATTTCCGAAACCTTGCTTTTATCGTATCTTCCCTCAACTATTACGGCCTGTTCAAGCTTTAACTTTTCTTCCATCTCGTCACCTAATAATCAACAGCTTTGCAACCGTTTCCTCAAGAATTACCGCTTGGCTAACGGCAGTTGATTTTAACTTTTCATCTGCTTCGGCTAAAATACTGAGTGCATTTCGTAAAGCGTTTATACTTATGCGAGAAGAATCTCTTTTTGCGTTTCTTATTACAAATTCTCTGCCGCGATAACCAAAGGTTGACGAAACGTTGCTATCGCTTATATTAGCCTGAACGGCGCATTTCGCTCTGTACATATCAATATAGCAGGAGGATAAAACAGATAAGATTACAATTTCATCAGCTTTCTGAGAAAACAGCGCGTTTAAAAGCCCATATGCAGCTTCTCCGTTCTTAGCTATAATAAACTTAGACAAATCATAAATTCTTGCCTGAAGGGATTTAACAGCAACCTCGTCAATCGTATCCTTAGTTATTTCGCCTTCACCAATATAGGAACAGATTTTTTCAAGCTCATTTAGCATAGTCTGAATATCTGAACCTACAACCGAAATAAAGTACTGCGCATTTCTTTTATCTATTGAACAGTTTCTCTTTTTAGCACCTTTAAGTACAAGATTAATTAAATCCGTTTCCGTTCTCTTTTTTAGTTCTGCCGCAGTTCCATACTTGGAAAAAAGGTTTACAACTTTACTGTAGGTTTTGGATTTTTTTACGTCGATATTAATTTTTTCATAGCGAAAAACAAGAATAGAACTGCCGTTTAATTCTTTTAATATCTCTTCAAGCTTTTTAACATCCGAAGAATTCTCAAAGGGATAATCGTTAACAAGAACCATACTGTATTCGCTCATCATAGGCAGCATTGACGAATCCATTGCAATATCATCCATATTTGCCGAAGCTCCATCATGTTCATGATAATTAAAATCAGCAAAAGCGCTGTCAACGAGCTTGTTTTTCAGCTGATTGGTATAAAAATCCTTGAGGTAGCTTTCTTCACCGAAAAGAATATATGCATTGGAAAAATTCTTTTTGCTAATCTGCTCTTTTAACTGAGCTTCGTTAATAACAGCCATATTCTACCTCCTTACACTGAAATAATCTTTGTTTATGCTGTAAATAACGTCTCCGTCATTAAGATAAATAACTCCGTTTTTATCATAAGCTCTGCCGTCAAAAACAGTTATATCAGAAGAAGTATTATCTTCATTTACAGTTATCGTTTTACCGTAAATAACAGCATTAAAACAGTCGCTTACGTTAACCGAAAAGCCGTCGCATATTTCCGAGGAAAAGCCGCCTGACGAAATCTTTCCGACTGAAAAATCATCAGTAAGCAATTTTGAATAATCGTTATTTGCGTCAACCAGAACGTCAATTTTACCGCTGTGAGTATTTATAAAGCTCCGAACACTATAATAATCAGATTTGTTTTCAACCCCGTAAACCAAAGTCTTATTGCTGCAAGCTATCGCACAAGCACCGTTTTCAGTAATGAGCATATCAGCATTATTATATTGTGAAATCATATTAAATGCAAGCGATATTATAAGAACAGAATACGAAAATGCAATAACCGTTTTATTCATTCTGCCCTTCCATATTATAAGACTAATTGCAAGAACAATCAGTAACGAAGCTAATATTACAGCAAAATAAGGCGAAAACGAAACTGTTAGTCTCCTCACTTTTGAAATTGACGAAACATAATTAATCATTAATCTGTTAAGTTCAGTACAAACAAATATTGCAAACCTGCCTAAAACATTTATTCTGCAAAGCAAATACGTTAGAAAAGATACTACAGTTACAACACTTCCGAGCGGAAGAATAACGACATTTGAAACAAGCGAGATAAGAGAAGTGTAACCGAAAAGCAGATATAAAGCAGGCAGATTAAATGTAAGAATACTTAAGCTCGCCAAAAAAGATTTATATACTCCATAAGCGCTGATTCTAAAATAATCGGAAACAGAATCATTCTTAACGCTTAAATAATCCCCTATCTTATTGAAAAACTTACCGTCAAGATACGGATAATAAACAACAAGAGCAAGAACTGATAAAACACTTAATATAGTTCCTGCGTCACTCACTGAAAATGGGTTAAGACAAATTATAAACAGCGCAAGACCAAGAGAATTAAGACTGTCCGCTTTGCGTTTAAAGAAATCAGCAAAGAAAACGGCAATCATCATAATTCCGGCTCTTACAACAGAGCTTGAAAAATCCGTAAGCGCCATATACATTAAAGTAATCAGTATCGCAATACTACAGTATACTTTTCTGTTAAATACCGAATGCTTTAATAAGAAATATATACCTCCTGTAACAACGGATAAATGAAGTCCGCTTACGGCTAAAATATGAGAGGCACCGGAATACCTGAATGCGTCATTGAGCGCCTCTGAAATATAAAATCTGTCCCCCGTTACAAGAGCGGCAGAAAGCGCGCCTTCATCTCCTTTAATAGTTTTCATAAAAGTTTCAATTATATCGTTCCTGATAGTGAGAACGTATTTAAGCGGAGAGAAGACAGTTTTTCCGATGCTTTCATAGCTTTTAATGTTTGAATTAAGAAAGATTCCGTCGCTCCAGTATCCGTAAGAGGAAAAAGCATTATCAGATATGGCTCTGAACTTTCCGTGTGCATTGATAAGCGTATATGGTTCAACGTTTATAATGCTTTTTGAATATAATTTAAGCTTAAGCGTTTCAGGCGCTCCATCGAGAATAATCTTTGACGTTTTTACGGTGTAGATATACCTATCTCCGTCAAACTGCGGAAGAGCGGTAATATAAAACGTAAAATCTGCTTCTTTGCCGTCAAGAGAAAGCGCCGGCGCGGCTTTGAGATAAAAGACGAACAAAAACAACAGGCAAGCAAATACTGCTGAAGATAAACATAAAGGAACAGCTATCGCCTGTCTGTATTTACTTATTGCAAGGCTTACAATAAGTATTACCGTAAGCCCTGCAGTAATTGAATAAATATAATCAATTTTTATAAAGCACAGCGCAAAAAGCGTAACAGCAACAGAAAACCCAATATGCGAAAAAACTCTTTTCATTTATTTAATATATTCAATCAGGAAGGAAACACTCTGTTTTTCTCCGCCCTTAACCTTATACTTATCCCTGACATACGCCTGTCCGGGCATATCTCCGCCGACGCCCTGCTGAACGCCGTCAACGGTAACTGTAATATTATCGGAGCGCTTGATTTCATTAATATGAGTAAATGAATCAAGCTCTGCAGGAGTATAAGGCAACGCACTGAAAAGAACAGGCTTGTCGTAATAAGCCGTAACCTTAATCCCTTCGCCCTTCTTATTAACAAGGCTGAAGTACCTTGTGTCTGCCCTCGTTGAAGCCTCCTGCGGACGCATATAGTTATATTCAAACTTTTCCAAAGGCATTGAATATAAACCTATCTTACTGCCCGTTTTTCTGTCAGGATATGCCGGAGCAGGACCTCTGCCGTACCAATTAACGGTAGAAAACTGTTTATCAACAGCAAACATCATACCGAGCCTTAGCAAGTCTGCCTTAGGTACTGCACTGTGAAATACAGCTATTCTTCCGTCAGGATAAACCGTATAAGAAGTATACGCATTTTTTGTATTATCAGCAGCAACAGCCACCCTTATTTTAATTGCGGCGTCTTTTTCCTCAACCTCGGTTTTAATGGCCCTGACGCTCTCAGTAGCCTTCAGCCATTTATAGTAAGGACTGAATTTAATAAGCGGCGGTGCGAAGTTAAGAACGTCAATATCGTTATCGGTAAGAGCTCTGAAATAATTAGGTCTTAACGGGGCGGTAAGAATATTATTACCGTCAATGCTGAATTCAGTTAAGGCGCCGTTATCTATTTTTACTTTAAAGTTTTCTCCGTTAACGCAAACCTTGTTTTTTATCAGCTCATAGCTGAGCTTACCGTTTTCTATTACAACAGACGGCTTTTTAGGAGTCTTTAAAACGAACTGATCATACGCTATTTCTGCATTGGATTTAAGGCCGTATGTTTTCTTCTTGGTATGGAAAGATACAGTAAGTATACATTCTTTATCATCGGGTAAAGAAGAGTAGTCGTAAGGTATATCAATAAATTCCTCCTGAAGCGGAACAAGGCTGAATTTTTCCATTTCTCCGCTTTGAAGCTCATTACCTTCGCAATCTATCTTCCATTTACACTTAAGAGTTGATACATCGGTAAAAAGGAAGCGTGAGCGAACGTTAAAGCGTCCCTTCGTAACGTCAAAGGCTGTAGTTACAACAGGCTGATAAACGTGCTTAACCTCATCATACTGCGGATGAGGAGTTCTGTCAGCACCTATAACGCCGTTAGCGCAAAAATAGGTGTTTGAGCCTGTCATAGCTGTTTTATCAATACCGTTATACCAGCGTTTAGGCTCATCCTTTTCAAAATCCGTTCCGTAAAGCCAGTTATCGTTTCCGTTTTCATCAACGGTATGAATAGCCTGGTCAACCCAGTCCCAGATAAACCCTCCGCACATATTAGGATATTTTTCAAAATCATCCATATACTCTTTGAAATTACCGAGTGAATTTTCCATACTATGCGCAAATTCACAAAGCAGTACGGGTTTATTATACATCTCTGCCTTAATAGGCTTATTATCGGCAGCAAGCGCATTAGCAACATTATCGTAAAGAGAAATAGTTATAGGAGTTTTAGTACCGAGCTTTTTCATTGTTGCTTCATCAGGATACATTCTTGAAATAACGTCGCTCTTAGTAAAATCAAAATCCCCTTCATAGTGAAATTGCCTTGTGTCGTCGTACTTAAGCGCAGCCTCTTTCATTTTTAGGAAATTGTCACCGTCGCCCGCCTCATTACCGAGAGACCACATAAAAATCGACGGGTGGTTTCTGTCGCGCAGGACCATTCTTTCCATTTTATCAACTGCAAGTCCGGTCCAAAGAGGATTTGAACCCGGAACGTTTTTACGCCTTACGCCGTGAGTTTCAAGGTCACATTCATCCATAACGTAAAAACCGTAGCGGTTAGCAAGCTCATAAAAATACGGGTCGTCAGGATAATGCGAGCAGCGTATTGCATTGATATTACACTGCTTCATAAGCTCAAAGTCCTTAACATACGTTTCTTTAGGAACCGCCCAGCCGTAATCGGGGTCAAAATCATGGCGGTTAGTACCTCTTAAAATCAACGGCATTCCGTTAAATAAAAGCTTTTCTCCGTCAATTTCTACCTTTTTAAAACCAACCTCGAATATTTTATAACAAACCGTTTTTTTACCGTCCTTAAGCTCCATAACGAGCTTATAGAGATTAGGCTGTTCCGCAGACCATTTTTTTGGATTTTTAACAGTTTCCCTGATTGCAATTGTTCCCTTCTTACCTGCGCCTATTTTTGCTGAGCTTTCACCGAGAGGAATTTCTTTATCAGTATCCGAAATAAGATATGCTTTTAAAACGAACTTACGTTCGCTGTCAGAGTAATTCTTAAGATACGCAAAAAGTGAGGTTTCGGAATCTTTATAATCCGAATCCAAATCAGTTACAAAACGAAAATCGCGTAAGCAGGTTTTAGGCTCCGCGTAAATAAAAACTTCTCTGTAAATTCCGCTGAGCCACCACATATCCTGATCCTCTAGATACGATGACGCGGCAAAACGGTAAACCTTCGCACAAACGAGGTTATCGCCCTCGTTAACATACTTGGTAATATCAAATTCATGGGGAGTCATTGAGCCGCAGGAATATCCGACGTATTCCCCGTTAACCCAAACCTCAAGCGCAGCCTTACAGGCACCGAAATGCAGGAATACTTCTCTGTTTTTAAACTTACTGTCAAGCTTAAAAGTCTTTCTGTAATAACCTATTTCCTGCATACTGTGGTCAATTGAAGGTATCTTGGATTTTGAACGCGAAAGTGCTCTCGGAAATGAGCTTGCGTAATAATACGGCGCTCCGTAACCGTTTAACTGCCAAACGGAAGGAACGGTAAGATTATCCCATTCGCTGTCGTTAAAATCGCTTTTTTCGAAGCCGTCAAGCTGCTCCTTCACACCTTGCTGAAAAAAGAATTTCCACTCTCCGTTAAGGCTGAGCTTATAATCGCTTTCCCCTTCAAGCGCAGATTCGATGCTGTCATAGGGCATTGCTATGGTATGTCCCTTTTCTTTATTAACCTTAAACTGAGTCGGGTCCTCCCAGATATAAGAATTTTTCATAAATATACCCCCATAATAAATATAGTTTTATTTTAACATAATTAGCTCATATTGTAAACAGAGGAAAATGTATGAATATTCGCTTTGTTAAGACAAAGAATAGTAACGTGGAGGTGAAAAATATGACTTCAAAAGAGCTTTTATACATTGAGGACGCTCTCGGCCATGAGCAATATTTTAAAGCAAAATGCTGTGAGGCACAGGAGCAGCTTCAGGACAACACACTAAAAAACGCTGTTTCCGAAATGGAACAGAAACACAACTCTATTTTTAACAGTTTTTTAAATTTACTTGATTAAGGAGACGCTATGCAGGATAAAAACATTATGCAGGATATTCTTATGCTTGAGAAGGGCGTTTGTGATTTATATATGCACGGTGCCATTGAATCATCAACAAAGAATATAGGAAACACTTTTAAATCCGCTCTTGACAGCTCGCTTTCCATCCAGGAGGATATTTACAGTAATATGGAAGCAAAGGGTTGGTATTCAACCGAACAGGCTGATCAAAATAAAATTGATACACTAAAACAGAAATTTACAAATATGCAGTAAACAAAAAAGACTACTTTGGGGCGCCCGTCATAAAGAA
>DFGL01000019.1 GCA_002371215.1 Ruminococcaceae bacterium UBA3751 | reverse complement strand
CCTGTTCCGCTTCCTGAACGGGAGGGATTTCCGCAGCGGGAACTTCAGCCGCAGGCGTTTCCGGGGCGGGTGCAGAATTTTCAATTATTTCAGTATTTTCAACAGGAACTTCAGCCGTGCAGGTACAAACCTCGCCCTCGGCAAGCTCTCTTCCGCAATTTGGACAAATCATAGTAATTCTCCTTTTCAAATTTATTTCACCTTGATTTTAAACCTTTTATCCCCTACTTGTCAACAATAACGGAAATTCTTTGATTATTCTTTATAATTTTATTGAAATAAAAAATCGCTCAGTATATAATATAGACGACTATAACTATCAGGGGTGCACTATGAACAATTTTATGGATAAGGACTTTTTGCTTGATACAGAATACGCGAAAAAACTTTTCTTTGATTTTGCAAAGGATATGCCAATCTGTGACTATCACTGCCACTTAAGCCCAAAAGAGATTTTTGAAAATAAACAGCCCGACAATATTTCCGAGCTCTGGCTCTCGGGCGACCACTACAAATGGCGCGCAATGCGAAGCGCGGGTATTGAGGAGAAATACTGCACCGGCAACGCTTCGCCCGAGGAAAAATTCATTAAGTTTGCCCAGGCGCTTCAATACGCAATAGGCAATCCGCTTTACCACTGGGCTCACCTTGAGCTGCAGAGATACTTTGGTATTGACGCTCCGCTTAACGCAAAAACGGCAAAAGAAATCTTCAAGCGCGCAAACGAGGCAATCGAAAAGGGAGATTTCCGCCCGCAGACGCTTATTGAAAAATCAAACGTCAAATACGTTTGCACAACGGACGACCCGATTGACAGCCTTGAATTCCACAAAAAGCTTGCAAAGGAGGCTCTGCCCTTTAAGGTACTCCCCTCCTTCAGACCTGACAAAGCGCTTAACATTGAAAACGACGGCTTTAAGGAATATATTGAAGCGCTCGGCAGTTTAACCGAAATAAATATCAACAGCGCTTCAGACGTTGCCGAAGCACTGTGTATTCGAGCGGATTATTTTAATTCCTGCGGCTGCAGAGTTTCCGACCAGGCTTTTGAATATGTTCCCTTCAACACCGCTCAATCAGCCGACAGGGCTTTTAAAAAGGCTTTAGCGGGCAAGGAATTAAGCGTTGGTGAGATTGAGGCATACAAAACTGCCGTTATGCTAAAGCTCGGTAAAAAGTACAGTGAACTCGGCTGGGCTATGGAAATACACATTGGCGCAATGAGAAACAACAACGCCAAAATGTTTGAATCAATCGGTGCGGACACGGGATTTGACAGCGTTTCGGACTGTGAGATTGCTAAGCCGCTCTCCCGTTTTCTTGACGCGCTCTGCAAGGAAGACTGCCTTCCGAAAACGATACTGTTTAACCTTAACGACAAGGACAACACCGTTCTTGCTACAATGCTCGGCAATTTCCAGAGCGCAGAGGCTGAAAGCAAAATTCAGTTTGGCCCCGCCTGGTGGTTCCTTGATACAATGGACGGTATGACGGCGCAGATGAAGGCGCTCGGAAACCTCGGCGTACTCGGTAAATTCGTTGGTATGGAAACGGACAGCCGTTCCTTTACCTCATACGCAAGGCACGAATATTTCAGAAGAATTCTCTGCAGGCTCTTAGGCAGATGGCTCGAGGACGGCTGGTACGCTTACGATGAGGATATAGTTAAAGAGATAATTCAAGGCATTTGCTACAGCAATGCCGTTAAATACTTCGGTTTTGAATAAGGTTAACGGTACTGAATTAAAAACTCCGAACATGAAAAGTAAGAAAGGAATTGGAGAAATAATGACTAATAAGATTAACCGACAGTCTGATTCGCTGCGCATATTATCAATTATTGCTTACGCGGGCGTATTTCTGCTTCTTACTATTACGTTTCTACTCTCTCCACACAATATTGACGATACATATTACGACTATCTTAACATAAAAGGAATCAAGGAGATATTCACCTTTGCGGCAAGCTACGGAAACGGAAGAATACTCGGCAACGCGCTTTCGCTCATTTTATGCAAATCCGCAATTCTTGCTGCAATAATCAGGGCAGCGGGAATTATAGTAAACGCCCTTCTTCTGACAGAGCTTACAGACGAAAGCAAGGAGAACAAAGCGCTTTATTCTTCGCTTTCTCTCCTTTTAATGCTGGCTCTTGACCGCACTATGTTCGGGCAGGTTTACGGCTGGATAAGCGCGTTTACTAATTTTCTTCCTCCCATAACGCTGATGCTGTCAGGTATTCTGATTTTAAAGCGTTATGAAAAAGGAAACAAAAAGAACGCTGCGCTTTTACCTCTTCTTGCAGTAATCGGATTTTGCGCCGGGCTTTTCTCGGAAAACAGCACAGTTTATATTCTTGCGCTCGGCTTTATCGTTTTAGTTTTAAACGCTGTTTGGAAAATGAAAAAGGCTCTTCCCGCTTCAGCGTTCTTTGGAGGCTCGTTAGCTGGCGCTGTAACAATGCTTTATGCAAGGCTTCATTTAAGCGGGCATAACGGACATTTTGAGGTAAACAATTACCAGCATATTCCGCAGACACCGAAGGCAATTATCAAAGCGGTTATTATGCATATTCCTACCGCGATTAACCATATTTCACACGGCTTTATTTTGCTGTTTTTCCTCTCGGCAGCAGCGCTGATTATTCTGAAAAAGCGCTCCTTTAAACGCGAAAAGCTAAACATAATAAAACCGCTCGTTGCTTCAGCTCTTGTTTTTTATCCCGTATTATGGCTGTTTAAAAGCCTTGATTATTCGCCCACCCATTTCGGCAGGCTTGATTTGGCTGACAACGCGTTTTTGCTTTTAGCATTAGCAGCTTATATTGCGGCGATTATATTTGTTATATCTCTTATTGAAAGCAGGGAGCAGAAGGTAAGGATAATTCTTTTTTCACTCTTTGCCGTTTTCACCGTTTTGCCGCTGCTAATAGTATCTCCGATTTCGGCAAGGGTTTACTATTTTACATATATTGTTATGTGCATTGTCACCCTGCTGATGACGCGGTACGCTATATCACTCGGCATTGCATTTTCAAAGAAAAGCGCCGTAAGATTCGCCTATATAGCTTCGGCGGCGATAGCTGTATTTGTAACCTTTACTTACGCAAATATCTTTTCTTTGAACAGCGAGATTGAAAATTATATTGATTATCAGATTGCTCAGGGTGAAACGGTTATAAGCATATGCCCGCTCAATGAAAGCGGTTACTACTATATCGACGTAAATATGTACATCTATCAGCATTACAACAAAGAGCCCGGAGACGTTGAATTTAAAGAAATAACGATAAACGACTGGTATTTCAATCACTATAAAACGGGCAATTACAAATCGGAATAATAAAAGGGTGGGATTTGGGGCGCCCGTCATAAAAAAGGTCAGGTTTTTGCTTTGTCCTTTTGCCACTAAATAAACTAAAAATCGCCTGAATACGCGAGTATGCAGGCGATTTTATAATTTCTTTATTGCCTAAAATTACTTTGCAAAAACTGCTTCGCACTCTAAAATCAGACTATTTTTTGTTAGAACAAGGCATAAAAACGGGTTAAGGCTTG
>DFGL01000090.1 GCA_002371215.1 Ruminococcaceae bacterium UBA3751 | reverse complement strand
ATGTCACAAATTTTTTAACGCATCAAAAAAGACGACCTATTGGTCGTCTTTTCCGCTGGTGACCCACCGGGGAATCGAACCCCGGACACCTTGATTAAAAGTCAAGTGCTCTGCCATCTGAGCTAGTGGATCATTTACTACTTTTCTTCAGCACGTTGCACATTATAACATTTTACTGACTCATCTTCCTGCCAAAAAAATGGCTGGGGAGGCGGGATTCGAACCCACGCATGACGGAGTCAAAGTCCGTTGCCTTACCGCTTGGCTACTCCCCAAAATAAAAAATGGGGTGGGATATCAGATTCGAACTGATGACCTCCAGTGCCACAAACTGGCGCCCTAACCAACTAGGCCAATCCCACCATAAAACTATAAATATAAAAATGGCGCGCTGTGGGGGACTCGAACCTCCGGCCTACTGCTTAGAAGGCAGTTGCTCTATCCAACTGAGCTAACAGCGCAAAAAAATGGAGCGGGTGATGGGAATCGAACCCACGTATTCAGCTTGGAAGGCTGATATTCTACCATTGAAATACACCCGCTTATCGCGACGCACATTATTATATCTAATGTGCGCCGAAAAGTCAAGAGTTTTTTAATTAATTTTAATATCAATTTTGTCAGTAGCAGAGAGTGAAATTGTTTTAATTTCAATATCCTGATTAAAGACAATTGCGTTGGCAAGCTTTTCCTCAACCTCGCGTCTTACTGCGTCGCGCAGTCCTCTCGCATTCTTCTTAGAGCCGTACGCCTGCTTTGCAAGATAAACGGGAACGGATTCATCATAAGTCATATCTATTCCCTTATCCTTAAGGCTTGGAACAAGTTCATCAAGCATTAATGCGGCAATCTTTTCGAAATTGAGCTCAGACAGATTGTTGAAAATGACAATTTCATCAACTCTGCCGAGAAATTCAGGACGAAGGAAACGCTCAAGTGCTTTCATTGTAACTTCTTTTGTTATATCGTTATCCGTTTTGCCGAAGCCCATAGTATTCTGATCGGTTGAGCCTGCGTTAGATGTCATAATAATGACTGTATTTTCAAAGTTAACTACCCTGCCCTGCGCGTCTGATATTCTTCCTTCATCAAGAATCTGAAGCAGAATATTAAGAACGTCCTTATGAGCCTTTTCAATTTCATCAAAAAGGATTACGCTATAGGGCTTGCGCCTAACCTTTTCAGTAAGCTGACCTGCGTCGTCATAGCCTACGTAACCCGGAGGCGAGCCGATAATTCTTGATACGCTGAATTTTTCCATAAATTCGCTCATATCAAGCCTTATAAGATTATCGGGAGAATCAAACAAAGCGTCGGCAAGGCGTTTTACAAGCTCGGTTTTACCAACACCCGTAGGACCGACAAATATAAACGACTGCGGTCTTTTTTTGGGGCTGATTTGTACTCTTCCACGTCTTACCGCATTGGCAACCTTTTTAATAGCTTCATCCTGACCGATAATGTGTGCTTTAAGTTCGTTTTCAAGCTCTGCAAGCTTTTTAATATCACCCTGTTCTACTTTAGTAGCGGGAATACCGGTCCACATTGAAATGACCTTTGCTAAATCCGCTTCAAGAACCTGATTATCAGCTGCTTTTTCCTTAAGCTCGGGAAGCTTTTCCTCAAGCTGCATAAGCTCAACCTTAAGCTTTGAAATCAGCTCGTAATCAATCTCCTCCCCTTCTTCGGGCTCAGAGAGATTTTCTATATTCTCTTTTAGGTTTTCGTGCTTTTCAGAAAGCAGCTGATATTCGCTTATAGCAGGATTTCTTAAATTTGCGCTTGTACAAGCCTCGTCAAGAAGGTCTATTGCCTTATCGGGAAGGTATCTGTCAGTAACAAAGCGCTCGGACATGGTAACTGCCTTATAAACAAGTGTATCGCTTATCTGAACCTTGTGGTAGTTTTCATAATATGACTTTATACCGAGGAGCATTCTGTAAGCGTCGTCAATAGACGGCTCTTCAATCTTTATAGGCTGAAAACGTCGTTCAAGAGCAGCGTCCTTTTCAATATATTTCCTGTATTCATTAAATGTAGTCGCGCCAATTACCTGAATTTCACCTCTTGAAAGTGCAGGCTTTAATATGTTGGCAGCATTCATCGTTCCCTCACTGTCGCCTGTTCCAACGAGATTGTGCACCTCGTCAATGAAAAGAATAATGTTACCTTCACTCTTAACCTCATCAACAAGCCCTTTAATACGTCCCTCAAACTGCCCTCTGAACTGAGTTCCTGCAACAAGGGCTGTGAGGTCAAGAAGGAAGATTTCCTTATCAGCAAGCCTTGCGGGAACCTCGCCCTTGGCAATTTTAATAGCAAGACCTTCAGCTATTGCGGTTTTACCTACACCGGGCTCACCGATTAAGCAGGGATTGTTTTTAGTTCTTCTGCAAAGTATCTGAATTGCGCGGTTAATTTCGTTTTCTCTGCCGATAATGTTATCGAGCTTACCGTCCTTTGCTCGTTTTGTAAGGTTGTTACAGTAATTATTGAGGAATTTTCTTGTTTCTTCGTTAGCTTTACCGCGTTTTTTATTCTTACGCTTATCTTTTTTGTTTGTAGTGTCTGAAGTGTTCTCAGCGTTCTGAGCACCAAAGAGATTGGCGAAAGGCATAGTCTGAGCGCCGTCGGCATTATCCGGATTGAACATCTCGCCGAGGTCGCCGAAATTGAAGTCTTCCATATTTTCCATAAACTGACTCATTTGTTCGGTTGCTGCCTCGATTTCTTCATCACTGATACCGAGCTTTTCAATCATCTGATTTATGGGTCCGACGTTAAGCTCTCTTGCACACTGAATGCAAAGTCCTTCCGGTTTAACTTCGCCGTCCTCCATTTTTTGAACAAACACTACTGCAGGTCTTACCCCGCAGCGTGAGCATAATTGTTGCTTCATTTATAGTTTAACTCCTTGTTAGATTACTGGTCCATATACTTTCTTTTTTCTTTAACCTGTACAATGAATCCCGGAACATAGCTGAATAATGCAACAAAGGTCATTATAAGTGAAATTACAACCATAACGGTCATAACTCCGTTGGATAAAAGAAGGTGATTGTCTCTGAAAAATGCAACGTCTTTGAGCGCCCCTGTTTCTTTACTGAGCGCGATAATAGCAATCATAAATACATAAAATACAGTTGTTGATACCTTGCCCCAAATATCTGCCGCAGAAGGTCTTAAGCCTTTTGCAAGAAGCAAAGCTCCGCCACCGAGCATAATAAGCTCTTTAACAATAAACATTATGAGTATGTATTTAAGAAAAGTACCCCAATATTTATAAATCAAAATAATTACTATAGCCATCTGCGAGAGTTTATCGGCAATAGGGTCAAGCATTTTTCCGAGGTTTGAAACCTGATTGAATTTTCTTGCAATTTTACCGTCAAAAAGATCGGTAAGAGCAGCAATAATCATTATAATAAATGCTGGAATATAGTATTCCTTAATAAACAGGTATGAGAAAACGGGAATAAGAGCAATTCTTAAAAAGCAAAGCCAGTTAGGAATTGTGTTCCAATTGTAGAATATTCCCTCTTCAGGTCTTTTTTCTGTGTTTTCAGTATTATTTGTACTCATAATAACCCCTCCGTTATAACATTAAATGGATTAATGCTTTTTAAATAGTTAAATATTATACTGTCGTTTATAGCAACGCTGAAGCTGCTATTTCCATCAGAGTTAGCAAATATCAGCGAAATACTTATTAATGAAAATATGATAATGAGCGACTTTAAAGCTCCGAAAACAAAGCCGAATAACTTATCGGTTTTTTTAATAGTTGATTTTCTTCCGCTTTTACTATCTTTATCATATTTCATTTTTATAAAATAAAGGATGATACCGGTTGCTGCGAAGAATACTAAAAAAATCACAATAAATAAAACAATTCTTGTAATTTTAAGCGCTATCGGTTCAAAAACATTAGTGAGAA
This sequence comes from Ruminococcaceae bacterium UBA3751, assembly GCA_002371215.1. GTDB lineage: Bacteria > Bacillota > Clostridia > Oscillospirales > Acutalibacteraceae > Eubacterium_R. The sequence continues at coordinate 14,943 of DFGL01000090.1, read as the reverse complement.
TTGATTGAGCAATATCGTCTGACGAAATATTTAGACTTGAAATACTGAATTTTGACGCTAAAAAGCTTGGTAAAGAATTAACGTAATTGTTCAGGTTGGTAATTATTTCGTCAATATTACCCGATAAAACAATTTTTTCATTAATGGCCTGCAGTAATCTCGGTTTTACAAGGCTGTCATAAACAGGTTGAGTATAATTACTGCTGAAATAAAAGCATAAAAACAGTCCCACAGAGGTTCTTATAAACCTTAAAACCGAGAAAAGAATTCCTCTGACGCAGCCGATTATTGAACCAAAAAGAATGATACCGATAAGAGCTACGTCAACATAATTTACAGCCATATTACTTTTTTTCCTTTTGCTTCATTTCAAGCACGTCAATAACCTGATGACGGCATATAAAGCACTTAGTAGACAGTTTATGAATTGCGCTTACCGAATCATCACATTCAGCGGTATATTTAACAGTGCCGTCAGTTAAAGAGTATGTTATTACCTTATCGGTAAACAGCACGGTCATCTCATTAGACGAAGAAGAAACATACTTGGGTTTCTGTTTTAATTCAACCGTAGTCTTAATTTTGCCGACTGAGTTTATATAAGTAAGATAATTTTCATTTGCTGACGAATATTTTGAATATACATAAACAAGTTCACCGTACTTTGTATAGTTAAAACAACAGGTGTTTACTTCGCCGATTTTAAAAATTTCTTTAAGTCTTTTTTGAGAGGTAACTCTTGAAACGCAGTTATCTCCGATAACAAATAAATCTTTTTCACAGTAGTGTAAATCGAGAATATTTGTCTCTTCTAAATTGAACTCGGCTCTTTCTTTTTTATCGCCTATATTTATAGTATGAATTGTAGTAATAAGCTTTGCATTTTTTGAATTAATTGTTGCAAACGCACAGCGTTTTCCGCTTTCGTCTATAGCAACAGATACTATATAACCGTCATTAACCTTATATTTCAGTTCTTTCTTTAGGCTTTTATTGATAACGTATAGCTCGCATTTTGTATCTTTTCCTTTAACGGCATAAATAACTGTACCTGTTTTAGATAAGTCAGCACATAAAACAGAATTTTCAAAATTAGTTTCATATATATTTTCGCTTAAATTATCAAGCCTTACCCTGTCGTTTCCCTGGTCAAAAACGAAAAAATAGTTTCCCGCGGTTTTAAGAACAGGGTTAGAAAAACCGTGGTTGAACGTGTAATCTACGTTTCCTGTTGTAGGATTAAATATCATACAGGAAATGTCTGTCATAATATTAAGTTTATCATTCTGAGGAGTAATATCAAATATTTTAGCACTGTCAAGTGAATAAGGGTATATATTTTCAGCTGAAGAAGAAACAACATTTTGAGAACCCTGAGTAATTGACCGCTTAATAGAATTAAAGTCAACCTCCCAGATTTTAAGGATAATCAGAATAGCTACAGTAACGATTATAACTCCCCAGAGAATTCTCCTCGTTTTTGCAGCGTTCTTTTTTCTTTTATAGGTTCTGTTTCTGCTTCTGACGTCATTATTTGGCATAGAATACTCCGTTAATAATTAATTTTATATAGGTAAAGTCCTTGCGGCGGTGCGGTTTTGCCCGCGCGCTTTCTGTCTTTAGATTCTATTACTTCCTTTAGCTCTCCTTCTTTTATATTTCCTTCGTTAATAAAAAGAAGAGTTCCTACTATTATTCTTACCATATTGTACAAAAATCCGTTAGCTTCAACGCTGAAAATCACAAAATCTCCTTCACGCTTAACCGAAACCGAATAAACAGTTCTGACAGTATCCTCAACGTCGCTTTTGACTGAACAAAAGCCGGAAAAATCGTGAGTTCCCAAAAAGTGCTGAGCCTCTTTATGCAGATATTCCTCATTAATAGGATACCTGTAATGGTATGAATACTTTTCATAAAACGGATTTCTGATTTTACCATTATAAATTTTATAAATATATTGCTTTGATTTACAGTCATACCGAGGATGAAAATCTAAATTTACTTCTTTACAGTCAAAAGCAGCAATATCGTCGGGAAGATGTGTATTGAGAGCAAGTACTGCATTTTCGCAGGATATGTTCATATCAGTATCAATGCTCACGCAGTACATTTCAGCATGGACTCCGCTGTCTGTTCTTGAACAGCCTTTAACGTCGAGGCGCTTTAAAAACACTTTTTCAACGGCGTTCTGAAATACTTCCTGAACCGTTAGAGCATTATTTTGCACCTGCCAACCGTGATAAGCGGTTCCGTCATATTTAATTGAAAAAAGTAATCTTCTCATCATAAAACACTCGGAACAAATATATTGATAACAATTATTCCTGCAAAATAAAGCACAACAAAAATCATTGCTACATAGTCTTTACCGACTAAGTGCATCTGTTTCATTTTTGTTCTTCCTTCGCCGCCTCTGTAGCATCGACATTCCATAGCGTAAGCAAGGTCGTTAGCTCTGCGAAATGAGGAAACGAATAATGGAATTAAAACGGGTACGATAGCCTTAACTCTTTTAATAAAATTACCGCTTTCCATATCTGCGCCTCTTGATTTTTGAGCGGACATTATTTTATCAACTTCTTCAATAAGCGTAGGAATAAATCTCAGCGCTATAGTCATTGTCATAGCAAGAGAATGAATATCAAGCTTAAAAGCAGTATGCAGAGGCTTTAAAAGAGATTCTATAGCGTCTGTAAGTGAAGTAGGAGTAGTGGTGTAAGTAAGCATTAAACCGTTTATAACAAGTAAAATAACCCTGAATGACATAAATATTGCGTTATATACGCCTTTTTGAGTTATTTTAAAAATCCAGAACTTAAAAATCGGGTCTCCGCTTCCGTAAAAAAGATTAAGAAGAGAAGTAAAAATAACAATAATGAGTATCGGCTTTAATCCTTTTAATATTGCTCTTATACTGATTTTCGATATAAGCACGATTGCAATTGTTACGCAAAGTGTAACACCCAGTGAAATAAAGCTTTTACAGAAGAAAACCGATGTCATCATTAATAAAATGAGAACAATTTTCATTCTCGGGTCAAGTTTGTGTATAACTGAATCGGTAGGATAGTACGTTCCAATAGTTACGTTAGCAAGCATTACCGCACCCCCCTGTTCAGCTTAAGACGGTTAAATTCAGCAACAGCCTGCTCAACGGTAAATATATCCGTTTTACAATCAATGCCCATATCTTTAAGTTTTAGGAAAACCTCGGTTATTTCGGGTACGTTAAGCCCTATTTCCTTTAACTCCGCAGAATGTGAATAAACTTCGTTAACAGTTCCGAAATACTGCACCTTGCCTTTATTCAACACGAGAACACGGTTTGCAATTTTAGCTACGTCCTCCATAGAGTGTGAAACGAATATTACAGTATTCCCCTGCTTACGCTGATACTCTTTTATAAGCTTTAAAATAGTATCTCTTCCATTCGGGTCAAGACCTGCGCAGGGTTCGTCAAGAATAAGAACCTCGGGACGCATTGCAATTATTGAAGCGATTGCAACGCGCCTTTTCTGACCGCCTGACAAATCAAAAGGCGAAACGCTTTCAAGCTCTCTTTTCAAGCCGAGGAATTCCATGCTTTCATATACACGCTTTTTAATTTCCTCTTTATCAAGCTCCATCTGTTTTGGACCGAAAGCAATTTCGTTAAAAACATTATCTTCAAAAATCTGATATTCGGGATACTGAAAGCAAAGACCAACAGCGAAGCGAACGCTTCGTATTTTTTTTCTGTTCTCTTTTGTCCAGATGTCTTTCCCGTCAATAAATATCTTTCCGTCAGTAGGCTCAAGCAGTCCGTTAAAATGCTGAATGAGCGTTGATTTTCCGGATCCGGTATGCCCGATAATTCCGATAATATCGCCTTTTTCGGCGGTAAAATCAATATCTTTAATAGCCGCAGATTCAAAAGGTGTACCTACGGAATAAAGAAAATTCAATTTTTCGCAAACAATTATCGGCATTTTTATCTCCGTTAAACAAGTTCTTTATAAAGTATCTCAGCACATTCGTCAGCACTCAGTACCGTTTCATCGGTTTTAAGCTTTAATTCGTTTATCAAATCAGTTGACTGAGGAACATCAAGCTTTAACGATTTAATCTTTTCTGCATCGGCGAAAACCTCTTTAGGTGTTCCGTCTGCCTTTATTGCGCCATCGTCTATAATAACAATTCTGTCAGCCTTAACGGCTTCATCCATATTGTGAGTAATAAGAACTATGGTAATTCCTTCCTCGCGGTTTAACTTTAAAACGGTATCTATTACCTCTTTTCTTCCGCTCGGGTCAAGCATTGCAGTAGGCTCATCAAGAACTATGCATTCAGGTTTCATCGCGATTATTCCTGCAACAGCAACTCTTTGCTTCTGACCGCCCGAAAGACGGCTCGGAGCGTTATCCTTGTACTCATACATGCCTACGGTTTTTAAGGCGTTATCAACTCTTTTACGGCATTCTTCCGGCGCAATTCCGAGATTTTCAACACCGAAAGCTACGTCCTCCTCTACAATAGAGGAAACAATCTGATTATCGGGGTTTTGAAAAACCATACCGACAATTCGCCTTACGTTATAAATACTTTCGTCGTCTTTAGTTTCAATGCCGTTAACAGTAACGCTTCCGCTTATGGGAAAATTAATACCGTTAGTGAGTTTAGCAATTGTTGATTTACCGGAACCGTTATGACCGAGTACAGCAACAAAACTTCCTTTTTCAATGCTTAAATTGAAATCTTTAAGAACCGGTATTTCATTTTCTTTTCCGTTTTCGTCAGTAACAAAATACGAAAAAGAAACGTTTTTAAATTCAATTAAATTCATAGTTTAATTCTGCCATATTGCAGTTGCTCCGCAGGGTAAAACTCCTCCGCCGGCGGTCACAGGCAGTCCTATTTCATCGGCAGTTGAACTACCTCCCCTGCTTTTTACTACAATATCATCAAGTATGTATTTCATAACAGAGGCAGAAAGCCCCGTTGTGTATGAGTTCAGTATTACGGCTATAGGCTCGTCGGACAGCACTTTTTCAACGGTTTTCATAAAGTCATAAAGACTGTCCTCAAGATGCCAGATTTCGCCCTTTGGTCCGCGTCCGTATGAAGGTGGATCAAGTATAATAATGTCGTAACTGTTGCCGCGTCTTATTTCCCGCTGTACAAATTTCATACAGTCGTCAACAATCCAACGAACGTCACCGTCGGCAACACCGCTGGCAATAGCATTTTCCTTTGCCCAGTTAGTCATACCCTTAGAGGCGTCAACGTGGACAACAGAAGCGCCTTCTTTAAGGCAGGCAACCGTAGCGCCGCCGGTATACGCAAACAAATTGAGCACCTTTACGTCTTCCCTGTTGCTGTTTCTGATTAATTCTCTGACAAAGTCCCAGTTAACAGCCTGCTCGGGAAACAAGCCCGTATGCTTGAACCCCATAGTCTTTATATTGAATGTTAAATCCTTATACCGTATCTGCCATGCCGGAGGCATTCGTTTAAACACCTTCCATTTGCCTCCACCGGTACGGGAACGGATATACTGAGCTGAAGGCTGCGCCCAAAGACGGTGTGCTTTTTCACTTTTCCATATAACCTGAGGATCCGGACGAATTAATATCTGCCTGTTCCATCTTTCAAGTTTTTCGCCGCTTGAACAGTCAATCAGCTCATATTCTTTCCATTCATCAGCAATTCGCATTATGATAATCTCTCTTTTACTACAGCTGCAATATCGTTTCCGAGGCGTGTAATATGCTCAATGTCTTTACCTTCGAGCATAACTCTTACAAGCGGTTCGGTTCCGCTTACACGAACAAGAACTCGTCCGTCGCCCATAAGTTCCATTTCAGCCTTCTGAGTGGCAGCAATAATATATTCGTCGTTATTATATTTAGCTTTTCCCTCAGGTGAAACCTTAACGTTAATTAAAACCTGAGGATAAACAGTCATAATTGAGGCAAGTTCAGAGAGCTTTTTACCGCTTTTAACTACGGTTTCAATAAGCTGAACTCCTGATAATTCGCCGTCTCCGGTTGTTGCATAATCGAGGAAAATGACGTGGCCTGACTGTTCACCGCCGATATTAAAGCCGTCCTTAAGCATTCTTTCGAGAACGTAGCGGTCGCCTACAGCGGTTCTCGCACATTTTATATCGTTCTCATCACAGAATTTGAAGAAGCCCATATTGCTCATTACAGTTACTACGGCAGTATCACTGTTCAGTCTTCCCTCTTCCTTCATTCGTTTAGCACATATAGCTATTACCTTGTCTCCGTCAACGAGCTCGCCGTTTTCATCCACAGCAAGCATTCTGTCGGCGTCACCGTCAAAGGCAAGCCCTAAATCAAGCTGAGCCGATTTTACAAACTTCATAAGCTCCTCGGGATGAGTGGAGCCGCAGTTAAGGTTGATATTTACTCCGTCGGGAGTATCGGAAAGCATAATACATTTAGCGCCGAGAGCCGTAAATATTTCCTTAGCGCATACGGAGGCAGAACCGTTAGCACAGTCAAGCGCAACGGTCATTCCGTCAAAACGAACGTCAGTAGTTGAAACAACGTGCTCAATGTAATCCCTAACTGCATTTTTTGAATATAATCTGTTACCGACGTCGCCGCCGTATTTATATTCAATTTTTTCAGCGTTATCAAGAATAATAGCTTCAATTTCTTCTTCAATAGAATCATCAAGCTTATATCCCGTTTTCTGGAATATTTTGATACCGTTATATTCACAGGGGTTATGCGATGCAGAAATCATAATTCCTGCTTCGCATTCATATTTACCAACAAGATAAGCAACGGCAGGAGTAGGTACGATACCTACGGAAAGAACGTTGCATCCAACAGAGCAAAGTCCTGCCGTAAGCGCCGCCTCAAGCATATCGCCGGACGCTCTCGTATCCTTACCGATTAAAACGGTTGGTTTTGCACTTTTAGCCTCTCTTAATAAAACAGTAGCGGCAGCAGCACCGATTTTCATTGCCAGGTCATTGGTTAAATCCTTGTTTGCAATACCTCTTACGCCGTCTGTTCCGAATAATCTACCCATATATCTAAAACTCCTTAATTATTATAAATCCAGCTTTTGCTGTGTGTTTTCAGAATTGTTACCGCCGTTAAACGGAATTCCTAAATGCTGATAGCCGGCATGCGTTACGCACCTGCCCCTCGGTGTTCGGGCAAGAAAACCAATCTGCATAAGATAGGGCTCATAAACGTCTTCTATTGTAACGCTTTCCTCGCCTATTGCGGCAGAAATAGTTTCAAGACCAACCGGACCGCCGTTATAATTTCTAATCATAGTCATAAGAAGGCGCCTATCAACGGAATCAAGTCCGAGCTCATCAATTTCCATTGATGAAAGAGCTTCCATAGCGGCTTCCTCAGTAATTACTCCATCATACTTTACCTCCGCAAAATCTCGGGAGCGTTTAAGAAGTCTGTTTGCAATACGCGGTGTTCCTCTTGAACGTCCGGCAATCTGATAAGCGCCCTTATCGTCAAGCGGGATGTTAAGTATCTTAGAAGAACGTCTTACTATTTCAGCAAGCTCGTTCTGATTATACATCTCAAGCCTGAGAATTACGCCGAAACGGTCACGCAGAGGAGCAGAAATCTGGCCTGCACGCGTTGTTGCTCCAACAAGCGTAAACTTAGGAAGGCTGAGCTGATAGCTTCTTGCCGAAGGACCTTTACCGATAATAATATCAATCTTACCGTCCTCCATAGCAGGATAAAGAATCTCCTCTACGGTTCTGTTCAATCTGTGAATTTCGTCAATGAAAAGAACGTCGCCGCTTTCAAGATTGGAAAGAATTGCAACCAAATCCCCCTGCTTTTCTATAGCAGGTCCCGACGTAATTCTGATATTTACACCAAGCTCATTGGCAATAATTCCCGCAAGAGTGGTTTTACCTAAACCCGGAGGTCCATATAAAAGAACGTGGTCAAGAGGCTCATTTCTGAGCTTTGCCGCCTGAATATATACGCTCAGGTTTTCCTTAGCTTTTTCCTGGCCGATATAATCCGCAAGCTGTTTCGGACGAAGAGAGTTCTCTATCTCATTATCTTCATTTGTATATTCCGGAGCTGATAACCTGCTCTCAAAATCCATTTCATTTTCAATCATATATTTTCACCAAATTCAATTAATATACCGTTAAAGTTGAGATGAAAGCTTTTTCAGACCTTCTCTTATCATATCGTCGGATGAAAGGCTCTTATCCATTGAGCCGATGACAGTTGCTGCGTCAGACCTGTCAAATCCGAGTGAAACAAGAACTTCAAAGGCTTCTGAAGCATTGCTGTTGTCAGAAACTGACTGAATACCCTCTACTACTGATGAAACAGCGCTTCCTCCGATACCAGCCATCTTATCCTTTAGTTCAAGAACAACTCTCTCGGCAGTTTTTTTACCGACTCCGTTCGCCTGTTGAATTGACCTTACGTCGCCGCTTGAAACTGCAACGGAAAGTCTGTCGGGAGGTAAGACGCTTAAGATAGCCATAGCCGCTTTCGGCCCAACTCCGCTAACCGTAATAAGCAGCTTAAAAGCTTCAAGCTCATTAGAGGTTGAAAAGCCGAATAAATCAAGAGCATCCTCGCGTACTGACAAATAAGTGAATAATTCTGTTTCTTTGCCGATGCCGGGTAAATCTCTTAACGTATTCATACTGATAAAACATTTGAATCCGACTCCTCCGCAGGAAACAACCGCAAAAGAAGGTTCTGAATATGTAAGAATACCTTTAACGCTGTAAATCATAAATTATCACCATACTGTTTTTTTATCATTTCATTTAATCTTCCGATTGATGAACCGCTTGCGTGAGCGTGGCAGATAGCCATTGCAAGAGCGTCGGCAGTATCATCAGGCTTTGGAATACTCTTCAAAGAGAGGATGTTTTTTGTCATCTCCTGAACCTGCTTTTTTTCAGCCCTGCCGTAACCTGTAACTGATTGTTTAACCTGAAGCGGAGTGTATTCATATATGTCTTTGCCGTACATCTGCGCTGCAAGTGTTATTACTCCCCTCGCCTGAGCAACGTCAATAACAGTCTTTTGGTTTGAATTGTAGAAAAGCTTCTCCATGCTCATAGCCTCAGGCTTATATTTATCAAACAGATAACACATATCGTTATAAATAATCTGAAGTCTTTCGGGAAAAGGCGTTGTAGCTTCAGTCGTTATCGCTCCGTAACCAAGCACGTTGAATCTTCCGCCAACATATTCAATTACGCCCCAGCCAACTATAGCGTAGCCGGGATCTATTCCTAAAATAATCATAGGCACACTACCCTATTAATTAATCAATTGATTATATCACACTATATCTGTAATTGCAATAATATATATTATTAAATTAATATTAATAAAACGGAAACAGAAAATTCTGCTTCCGTTAAGATTTATTCAACAATACATTTAATGCCGTTATCGTCGCACCAGTCAACGGCTTTTTTGATAAGATAATTAAGCTGAAATTCCTCATAGCCGTCAGAAAGGTGTTTATAAGCGTCAAAATATTTCCAGAACGTATTAACAAATTCGCTGTCAGGAACTGCTAAAAGTCTTTCTTTTAACTTTCTGCTGCCTACAGCTTCGATATATGCTCTGCTCATCTCAATTCTGTTAACATGGAAAAAAGGAATATATCCGATAGAGAGCATAAACTCAGTTTCACTTGAATCGTGCGGACGGTCAATATCAGCAGTTTCAGCAATATCTTTCACTGTATACGTATTGACAGAGAACCAATACTGTCCCTCTGCGCCCCATCCTTTTTTAAGTGTTTCCTCATCTAATATCAGTGCTTTTTCCATAATATTTTTATCCTTTCACTATTTTCGCTAAGATAAACTGATTATTCTTGAACGTTTTCGGTGAACGAACCTTCACCTCTGTGAAGCGACGTGATACCTGTTCTCGCAAGCTCGACAACCCCGAAGTTGTTCTCAATATAATCAACAAATTCATCAATGGTTTCGCCTTTTCCGGTAAATTCGAGAGTCATCGTTTCAAGCGAAATATCAAGAACTCTTGCTCCGTATTTTACGTTAAAAGCAAGGAGCTTGTTTTTTTCATTTATGCCCTTAACCTTTACCTTTATTAGCAACAGTTCGGATGAAACAGAGTTTTCATCGGTAAGCTCGGAAACCTTTTTTACAATTTCAAGCTTTTGAAGCTGCCTTTTGATTTGCCTGAAATTTTCAGGCTCGGTATGTACTTCTATCGTCATTCTTGAAAAGTCTTCATCCTCGGTTTCCGAAACCGTAAGTGATGAAATATTATATCCGCGCCTTGAAAACAGGCTTGCAACGCGTTGAAGTACGCCGCTTTCGTTATCTACGAGAACGGATAAAACAAGCTTTTCCATCATATATATAGCTCCTTATATATTCTTATCGGCGCCACCCATAGGTTTCATGGGAAGAACCGAGCTTTCCGGAGAAATTCTGCAGTCCACTACGACAGGTCCGTTGTAATTTAACGCTTCTTTCACAACAGAATCAATATCATTATTAGTATTAACTCGGTATGCTTTTACGCCAAACGCATCGGAAAGCCTTACAAAATCGGTATTTCTGTGAGGTTCTGTTTCTGAAAAACGGCTTTCGCAAAACATTTTCTGCCATTGGTGAACCATACCGAGAACGGAATTATTCAGAATAAATATCTTAACATTGAGTCCGTAACTCATAATTGTTGCAAGCTCCGGCATACACATATGAAATCCGCCGTCGCCGCAGAAAACGATTACCTCTCTGTCGGGTTTTCCGATTTTTGATCCGATAGAAGCACCGAGTGAATACCCCATAGTGCCGAGTCCGCCGGAAGTAAGAAACGTTCTCGGATATTTAAACTTATAAAACTGTGCAGCCCAAAGCTGATGCTGACCAACGTCGGTTACGATAATTGCATTATCGGATGAGTATTCATCTACCTTCTCAATAAGGGTTTTGGGATTAACAAACCCTTCAATATCGTTTTGTTCAAAATCGTCCTCATATTCCAAAAGCTCATTTTTCCAACTGCTATGATCCAGCTGTTCAATTTCTCTTGTCAGAAGCGGAATAACGTCCTTTAAATCACCTTTAACGTGATAATTTGAATTGATGTTTTTATCCATTTCCGCAGCGTCAATATCAATATGCAGTATTTCAGCATTCGGAGCAAAAGTCTTTCTGCTTCCTGCAACCCTGTCAGAAAACCGTGCGCCACACGTAATAAGGACGTCACAGTTATGAGCTGCCATATTGCACACTCTGTGACCGTGCATACCTATTAATCCGAGATGAAGCGGATGATTATTTGGAAAAGCGCCAATTCCCATAAGCGTTGAAACAACCGGTGCGTCAAGTTTTTCGGCAAAAGTAATTAAATCCTCACCGACGTCGGAAAGGATTGTTCCTCCGCCCGCATAAATAAGAGGTCTTTTGGCATTTTGTAAAAGTTCTACCGCTCTTTTAATGCTGTTTTCAGACGGAAGTTTAGTCGGCTTTGCCTCCTGCTCCGGTTCAGCAACATACTCACAAATTGCAGAGGTAACGTCCTTTGGAATATCAATCAGAACGGGGCCTTTTCGTCCGCTCTTGGCAATTTTAAAAGCTTTACGAACAGTCGCCGCTAAGTCTTCAACGTCTTTAACAAGGAAGTTATGCTTGGTTATAGGCATAGTAATACCGCTTATATCAACCTCCTGAAAAGTATCTCTGCCAATAAGATTATTTGAAACGTTAGCAGTGATAGCAACTATCGGAATTGAGTCGAGATAAGCAGTTGCAATGCCCGTTACAAGATTAGTTGCTCCGGGTCCTGATGTAGCAAAACATACGCCGACCTTTCCTGTTGCTCTTGCGTATCCGTCTGCAGCGTGAGCGGCAGCCTGTTCGTGAGCGGTTAAAATATGCTTAAAAGTATCGCCGTATTTATATAATTCATCATAAATATTAATAATTGTTCCGCCTGGATATCCGAAAATTGTATCTACGCCCTGTTCTTTCAGGGTTTCAAGGACAATCTGAGATCCGTTGAGAAGCATTTTTCATTCCTCTTTTCGGAATAAATTTATAAAATATTTTAGTTTATTTGAAATAAGTTGTCAAGTAATTACTTGTAAAAGGATAAAAATTGTTGTATAGTGTATTTACTAAAATCACTCAAACTGAAAGGAAACATATATGAAACTCGGAATGGTTGGACTGCCGAACGTCGGCAAAAGCACACTTTTTAACGCAATTACAAATGCAGGCGCGCAAAGTGCAAACTATCCTTTTTGCACTATAGAGCCTAACGTAGGTATGGTTAGCGTACCTGACGAGAGGCTTGATAAGCTTGCAGAAATGTACAACCCTGATAAATTTACTCCTGCAACGATTGAATTTGTTGATATTGCAGGCCTTGTAAAAGGCGCTAGCAACGGCGAAGGGCTTGGTAATAAATTCCTTTCTCATATCAGAGAGGTTGATGCGATTATTCACGTTGTAAGATGCTTTGACAATGATGATATAACTCACGTTGACGGAAACGTCGATCCTAAAAGAGACATAGAAACTATTAACCTTGAACTGATTCTTTCAGACCTTGACATATTGTCTCGCCGAATTGATTCACGAAAAAAAGCGATGAAGGGCGACAAAACTATTGCTAACGAGGTTGCGTTTCTTGAAAGACTAAAGTCAGAAATGGAAAGCGGTAAAACTGCAAGAGCCGTTGAAATCAGCGATGATGAAAAGGCTTATCTGAAAGATATTTCACTACTGACGATAAAGCCTGTAATTTACGCTTGTAACACAGGTGAAAACGATTTTCTTGACGGCATTGAAAATAACGAATACTACAAAGCCGTTAAGGAAATAGCAGACGCTGAGGGCAGCGAAACGTTTCCGATTTGTGCTGAAATGGAAGCTGAAATATCAGAACTTGAGGAAGATGAAAAACAGGCATTTTTAGAGGATATGGGGCTTGAAAGCTCTTGTCTTGACAGACTTATAAAAAAGAGCTACTCCCTGCTCGGCTTAATCAGCTATCTCACAGCCGGTAAACCGGAAGTAAGAGCATGGACAATTAAAAAAGGAACAAAAGCGCCTCAGGCAGCAGGTAAAATTCACACTGATTTTGAAAGAGGCTTTATTCGCGCAGAGGTTGTTTCATTTGAGGATTTGATGGCTTGCGGATCTATGGCTGCTGCAAAAGAAAAAGGATTAGTCAGAAGCGAAGGCAAGGAATATGTCATGCAAGACGGAGATATTGTACTTTTCAGGTTTAATGTTTAAACTCAATCAATATTTATTAAACTTTTTAACAAAGTATTCAGAATTTTGTCCATTTTTACGAAAAACAGTTGACTAATTTTTAAATATACGATATTATAATATTTATCATATTATGTAGTATCGGGAGGAGCATATGTCTGATAGTTTTAACAGCACAGATTTATTGCTTCTCCGTGAAATTAAAGACGATAACGAGAATGCACTTAATGAATTAATCGAAAAATACAGGAATATAGTTGATTTTATAGCTTCTAAGTACATCAATGCTCCTCTCGAAAAAGACGATTTAATTCAGGAAGGCATGATCGGACTGCTTGCTGCAATTAAGTCATTTAATACTCAGAAAGATACTAAATTTATCACTTATGCGTCGAGATGCATTAATAATTCTATCCGTAACGCTATAAAAAGGGTTTCCCGTTTAAAGGATATTCCCCAGGAAAGTATTATTGGTATTGACGACGCTGCGCTTGAAGCTCAGTACGTTTTAAGCGCTGAAGATGAATATCTTGCTAAAGAAAGCGTTTCAACTTTGACAGATATTTTGTACGAAGGATTGTCCAGCTTTGAAAATGAGGTTTTAAGGCTTCATATTGTAGGCTGTTCATACGGTGAGATTGCTGAAAAACTCGGAAAAAATCAAAAATCCGTAGACAATGCTATTCAACGTATTCGTAAGAAACTCAGCGGAGTTACTTTTTGAATATTTCCCCAGCATCAAGGTTTAAGAAATCAGCTTGTTCACTGCTTAAGCTATTCTTACACCATTTTCCCCCGGCAAAATCTTTAGAGAGGTAGAAATGGATAATGTACGAAGACAAAGTTTTAGTTTGCAAAGAATGCAACAACGAATTTGTTTTCACTGCAGGAGAGCAGGAGTTCTATGCTGAAAAGGGCTTTGTTAATGAGCCGCAGCGTTGTAAATCTTGCAGAGACAAAAGGAAAGCAGCAGCAAAAGCTCCAAGAGAAATGCATGATGCAGTTTGCGCACAATGCGGAAAAGACTGCAAAGTACCTTTTGAACCTAAAGAAGACCGTCCGGTGTACTGCAGTGAATGCTTCGCTAAACTGAGCGAAGAAAAAGCCAATGAAGAATCCGAGTAGTCTAAAAGCCGTCCTGAAGGACGGCTTTATTCGTTATATAAAAGATAAAAAATTAAAAAGAACTGCATTTGCAGTCCTTTTTTTGGCGCAGAAGGAGAGACTCGAACTCTCGCGGCAGTTGCCCACCCTACGCCCTTAGCAGGGGCGCCTCGTCACCAACTTGAGTACTTCTGCGTGTGACTTAGTTTCCTGTCAAGATTTACTTATCGTGCTTAAATACTTTATCATATAGGCGCATAAAAGTCAAGTGAAAACTTAAAGAATAAATTCATTTTTTTGCTTGACTTTATAATTAAGTTATGTTAATATAACTAAGCATTATGAATGCAGAGGTATCGAAGTGGTCATAACGAGGCGGTCTTGAAAACCGTTTGGGCCCTGCCCACATGGGTTCGAATCCCATCCTCTCCGCCAAAAAGAAAAAGTCGCGTAAGCGGCTTTTTCTTTTTGTACTCTTCACTTTTCACTCTTCACTCTTCTCTTTTCCCCTCGCGCGACTTTTTCCGGTGAAAAGAAAAAAGAGTAAAGAAAATGTCTGTTTTGCTCCGCAAAACATTTAATTATAT